>DVNS01000050.1 GCA_018714145.1 Candidatus Avilachnospira avistercoris
CTATGCATCACCCTTTCTGCCGGAGCAGCCGCAGCCTTTTTTACTGATAGGGCTTCTTATATGGCCTCCGGCATAAGGGCAGGTACCATGGACTTTTCGTATCCCGATGATAAGAAGCCGGAGGGAGCTTCTGACAAGGATTTTGCTATCATAGCGGACAGCGGAGATTTTGAGGACAGGATAAGCCCTTATAGAGAGGGGGATGAGCTGTTCCTTAGGTTTAAGGCTTATTTTGGCGGAGAGACGGAGGGGATACTGGTTCCAAGACTGGAGCTTTTGACCAAGGGCCTTGAGCCTGATGGCATCATCTCAGTATTTATGACAGAGGATGGAAAGGAAGAAGTCAGGCTCGGGGAGATAGCAGGGAAGGACGGAAGCTCGTTTTTTTACGGTGAGCCATCCGTCACTAAACCGGACTCAGAAAAGGAATTTGTATACAGGATACGGATAGACAGGCTTCCTGAGGAGGCACTTTTAGAGCTGAATTTTGACTTTTCCATAGCTTCAGGGCAGTTGAAAAATAATGAGGAGCTGCCTGATAAGACCGGGGAGGAGGCATATGAGGCGTTAAAGGATAAGTATGATGGTGAAGCTTCAGATATCATAGGCTTTACGGAGCATACAGATCTTAGTGAGGCCGTGGATGAGGATGGCAATGACTTTGACACATCACTTATGAAAAAAACCGCTGTAAGGCTTATTCCCAATATCCTTGATGAGGGCAACAGCAGGACCTATGTATTTTGGTATGTGAAGGACGAAGAAGGCCGAAGGCCTCTGAAGGCCAATGCTGACGGAAGCCTGAGCATACTTATCAGCAAACGATATAGCTCAAGGAGCTTTGAATATGAGATATGGAACAGAGCAGGCCATATAGTATCTGAGGAGGTGAGCTTTGGCTATGATGATGCGACGGATATGCCCTTTGTCAGGGAGTAAGCGCCCTAAGGACATCATTTATGAAAAAGAAGGATATCATGGGCCTGAGGCAGATTGGATGCCAAAAAGAAGCAAGGTATATATAAGGGCCATTTATCTTTGCTCCCTGATACTGCTTAGCCTTTTTCTTTCAGTATGCTGCATGGACCCTGTCCCTTCCTGCGCGGCGGATATTACACCGGGAAGCTTTCTTAAGGTAGAGAGCTATGTGAAGAACCTGAGCTCCAAGGACGGGACCAAGCTTCGATTTGAAGCCCTTTATACGCCAAAGACCTACAGGCTTATTTTTGATGCAAACGGAGGTCATTTTCCGGATGGAGCCGAAGAAAGGGAACAGGCTGTGGTATATAACGATGGCAGTCTTATATATGACAGCAAAAATACAAAGGGCAATTATCTCAAAAGCAATGACTCCTTCATAAGGCTTCCGGAGGAGCCTGTTCTCGATAAGCACAGCTTTATAGGCTGGTATCTCAAGGGCAACGATATGCCAGAGAGCCCCGGGGCGCTGGACGGAGTCCTCATAAAGGATGGCAGCAGATATATGATAGCCAATGACGATCAAGGAGATCTAAAGGATACCATACATACCGAGGATGGCCGCACCAAGGCCGTGGCCTTATGGAAGGCCAATGAATTCAGCTTTGAGGACGGCAATGGAACTGACAGTGATTTTACCGGAGGAGACGGCCATGAGGATGGCCCTTCCGGTATAGGAGGCACAGGAGATGGGGATAATGATGACGATGATGATCCCTCCGGAGAGGGCTCCGGAGGCGGGGAGGGCACTGACGATGAAGAAGGCGGATCCGAGCCCGGAGGCGGCGATGGGGAGATAGAGCTTCCTCCTGAATGGGAGGAGGAAGGCTATGTGCCCGGTACCGTGGACCTTTGGGATAAGGACAATGTCAACAATCATGCAGTAGCTTATGTGGACGGCATAGAGACCAAGGCCGAATATGAGAGCATATATGGAGATATAGGCTATCAATACAGGAGGATAGTATTTAATGCTCAGACTGAATATGCCTTGGGCTATGCTTGGTCAGTGAAAAAGAAGGGTGCAGCGGACTTTAAGGCCCTTTCCGGAAATGAAGGGACCTTTATGGCAGATAAGCTTTTAAAGGAGGACGATGGAAGCATATACAGATGCGAGGTCAAGCTTGGGGAAAATGGAGAAAAGCTTACGCTTGAAACTGAGATAAGCATATACTGGCTTCCCGTTATAGGAAAAACAGAGGTGAGATTTTTATGAGGAGGGGAATAATAGCAGCGTGCATCATCTTTATGGCTTCAGTATCATTATATGCTTTATTGATGATATCAGAAAAGCTCTGTGACATAAGAGCAGAGGCTTCTTCAGGGGGCATGACGGCAACGGGTTCCGTGCCGGCAAAAACGGCAGCTAAAACTGCATCCGCATCTTCCTGTCATCAGGGAGACCTGAGCCTTCGATATGAGTCCCTTCCTGAGGAAGGCTATGATGATGAGACATGGGAGGAGCTTTATACTCTTTATCCCTATCTTTCAGAGGTGAGCTCCTTAGGCCGTTATGAGGGCATAGAAAGGATGTATCTGCCCTATTACTCCACGACGGTCTCCTATGGACATGACAATGTTTTCGGGGCTTGGGAATTTGCGTATTTTGATGAAGAGAGCGAGGCCTTTGTCAGCTTGGGCGTATATTCCTATGTGAGGGAGCTTTACGAGGACGGAAGGCCTAAGGAGGGTGAGGCCGGAGAGTATCGCTGGAGGCGTTTTAGTGAGCCGGAGGCAGGACTCTATTTTCCGGATTTCTATACTCATATGATCACGGCATCCTTGATAAACGGCAATACCCTGAGGCTGCATATAAAGGTGGACTGCACGGATAATATGGGTGGAACTTGGTTATTCGTAACATATGAGCTCCATACCAGAGATGCAAGAAATCTTGCCGGCGTATTTACTTATCCATATTATTCTGTGGATGATGCTACGGCTGAGCAGCCAAGGCTTGGGACCATGACCTATAATTCCTATGAAAATCATGGAAGCAGCTCGAGCGGCGAACGCTATCTTAAGATGGATGTATATTGGGACTTAAGCGGAGAGGACCTTATCGAATTTATGGAGGATCTGGAAAATGATAAGCTTTACTGGGCCTGCGGCGCCCATGGCTCCGGGTCCAACAGTATCTATGGAGCGTCCATAACCGTAGACAATATAGGGACCTATGCCAAGCAGGCCTCCTGCAGCCATGACAATAAAAGCTATACAAAGATAGCTAATGATACCTCCAAGCATAAGATAAGCTGTGCGGACTGCGGAGCGGACCTTGGTACGGAGGCCCATGCGAAAAGCGGAGGCAGCTGCACAAAGTGCGGCTATGTATTTACGGTAAGCGGAAGATTGATTTATGTGCTGAATGGACGAACAGAAACTGAAAATTATACTAAAAATCCAAATACTACGTTTACACCCAAAACATTTACCGGATATAAAACTCCAGCAACTGTGACGGTGCCATCGGGAGGAGGGGACATAAGGATAAACTATGAACCTATAAGCTATGAGCTTGATCTGTCGGGCAGGCTGCAGAAGCTTAAGTATGATGAGGAATTCCGGCTTCCTGTAATAGAGCGGAAGGGCTATACCCATGAGGGATATTACTATGCGTAGATGGCGAGGCCATAGGTAAATATACCGATATGCGGGCCTATGGCCTGTCATCGAAAAGAGACATCATTTTGCATCGTAAATGAGCTTTCGTATCTCGATAAGGCGGTCTCTGAGCACGGCGGCTTCCTCAAAGTTAAGCTCGGCGGCGCAGATACGCATCTTCTTATTAAGCTCCTTCTCCAAGAGCTTAAGCTCCTTAAGGCTCATGGACTCAGGATCCTTTGAATGGCTGCCGCTGTCATCCTCGGCAGTCTTGGATATGATGATAAGATCCCGGACAGCCTTGCTGATGGACTTGGGAGTGATGCCATGCTTCTTATTGTAGGCGTCCTGAACCTGACGCCTTCGCTCGGTCTCGTCCATGGCCCTTTGCATGGATTCGGTGATGGTATCAGCATACATGATGACGTGTCCGTTCACATTTCGGGCAGCTCTGCCGATGGTCTGAATGAGGGAGGTCTCACTTCTTAAAAAGCCCTCCTTATCCGCATCCAAGATGGCTATGAAGGATACCTCAGGGATATCAAGTCCCTCCCTTAACAGGTTTATGCCGACCAGTACATCAAACTGATCCAGCCTCAGATCCCGGATTATCTGGCTGCGCTCAAGGGTATCTATATCCGAATGCAGATAGCGCACACGGATGCCGATATCCTGCATGTACTTTGTAAGATCCTCTGCCATACGCTTGGTCAGAGTGGTCACAAGCACCTTGCAGCCCTTTTCGGTCTCCTTCCTTATCTCTGAGATGAGGTCGTCTATCTGTCCCTTTACTGGGCGCACCTCGACCTTGGGGTCTAAGAGTCCGGTGGGGCGGATGATCTGCTCGGCACGAAGGAGCTCATGCTCCGCCTCATAGACATTGGGCGTCGCAGATACGAAGAGCATCTGATCTATCTTTGACTCGAATTCCTCAAAGTTGAGGGGACGGTTGTCAAGGGCCGACGGCAGGCGGAAGCCATAGTCCACAAGGGTGGTCTTTCTGCTGTGGTCACCGGCATACATGCCCCTTACCTGAGGAAGGGTTATATGGGACTCATCCACGATGATGAGGAAATCCTTGGGGAAATAATCTATAAGGGTATAGGGAGGCTCTCCGGCAGCGGTACCTGAAAGATGACGGGAATAATTCTCTATGCCTGAGCAGAAGCCGGTCTCCCTCAGCATCTCCACATCAAAGTTAGTCCTTTCTGCTATGCGCTGGGCTTCGATGAGCTTATCCTCAGACCTGAAATAGCTGACCCGCTCATCCATCTCACTGAGTATTGCCCTGCAGGCTTTTTCCAGCTTATCCTTGGGGACCACATAGTGAGAGGCGGGAAATACTATGCAGTGATTTAAGGAGGCCTTGACATGGCCGGTCACGGAGTCTATGGAGGTGATGCGGTCTATCTCATCTCCAAAAAATTCGATACGATAAGCCTCGCCTCCGGAGTATGAGGGATATATCTCAAGGACATCTCCATGTACCCTGAAGGAGCCTCGCTTAAAATCCATCTCATTCCTTGAATACTGCATATCCACCAGCTTTCTGAGGATATCGTCCCGGTCATAGATCTGGCCGGGTCTGAGGGACACAGTCATCTTTTTATAATCTATGGGCGAGCCCAGTCCATATATGCAGGAAACTGAGGCAACGATGATGACGTCCTCCCGTTCAGAAAGAGCAGCAGTTGCAGAGTGTCTGAGCTTATCTATCTCGTCATTTATATCGGAATCCTTCTCGATATATGTATCTGTGGAGGGCACATAAGCCTCGGGCTGATAGTAGTCATAGTATGAAACAAAATACTCCACCGCATTGTTTGGAAAGAATTCCTTCATCTCCGAATAAAGCTGAGCAGCCAGCGTCTTATTGTGGGCCATGATAAGGGTGGGCTTGCCAAGCTCCTTTATGACATTTGCCATGGTGAAGGTCTTTCCTGAGCCGGTGGCACCTAAAAGGGTCTCAAACTGATTGCCCTGCTTAAAGCCCTCGACCAGATCATGTATGGCCTTGGGCTGGTCGCCTGTAGGCTTGAATTCTGAAACAAGATCAAAAACTGCCATGAAGCATATACTCCTATAATGATTTAAAACATATATCCTTTATGAATGTAAACTTGAAACCGTCCCATGTCAATATGGACCTTCCTAATAATTTTATACAAAAAGGACTCAATATATGATATAATATCCTCACTTTGTGAGGATAAGGCTGCTCTGTAGCCTTCAGCGGCGCTGCCGCTGGTTATAATTATTCGCAAGCAAAGCTTGCTCATACCCCGACCGGTCGAAACAAATGCTCACAAGTTCGCGTTTGTTTCGCTTACGGTCGTGGCATAATACCTCGCTTTATGAAGATAAGGCTGAAATTGGAAAGGAAGGTATATATAAAGGATATGTCTAAGAAACCTGTGACATTAGTGATAATGGACGGCTATGGGCTCAGAGATGAGGCCAGCGGCAATGCCATAGCCATGGCTAAGAAGCCCAATCTTGACAGGCTTATGAAGGAGTGCCCCTTTGTAAAGGGCTATGCTTCAGGTCTTGCAGTGGGTCTTCCCGATGGTCAGATGGGAAATTCTGAGGTCGGACATCTCAATATGGGAGCCGGAAGGATCATATATCAGGAGCTTACAAAGATCACAAAATCCATTGAGGATGGGGATTTCTTTAAGAATCCCGTGCTCCTTGAGGCAGTGGAAAACTGTAAAAAGTATGACTCAGCTTTTCATATGATGGGACTCGTATCCGATGGCGGAGTACATAGCCACAATACACATATATACGGACTGCTTGAGCTCTGCAGAAGAGAGGGCCTTAAGAAGGTCTATGTTCACTGCTTCATGGACGGAAGGGATACACCCCCCGATTCAGGCGCAGGATATATAAAAGAGCTTGAAGCTAAGATGAAGG
>DVNS01000051.1 GCA_018714145.1 Candidatus Avilachnospira avistercoris
TCAAGTCTTAATTTTGCTGGTTTCATAGATAATTTAGAGTATTCCGCAGATAAAAAACTCTGGCTGGCCAGACTATCAGTCCGGTAGCAGAGTTTTTTGATAAAACGAAAGGCGGTAAAATTCACTCTGCAGGCAGCTTGAAAAATAGCTGCCGAAAAACCAGGTCAAAGGCTCAGGGGCGGCAGTTCCCGTCCTAAGCTATAAGCAAAACTTATGCATAAAAAAGTCTGTAACACCGGCGCCGGACACCGCGAAGCGGCAGTCCAAACACCGGTTTACAGACTTTAATTATATTGCTTATTTATGAGACTTTGTTTCGTATTTACAGTGTAAATCCGATGAAGCTTCCGGGGCCTATAGGCCAGTCAAATATCATCCAGACTGCGAGCTGCAGGCACCATACGAGCAGGAATGCCAAGGAGTAAGGCAGCATGGAGGATATCAGCGTACCTACCGACGCCTTCTTATTATACTTCTGCATGAATACCAGCAGCATCGGGAACCAGCTCATGAGCGGGGTGATGATGTTAGTGCAGGAATCTCCGATCCTGTATGCCATCTGCGTAAACTCAGGGCTGTATCCGAGGGTCATGAACATGGGCACGAATATGGGTGCCATGATGGCCCACTTGGCTGAAGCGGAGCCCAGGAACAGGTCTATTATGCAGACAAGTATTACAAAGCCTATGGCAAGAGGTATGCCGGTTATATGAGAAGCCTGGAGCCAGCTTGACATCTGCATGGAAATGATGGTGCCCAGGTTCGTGTAGTCAAAGTAGGCTATGAACTGAGCTGCAAAGAAGCACATTACCATGTAGCTTGCCATGCTTGAATATGAGTTTGACATCATATCCACGGCATCCTTGGTCTTTTTTATTGTTCCTGCGGCATAGCCGTAGGCAACTCCCGGAACTCCGAAGAACAGCATGATCACGGGGATCAGTCCGTTTCCGAAGAACAGGCTTCCGCCTATAGTAAAGTATACTCCCACAAGTACTATGGCAAGCACCACGAGAGAGATGAAGGCAGCTCTGAGTCCCCTTGACTGGCTCTTTGCATCCACTGTCTCCTCGAACTTGGGACCCTCATATTTTCCAAGCCTCGGCTCCACTATCCTGTCCGTTACCCAGGTGCCGACTATGGTAAGCAGCACGGTAGACACGATCATGAAGTACCAGTTGGCCGTATTGGGCACAACGTAATCAGGCACAAGCATCCTTGCCGCCTCCTGAGTCACTCCGCCCAGCATGGGCTCAAGGGCGGAAAGCAGAAGGTTGGCTGAGAAGCCTCCCGACACGCCTGCAAATGCTGCCAGAAGTCCTGCTATAGGATGTCTTCCCAGTGACAGGAAGATGATGGCCGCCAGGGGAGGCAGTGCCACATATCCAAGGTTGGAAGCCAGATTTGACTCAATTCCCAAGAATACTATAACTGCCGTCACAAGGGGCTTGGGCGTGGACTTTACGAGCTTTGTCATGACTGCCTGCATAAGGCCCGAGTGCTCGCAGACGCCTATGCCGAGTATGGCAACAAGCACGGAACCCAGAGGAGCAAAACCTATGAAGTTCTGCACCATGTTCCCGAAGATCTCGGCTATGCCCTCCTTGCTGAGCAGGCTGTTTACATTGGCAGTGGAAGTCACCACATCGCCTATCTCAGCATCATAGAGCATCACCTCTCCCTGCCAGCCAAGGGCAGCGCCCACGGCTGACAGAAGTATCATAAATACGGCAAGTATCAGAAACAGTATGGAAGGGTCGGGAAGGGCATTGCCCACGCGCTCTATGAAGCCGAGCACTCCGCCTCCCTTCTTCTGAACAGGATCCTTGTCTGTTTTCATATCCATTTCCCCCTTATTTCATTTATGCCTGCATGAGCTTTGCCATCTCATAAAGAGTCCTTACAGGCTGTCCGGTGGCGAGATCTGTCACATAGCTGTCCACGGGCTTATCATAGTATGCTCCGCAGAGATCCAGATGTATCCAGGGAAGTCCCTCCGTGAAGTCCTTTATGAACATGCCTGCAACTATGCATCCGCCTTCTCTTCCCGCCAGGTTCTTGATATCGGCAACCTTGGATTCCAAGAGCTTTCTGTATCTCTTGTCACAGGGAAGCTGCCAGAAATGTTCTCCGGATACCTCTGCTGCCTTCTTGAACTCATCAAAGAAGCTCTGGTCGCTGGTAACTGCCGCTGTATAATAGCTTCCGAAGGTCGAGATAGCTGATCCGGTAAGGGTAGCTGCATCGATGATGTGGGTTACATGCTCCCTGCTTGCTGCATAGTATACTGAATCAGACAGGGTTATGCGTCCCTCTGCATCGGTATTGATCACCTCTATGGTAGTTCCCTTGAGGCTCTTAAGTATGTCTCCGGGCTTGAAGCCGCCGTTATCTATGGAGTTCTCGCATACGCCGGATACGGCTACCAGATTTACCCTGAGCTTTCTCTTTGCAGCTGCGAAAAGCGCTCCGAATACGGCGGCAGCTCCTCCCATGTCATCCTTCATGTCCATCATGCCTGAGCCGGGCTTGAGGCAGTATCCACCTGTATCATAGGTAACTCCCTTTCCCACAAGGGCAAGTCTCTTATCAGAGGAAGGATCTCCATTATAACGGAGTATTACAAATCTCGGAGGATTCTTTGAGCCCTTTCCTACTCCCCAGAGAGCACCCATGCCCTCCTTCTGTATCCTGGTCTCATCCCAGATCTCAGACTCAACTCCATAAGCCTTCGCTCTCTCGGCCACCTTCTCAGCCAGTACCTCGGGAGTCAGTACATCTCCTATCTCATCCACAAGGCTGCGGGTAAAGTTGACCTCTTCGCATACTGCGCAGGCCTCATCGGCAATGGCGCAGAGCTTTTCATCAGAGCCGCCGTAAAATGAAAGCTCTGAAAACTCAGCTTTCTTGTCGGTCTTATACTCATCAAACATATATGCGGCAAGGGCGCTGCCCTCGGTAAGGCCCCTGACGAAGCTCTCTCTTACTGACTCATCATCGGGAAGCATGGTCTCTGCTGAAGTAAGCTTCAGGCTGTAGGCCTCCCTTACCAGCTTTCCTGCTGCCTCTCTCCAGGTCTCCGCATCATTCATGTCGGATACGCAGTAGAACTTGATATAAGCTGCTCCGTCCGCTGTCTTCAATGCAGTAAAAAATGCCTTCTGCGGTTTGGGATCATACTGTGATCTCACGCCCTCATAGAGGTCCTTTATCTCATCAGGATAATCTGCTATAAGCTTCTTTTCATCAGCATCTGCAAATACGCCGTAAAGCCTTCCGGCCTTAAGTTCCATTTTTCCATCGTAAAATGATACTTTCATGATCTGCCCCTTTCATATGACGATACGGCTCCGCATGGAAAAACCATGTCGAAGCCGGGTCATGTCATTTTTTATAAAAATTGTTGCCCCTGTCTCAGGGTGTTCTTCATATCCTCAAAGTCAGGCCCTTCGGATATTACTTCTTTCCCTTTATGACTGTGGGGTCCTTCTCAAAAAAGTGTACACGGATGAAGCATCCGATGAACAGTATGATCAGGCATACGGTGGCTATGATAAGCCTTGTACGTACATCTCCGCCAACTGCATTTGTCATGGTATTAAGTATTGCAGGGGAGAAGGTTCCTCCAAGTCCGGCTATACCATTGAACATGGCCATGGCCATGGCAGTTGCGCTGGGCGGTACATTTGAAAATGCCAGAGACATTCCCGAAGAAATGAATATCGCAAGTCCGAATCCGATAAAGAAGGCTGCGACACAGGCAAGCGCATATGAAGGATAGCTGCATACGCAGAGGAAACCTATGATAACGCTTCCCAGGGATACGCAGATGGAATGACGCTTGAATATGCCTGCTATACGTCCGTAAAGGAAGGAAGCAAGTATGCTGGCTGCAGCATATATCGTAAACGCATTTCCTGTGGAAACTGTTCCGCCAAGTCCGTATGCATCCAGATACATGGCCAGATTGGCCTTATAGGATCCCTGGAATGCCTGGAACAGGAAGCCTGCGATACAGATAAATATAACGGTGGACTTGAGGGCTCCGCCTCCTATGCCCTTGGTCTCCTTCGGGGTGGGCTTTCCGTTGGGAAGGAAAAGGAATACCAGGATGAAGGCAGGTATGCTGAGGGTGAAAAGGAGATATGCATTGTACCAGCCGGTAGCTGCAACACGTCCTGCAAGCTGAGCCATAAGCAGGGAAGCAAGGTTCTGGAATGCTATCTGCTGTCCAACGGCTCTGTCTCTCTCAGGCCCTTCTTCAAACATATCAGCTACGAGAGCCTTGGCTACTGTGGTGATCATACCCTGAGATATACCAAGCAGCAGGCTGGTAAGCATAAGTACCCAGAATACTCCGTGGAAGAAATAGGGGATAACGCCGCAGGCTGCAAAAAGCAGCAGTGCACCCATGGCTATATTCTTCTTGGATACATACTCAGTAAGCTTTCCGGCTACGAAGGCAAATATCATACCGGTTATTGAAGGCACGGTACTGAGCATCTGGACATAAGTCGTGCTGACATCAGGGAAGTTGCGCTGTATCTCAGCCAGGATGGTAGAGATAGCAACAGTTGACATCAAGATACAGGGCATGGCATACAATGCGCACTTGATCTTGATCGTAGAACTTTTCGTCTTAGGCATATCATATCTCCTTTGCTTTATTCTCCTCTCCGGAGGGAACCGGAGAAAAATTTGTGTTCGATTATATCAAAACTCAAAGCAAAGGAGATAATGGATACCATACATTTTTTAGATTTTTTTTATAGAATCTTTATAATTTGGATATTCAGGCCAGGTATTCCTGAGACCAGAGACCCTTCTCAAGTATAGGCTGCCATACGCCGTCCCCGGCGTCTCCATATACCGAAAGTTCATCAGAACCCACCATGAAATCCACATGGATGGCTGAGATATTAAGCTTCTCTTTTCTCATCTCCTCATCCGTGGGAGGCTTGGGACCTGCAGCAAGGCCTATGGCCATATGACAGCTTGCATTTTCATCATAAAGGGATGAATAGAAGATCCTCTGCATGCTTGCCATGGGAGAATCCTGGGCTATCAGCGCCACTTCGCCAAGGCAGGCAGCCCCGTCATCCGTCTTTAAGAGCTCTGAAAGCACTTCCCTGCCCTCATCTGCATCAAAGCTGACCACTCTGCCTCTGCTGAATTCAAGGCGCATACCCTTTATAAGACTTCCCTGTACATTGAGCGGCATGGTGGATGAAACCGTGCCCTCTGCGGAATCACAGGTGGGAGCGTGGAATATCTCCTCGGTAGGGATATTGGGAACATATACAGTCCCGTCTTTGAGCTTCATGCAGCCTCCCTGCCATCTTCCATTTTTGTGAAGCTCCATGACAAGATCAGTTCCGGGAGCTACATAGCGCAGCTTTACAAAGCCCTTCTTATCAAGCAGTTCCTTTCTTTTTCCTGTAGCCTCTATATACCTGTCCCAGGCTGCTACAGAGTCAGGCTGGTCAGAGCGGGTGCAGGTAAATACATCTGCCCAGAGCCTTTCAAGCCTTTCTTCCTCCGGAAGCTCAGGATAAACGGCATCTGCCCAGGATCTGGTGGGCAGGTCTGCAATACAGGCCTGGACTCCTCCCGAAATCTTCTGGAAGCGTACCCTCTGCTCCCTTAAAGCCCTTGCTTTTCTGCCTACAAGTTCAGGGCTTATGCTCTCATCATTTCCAAGCTCCACTGTCTCGATCCTGAGAAAGGCCGCTCCTTCACGGGCGAGGCTGTTCATCATCTCATCCTCAGCCTCATCATTTTCTGCATATCCGGCCCTGAGCAGAGCATTTTCCGTCATGTCACTTTTGAAGCGTACTATGACTCTGCCTCCTCCGATCTTATCAGTCTCTTCCACTATAAGCGAAGCCAGCTCTGCCCCCTCCACGGGACACTCAAGATATATCTTCTGCCCTTTTTTAATATTGAGGCCCCTGCACACCAGAGCCCTTGCATACTGGCGCAAATGTTCCCTGTTCATAATAACCCTCCTGAAATATTTTTATATTAAGCTTCTTCCCCGTCAGTCTTTTCTGTCAGAAAGAGCTATCTTTTCCAGCTCATCCCTGTTCAGCAGGAAGAAATGGGTATCCTGCTTTTTGATAAGGCCAAGAGCCGTAAAGTCTCTGAGTATATTTCCCACCGTAAGCCTGGTGGAATTGACAAGGTTGGCTATCTCCTGCTGTGTGATGGGAAGATCTATCCTGATGCTTCCATTTTCCTCGTGTCCGAATATGTCTGCTGTCGAAAGAAGTATACGGGCGACCCTGTTTTTTGTTTCATCAACTGATATGCTTATAAATCCAACGGATATCACATGAAGCTTATGGGCAAGCTCCTTGGCTATAAACAGGGTGAGCTCCGGATCTGCCGACATGGCCTCCATGAATCCTGCCTCGGGTATCTTATATATGCTGCAGTCCGTAAGTGTCTCGGCTCTTACAAGGCTGCTTATCTTTTCCATGCATTCCAGTTCTCCGAAGATCCCGCCTCTCAGGGCAAACATAAGGATATGTTCGCTCCCATCCTGAGCCAGATATACGAGCCTTACCCTTCCTTCTTCCAGCACATACACATATCCCGACCCTTCATCCTGATCATAGATCACCGTATCCTTCGGCATATAGATACGGGTGCCGCGATCTGTCAGGCTCTTAAGATCTTCAAGCTTTGCAGTTATCCAAGGCGAATAAGTAAATCTCATATAATCCTTCCTGTCAGACTGTGAATATCATGTCCGGCGGCGTCCATGCCGCCGGGGGCTGCACTGCAGCCCTTCTTCACTTTGCGAAGGTATTATACTCTAAGCCAAAGCCCACATCAACTGCATTTCTCTGATATAAAGGCAGGAAATATAAAAGGCGATATTATGAATGGAGCTTTCTTTCGCCAGCCCGTTCAGCTCTCCATATACCGTTTCGCATCCTTCAGGAAGCTTGCAATGATCAGGGCAATGACCATGGCTATCGGCAGTGCCGCTATGATGGACACGGTCTGCAGGTTAGACATACTGTTTTCTGAAAATATCAGCGCTATCGGCAGCATGATGAGCAGTATGGACCAAAAGAGCTTCATGCCTGAGGAGGAGTCTCCGTCATTGTGCATTTCCCGGTAGGAATAATTGGCTGCTACCAAGGTTATGGAGTCAAAGGAGGTGGCATAAAAGGCTAC
>DVNS01000052.1 GCA_018714145.1 Candidatus Avilachnospira avistercoris
GCTATAATTCCTTTTCCTTTTTTGGAGCGCTTAATTCCCTTGTAAATGTAAAAAAATCACGATTCTGATTCCGATATAAATGTAAAAATCCTTTTGGCATTAGACTCTCATAATTCCTTTACAAATGTACATTTTTCTCTGGGAATCCTTATTTTATAAGGCTTCCCAAAACCGGTAATTCCGATATAAATGTAAAAAAATCCAGCTTTCCGACTCGTATAATTCCCTTTAAATGTCTTAAATTCCCTTATTAATGTAAATTAACATTAGAAGCCGCTGCGCTTCCGGCTATTTTTCCGCTGCTCCAGCTAAACTGCAGGTTATAGCCGCCGCAGCTTCCGTCCACATCTAAAAGCTCTCCGCAGAAATATATGCCCCTATGAAGCTTTGACTCCATGGTACTTTCATCTATCTGAAGGGTGCTGACTCCGCCTGAAGCCGCCTGACAATGGTCGAAGCCTGCGGTCTTTTTTATCCTGAACCTGAGGTCTGAAAGAAGCCCTGTTATCCTTTCGACCGCCTTATCGATATCATCTGTCCCCCTCGTATATCCAACAGCTTTAACTGCAGCATTTCCCATGCCTGAACATCTTCTGGCTTCCGAACTCAACACGTCCTTATGTCCCGTGCGTTCATCATCTTCTGATTTAAGAAGATCCTGCTCCTCTATTCCCGACAGCTCCATGATATATCCGGAAAGCTTGAGCGGTAAAGCCCCTGCAAATGTCTCAGGTCTTATCTTGCCCCCATCCCGCTCAATGCAGGACTTGGCATAGTCACGAAGCTCATCTTCCGACAGCCAGGGCAGAAGCCTCAGAGACAGCTCTACATCATATCCACGCTTCAGCGCTATCGCAGCATATCTGGAGATATCCATGACGCATACCCCGCTTATACCCTCTGAGCTTATCTGCACCTCTCCCCTGCTCTGATACAGCATCATGTCATTGTCCGAATATACATGAAGGGAGACCCCTGCCTCTGTCCTTACGCCCTTAAGGCCTTCCAAGATCCCTGCTTCAGTCTTCAGCCCGCAGAGCGCAGGCATGAACGGATCGAAATCGTGCTTAAGATCTTTTATAAGCGGGTATATGGAGGAATCCGATCCGGTCTTCGGAGCAGCATTTGACCCTGCAGCAAATATGACCGCATCTGCCATAAAGCTGTCCCCATCGGTCTCTATCTCCCAGCACAGGCTCCTTTTTATATGCTCAGGCTCACAGCCGTATACAAAATGCACCCCGAGCCTCTCACATTCATCCATAAGGGCCCGAAGCACGCTTCCCGCCTCCATGGAAGCAGGGTAAACATATATGCCCTCGTCATATGGATATCGCCTGTACGCAGGCTCTACCCCAAGCTCCCGGAAAAACCGTACCGTATCCTCAGCATCAAAGGCCTCTATGGCAGAGGCTGCAAACTCCGGATCCCCATGATAATGCTCCATTACCGCATTTTTAAAAACTTTCGTATCAGAAACAACGGCGGCCTCAGCATCATTTAAAGCCGAGCCTCTATAAGGATCGGTTCCGACCTTACCTTCGCCAGCAGTTTTCCCGCTGATGCGTTTTCTGCTGAGCAGCATATTTGTGAAATTACATTTGCCGCTTCCCGTGATGAGCAGTTTTTTTCCGGGACCCTCGTTATGCTCAAGCACGGTCACCAAGGTTCCGCCCCTTGCGGCCCAGACTGCAGCCATGAGTCCCGAAGCTCCGGCTCCGATGATTATTACATTTTTCTCAGAATTCTTTTTATCCATGGATATTCTCCGGCAGAAGGTACTGCCTTCATCATAAGTTACTGCACACACGGCTTCGCATATAAATCAGGCCTTCATATATAATTACAGATTTATGCTGTAAAGAAATTTCTTAAACTTATAAAATAAAAGCTGACGAAAAGCAGTTCTCCGTCAGCATAATGATTTATGATATTTCAGTCCATCAGCCCCACGGCCCTTGCCAGCCTGTATATCCTCATGCCCATGGGCATCTGCATAAGTTCAGCCTTATTGAAGGCCCGAAGCAGAAGCAACGAGATAAAGTACACCAGCACGGCTGCAAACATGCAGACTCCGACTATGAGCATGAGCCCAAGCCTTCCAGCCTCGATGCTGTCCGGAAGCAGTATGAGCATGGCCCTATGGGCAAGGAAGCATACCACGCCCATGATAAGGGAGGCTATGAACGGTATCAGATAGGTCTTTTTTCCGTTCTGCTTATATCTCACATGCCTGTGTATGCAGCTTGAATTCAGCAGGCATACCACGAGGGCAAAGAATATATTTGAGATGATGACCGCATATATGCCGAGCTTCGGCACATAAAGCAGGAACACGAGCACAGCCACATGAAGCACAAGGGCTATGGCTGAATTCCTGAGGGGCTCGGAAAGATGCCCAAGTCCCTGAAGTATGCCCGTGGTTATAGTGGACAATGAGTAAAATACCACTGCCACTGCTCCCACCTGAACTACCCTTATGAGGGTCGCATTGTCCTCGGTATTAAAGAGCAGGTTGCATATGGGCTCACTGAGGACTATCATTCCCACCGCCGCGGGTATGGCTATCAGCATGGTGAAGCGTATGCTCATGCGTATCTTCTGCACCACGAGCTTCTTATTGCGCTCCGAGGCTGCATTGGTAAGGGACGGGATGACTGAAGAGCTCAGTGCATTGGAGATGGCCACAGGTACATTGAAAAGTATGTGATATTCGCCGAATATGCCCCATAAGAGCACCACCGAGGACCCAAGGCCTATGGCAGTCATGATATTACTGAACAGGAAGTCATCCAGCACAGTACTGATATTATAGACGCAGGAACTTATGAGTATCGGAAGCAGGGTCACAAGGAGGGTCCTTGCGATATGTCCATAGGATTCAGGCCTTGCAGTCCTGCCCCTTCTCGGAAGCGAAGCAGCTCGTCCTCCTGCCTCCATGGCCAAGGAACGTCCTCTGCTACCGTAGCCTTCTTCCCGCTGGCCTCTCCTCCGGGGCTCATACTCTCCCCTTATGCGGGCGCTTGAGCCTCCCTCATTTTCCTCCTCGGGCATATCTATGCCGTAAAGTAAAAGGAGCAGCACGAAAAACAGAAGTGCCACCAAGGCACCGGCTCCCGTACCGATAGTACCGCCCGCAGCACCATAGGCAAAGGAAAAGTCCGTCTCACCGTATATGGCATTGGCCCGCTCTCCGTATCCGAACAGCATATAGGCCATGATAAGGGAGACTGCAGCATTGACTATCTGTTCAAGTATCTGAGAGATGGCCGTGGGCATCATATTGCCAGTGCCCTGAAAATATCCTCGCAAAAGGCCAAGATAGGCCATGATCCATATGGTAGGGGCAAGGGTCTTGAGCACATAGCTGCAGAAGGGCTTGCCCATGGCCTCGGCTATGGCGCCGGCTCCAAAGAACATGACTGCGCACATGATGGCACCTACGATGGTGGAATAGATGAAGGCCACCCGAAGTACCCTGCGTACATCTCCTATCCTGCCCTTTGAAAGCCTCACTGAGACTATCTTCGATATGGCCGTGGGCAGCGAATATGAAGAAACTATCAGAAGGATATTGTAAATGCTGTAGGCCGAGGTATAATATCCGTTTCCGATAGTGCCTATTATATCCACAAGGGGTATGCGGTACAGCATACCTATGATGCGGCAGACTATGCCGGCTATGGCAAGTATGCTGCCCTGTACTATGAAATTTCCATATTTAGAACTGCTCTTCATCGCACGTCCCTCGTATAGCCTGCCTTGGAAAGTATCTCCTCCTGACGCCTTTCCATCTCCTCCCGCTCGGCCTCATCCATATGGTCGTAGCCCATCAGATGCAGCATGCTGTGGGCTATAAGGAAGGCAAGCTCCCGCTTCCTTGAATGTCCGTAGGCCTCAGCCTGCCTTATGACATGGTCCATGGAGATGACTATGTCCCCCAGCACGAATTCGCCGGTATCCGGGTCAAACAGGCTTACATCCTCCTCCATGCCGGTAAAGTCTCCGGCTGTCTCAAACTCAGCCATAGGAAAGCTCAGCACATCCGTGCTCTTATCTATGTGGCGGAACTCCCCGTTGAGCTCCTTTATGGCCTCGTCATCGGTGATAAGGAGGCTTATCTCACATTCAAAGGGACAGTCCTCATGGTCTATGGCTGCCTTCACGATATCCGAGGCTATGGCCTCATAGTCGAGACCTGTATCAGCTTCATATTCAATTTCTGAATTTATGGTCATGGGCTCTGTCCTTCTTCTCTGCAAGATGGGCCTCATACTCGTCATAGGCCTTGACTATCTTCTGGACAAGGGGATGCCTCACCACATCTGCTGCCGTAAGCTCGCAGAAGCCGATATCATCTATCTTGGAGAGCACCCTCATGGCCACCTCCAGTCCCGAGGTCTGTCCCTTATCAAGGTCCTTCTGGGTCAGGTCTCCGGTCACGATGACCTTGGAGCCGAAGCCTATCCTCGTGAGGAACATCTTCATCTGGGCAGGCGTCGTGTTCTGGGCCTCATCAAGGACTATGTAGGCATTGTCCAAGGTGCGTCCCCTCATATATGCAAGGGGCGCCACTTCGATAAGTCCCTTTTCCGAATTGGCAAGGAACTGATCTGCCCCCATGATATTGTAAAGGGCATCATATAAGGGCCTGAGATAGGGATCTATCTTCTGCTGCAGGTCTCCGGGAAGGAAGCCCAGCTTCTCTCCGGCCTCTATGGCAGGCCTCGTCAGTATGATGCGCTGCACGTCCTCAGCCTTGAAGGCCTTTATGGCCATGGCCATGGCGAGGTAGGTCTTGCCGGTGCCGGCAGGGCCTATGCCAAAGGTTATCATCTTCTGACGTATCAGGTCCACATACTGCTTCTGACCCATGGTCTTGGGCTTTATGGGCTTACCGGTGATGCTGCGGCAGATGATGTCCTTGTCTATCTCGACTATGTCCTTTTCTCTGCCCTCCATGCTCAGGCTCAGGATATAGTCCACGTTCTGCTCGCTTATCTGGTTTCCCCTCTCGGAAAGCTCCATAAGGCCTGAAAGCACATGCTCAGCCCTGCCTGCGGAGCCCTCGTCTCCTATTATCTTCACAAGGCCGTTGCGCTCTATGATGTCTACCCCTAAGGCCTTTTCTATCTTTTTCAGATATGCGTCATAGCTTCCGAAGATATTTTTCTCATGCTCGGAAGGTATCTCAAGCATTATTTCCTTTGTCAAATCCAAACTCCTTAAAAACAAATCAGCCTCAACTCCCGAGGAATTGAGGCTTGATATTAGTTGTACTTACGCTTTCTTGCCGCTTCGGACTTTTTCTTACGTCTTACGCTCGGCTTCTCGTAATGTTCTCTTTTACGAATCTCCTGCTGAATTCCTGCCTTGGCACAATTTCTTTTGAATCTGCGAAGAGCTGAATCAAGTGACTCGTTCTCTTTAACGATTACGTTTGACAAAGACCCCTGACCTCCCTTCGGTTGCAAGGATTTTGTAAGTTCATTACATGCAACAAAATGTGCGGGGTATAAATGCACTTTCCAAAGTTTAGCATAATTCAGGCTTATATGCAAGAAAAAATTTTGCTAAACCTGTCTTAAAACTTTGCTAAGCCTATCATGAAGCCTTTCCAAGCCTCCAATATCCCGATGGAGGCTCTGAAAAGCTGTCTGAAAGGGCCTTAAGGAAGCTGTCCCTTTGCAGTCTCCATGGCAAGCTTAAGGGCCTCGTCAGCCTTCAGAGGCCTTGCGCTCCTTATCGTATTCCTCAAGCTCCATCACCCCGTCTATCAGCATCTGCTGGTCTACCGGATATGGCCAGACCCTTACGTCTATGCCCTTAAGGGCCTTGTCTGTTACTGCCGGAAGATCCTCTAAGGCTGCGTCTATATCCTTAAGGCAGGTCGGGAGCCCGATGGAACGGTTAAAATCGTATATCTTAGCCCTCTCCTCATACTGCTTATCCACGGTCATCATGACGAGGATGCCATAGGAGACCACCTCTCCGTGCAGATGATGATTGGCCTCAGTGCTGGGAAGTATGGTAAAGCCGTTATACATGGCATGGGCCATGCCGGTAGTATAGTCTACCTGAACGAAGTTCGACACAAAGCCTGTGGACACGATTATCGCAAGTATGACCTCGGTAAGCTCCGTCGTGACCTCATGTCTCTCGCAGTCCCGCATGGCCTTCTCCCCGAAGCGGACTATCGGAGCCGCACACATGGAGCTTAAGGCTATGCCCATCGAATCGGAATGAAGCGGCATATCATTTCTTGAAGATATGGTGCACTCATAGTATTTAGCCATGGTGTCTCCCATGCCGGCCCAGAGATAGCGTGAGGGCGCATGGGCTATGATATCCGTATCAATGAAGATATGGTCCGGCGGTACCTTGGAAAATGAATACTCCCTCAGGCTCCCGTCCGGATGATACACTATGCCAAGGGAGGTGCAGGCTGCACAGGTCGAGGCTATGGTAGGAAATGTAAAAAACGGCTTTTTGAGCTCGTGGGCAAGCACCTTACAGGTATCTATGGCCTTTCCCCCTCCCACTGCAAATATCATGTCTGCCTTCTCAGCCTCAGGGCGAAGCATCTCCATATTTTCCACGGAGGCCTCTCCTCCGTACCAGAAAGTTCCGGCAGGACTTATGCCTGAGCCCTCCATCGCATTCTTTATCTTCTGCTCCGCAGCGGCAAGGGCACGCTTGCCCCCTATTATCACTGCAGTCCTTCCATAGCGCCTGCAGATATGTCCTATATCATCATAAGCATCCTTCCCTATGGTATATCCGGGAAAAAGTGATCTCTCCATTTTTAGTTCATTCCTTTCGTTATCTCTTTATCTTATTTCTCCCTTATCGGGCTAAGTAAGTTTTTCGATCAATACCTGTCAAAACCTCTCTTGCGGCCTCAGAACTCACGGTCTCTGCAGCCTCCATATTTACCCCAAAGCTTTCCCCGTGGGCCTTCATATATTTCCTGTTCTTATATGCTCCCACTGTCAGGAACGGGATGACTACCACTGCTATTCCCAGATATCCGCAGTAGCCGTATCCATATTTGATGATATTTGAAAGCCCAATCATGGAGATAGACATGGACAATACGATTATAAAGGCTGAAACTATGGCACTCCTTACAGGGGCCGACTTTATGCCTCTGAACATTGGAAGCCTCTCAAACCTTGCCACAAAGCCAAATATGGTCGTAACACCGGTGGAGATAAGGCAAAGGAGCAGGCAGATGCCATATATTACAGTGAGCCCGTCTATGCCCATTACATTGCAGACGGTAAGGGTCGGTATCGTGGTCCCGCCCTCCACTGCAGTATAGGTCCCCTGCCAGCAGAGCAGCATAAATACGGAAAGCACCAGAGCTACGGTGTTTATCACAAATGAGATGGTCATGGACCTTGAACAGCTCTTTTTATCATTTAAAATGGTTCCGCAGGCCGCCATGGTGGGAAGAGTCACACACTGAAATCCGGCATATGTAAAGGCATTGACTATGGCCTGAGGCATATTTGCAAAGCCCGAGGTCTGCATATCCTGCTTAAGCACCTCAAATATCGTGCTCTCGCTGTTGAATATGCCTACAGCGTAAATGGTGATGGCTGTTATGAGTATGGCTATGCCCATATAAGTCGAAGCAGCTCTTACTATGCCAGCGCCGAAAATGGTAAGCACAAGTACCAGTGCTCCGACAGCCGCCACGCCGATGGCATACTCAAGTCCAAAGTAGGTGGTAAGGGCTGAGGCAGCTCCGGATATGGCTGCAGCTACGGCCATCAGCACCATGATATAAAAGAATATCTCAAACAGCCAGAAGAGCTTATCAAAGGGGTGATACAGGGTCTCAAAGAGCTCTCTGTGACCCTTAAGGCCCCTTGAGTTATACATTATCATGGCTTCCTTCATGGTAAGGGTCAGGAGCAGCATCGCCAGCACCGCTGATACAACTCCTGCCCAGCCAAGCCCCACATAGTAGGTGTTGGCCTGATTGCCCGTGGCAAAACCGCCTCCCGCATGAGCGGAAAAAAGCACCGCACCCACGGAAAATGCTGCCATGAATGAAGTTCCTGCATACTTTGGTTTCATACCTGTTTCCTCCTGTTTTTCCTTGATATCTGACAGGACAACAAAAAATCCCTTCGCCGCTCCTGTCTATTGACAGAAGAGACGAAAGGACGAAACCTTCCGCGGTACCACTCTTCTTTGCCCCATATGGGGCACCCTCAACGGGATACCATCATATCCCTGCGCTTTAACGGGCGCACCCGTCTGCACCTACTGTAAGTTCAGCACAGCCCCTCGGCAGTGAGTTCGGCAGGTCAGAAGCTCCATGCCTCGCACCAACCGGCATTTCTCTCCGAGTCCCTCACTGCTTACTAGTCTGCGTCATCGTGTTTAAGTCCTTATGAAATTATAGGCGAATGATAACAGCCTGAAAAAAAGCTGTCAATAAGATAAAATAAAAAAGCCTGAAAGTATTCCAAAAATTGATACATTCAGGCTTTATTATAAATCAAAATTATAGCTATCAAAGCTGTTAGGAATAAGAGAATGCCTCAGACTCCAAGCTGTCCCTTTGCAGTCTCCATGGCAAGCTTAAGGGCCTCGTCAGCCTTCTCGGGAAGGTTCCCTCCGGCCTGAGCCATGTTGGGACGTCCGCCGCCCTTTCCGCCTACTACGGGGGCTATGGCCTTTATGATATCTCCGCACTTTATGCCCTTTGATACTGCGCTGTCTGTGGCCGCAGCCATGAGGCTGAGCCTTCCGTCATTTTCAGATATAAGGACTACCACGCAGTCTGAAAGCTTGGACTTGAGCTCATCTCCCAGATTTCTAAGGGAATTCTGGTCGGGAGCCTGAACCTTGGTGCAGAGCACCTTTACTCCATTCACCTCCACTGCATCGCTGAGGGCTGAGCTTACGGAGGCTCCCGCAGCCTTGAGCTTAAGGGCCTCATTTTCCTTAGTAAGGGCTCTCAGTTCCTCAAGGAGGGCCTCCACCTTATGCTTGGCCTCGGATGCAGGGGACTTGAGCAGGGCTGCTATCTCAGAAAGCTCTGCCTCCTCAGCCTCATAATGGGCCATCAGTCCGTCTCCCGTAAGGGCCTCTATACGTCTTACTCCAGCAGCAATGCCGCCCTCGCTTATTATCTTGAACTTGCCGATAGCACCGGTATGGCCTACATGGGTACCTCCGCAGAGCTCTGAGGAGAAATCTCCCATCCTTACGACCCTTACCTTGTCTCCGTACTTCTCTCCGAAGAGGGCTATGGCTCCGGTCTTCTTGGCATCCTCGAGGCTCATCTCCTCCGTAGTTACGGGAAGGTCTGCAGCTATCTCCGCATTGACCATATCCTCTACCTTCTTAAGCTCCTCCTTGGAAAGGGCTGCAAAATGGGTAAAATCGAAGCGCAGCCTGTCCTTATCATAAAGGGCTCCTGCCTGCTCCACATGGTCTCCAAGCACTGTCCTCAATGCCTTCTGAAGAAGATGGGTCGCAGAATGATTTTCCGCAGTGCGCTCACGTTCCATGGCATCGACCTTAAGCTCCACCTTGGCGCCGACCTGAAGCATGCCCTTTTCCATATAGCCCACATGGCCGAGCTTTCCGCCCTTAAGATGTATGGTCTCAAGTACCCTGAAGCTGCCGTCTGCATTTTCGATGATGCCGCAGTCTCCGGTCTGTCCGCCCATGGTACCGTAGAAGGGAGATACCTTGGTTATGACCGTACCCTTCTGTCCCTCTGTAAGGGCCTCCACTATCTCATCCTCAGTGGTGAGCACCGTTATCTCAGAGCTTGCCTCGAGGCTGTCATAGCCCACGAACTCAGTGGTGATATGGGGATCTATGTCATCATATACGGTAGCGTCGGCTCCCATATAGTTACTGTGCTTTCTTGCCTTCCTTGCCTTCTCCTTCTGCTCATTCATGAGGCGGTCAAAGCCCTCACGGTTGCAGCTCATGCCCTTCTCCTCAAGTATCTCTACGGTAAGGTCATAGGGGAAGCCATAGGTATCATAGAGCTTGAAGGCATCCTCTCCGGAAAGCTCCTTCTTTCCCTCACTCTCAAGGGCAGCTATCCTTTCATTGAGAATGTTCATGCCCGTATCTATGGTCTTATTGAACTTATCCTCCTCCTGATCGATGACCTTAAGTATCATGGCCTCCTTATCAGCGAGCTCAGGATATCCGTCCTTATTGTGGGAAATGACATTGCGGGCCATATCCTTCATGAAGTTATGGGTGATGCCCAGCTTGCGTCCGTGTCTTACGGCACGTCTTATAAGACGGCGCAGCACATAGCCCCTGCCCTCGTTTGAAGGCATGATGCCGTCGGATATCATGAAGGTGCAGGACTTGGTGTGGTCCGTGATGATACGAAGGGAGATGTCCTTGTCGTGGTCATCATGGTACTTTATGCCTGCCAGCTCACAGGCCTCCTCAAGGAGGGCCCTGTTGGTATCTATGGTATAAAGGGACTCCTCATCCTGAACTACCATGGCCAGTCTCTCAAGTCCCATGCCCGTATCGATGTTTTTCTGTATCAGGTCACTGTAGTGGCCGTGTCCGTCATTGTCGAACTGGGAAAATACTATGTTCCAGACCTCCACATACCTGTCGCAGTCACAGCCCACGGTGCAGGTAGGCTTTCCGCAGCCGTACTTCTCTCCCCTGTCATAATATATCTCACTGCAGGGTCCGCAGGGTCCCTCGCCATGCTCCCAGAAATTGTCCTCCTTGCCGAACTTGAAGATGCGCTCCGCCGGTATGTGCATCTCATCGCGCCATATATTGAAGGCCTCATCATCGTCCACATAGACCGAGGGGTACAGCCTCTCCGGGTCAAGGCCCACTACCTCTGTCAGAAACTCCCATGCAAAGGGTATGGCCTCGTGCTTAAAATAATCTCCAAAGGAAAAATTGCCCAGCATCTCAAAGAAGGTGCCGTGGCGTGCAGTCTTGCCTACATTCTCAATATCTCCTGTACGGATGCACTTCTGGCAGGTGGTCACCCTCTTTCTGGGAGGTATCTCCTGTCCAGTAAAATAAGGCTTAAGGGGAGCCATGCCTGAATTTATCAGAAGCAGCGAATCATCGTTGTGGGGAACGAGGGAAAAGCTCTTCATGCGAAGATGCTCCTTGCTCTCAAAATACTTAAGGAACATCTCCCTTAATTCATTTACGCCGTAAACTTTCTGCATCGTATCTGACCTCTCAATCACGGCGCACCGCTGCTGCGGTGCCTGCCTGTATTATATAAATATCATGCCAAGTCCTGTCAAAAACGGGTCCGGCTTTAGAAAAAACGAACTAAAATGTGATTTTACTATAATTAGCCGTTAATTTCAAGGCCCTCGTCCTCTATAAGGTCCTGTCCGGTGGCGGCCCTTACTGCGAGCTTATCGCAGCGCTCATTTTCAGGGTGGCCGTCGTGGCCCTTGACCCAGATGAAGTTGACCCTGTGGGTCTCCATGGCACGAAGCAGACGCTTCCAGAGATCCACGTTTTTAACTGGGCCGGACCTTCCCCGCTTCCAGTCGTTCTGCACCCACTTTTCTATCCAGTTCTGATTGAAGGCATCCACCAGATACTTTGAATCACTGTATAGGTCCACAAGACAGGGTCGGTTCAGGGCCTCAAGGCCTGCTATGGCTGCCATCAGCTCCATACGGTTATTGGTGGTCTGCAGATAGCCTTGGCTCAGTTCCTTTTCATGAAGCACGCCCTTTCCATCCACATACTGAAGTATGGCTCCGTAGCCTCCCGGTCCGTCGGGATTGCCCCTTGCCGCTCCGTCCGTAAATATACTTACTGCTCCCAAATCTATATTTCCTCCCTCTATGACGCAGTGTCGCTATGAAAATCGCCGGTATCCCAAGCTTTCTTTCACTTTGAACCTATCAACTATATCACGATACTTTTATATTACGATACTTTTATATTACGATACTTTTATATCACGATACTTTCCCTGCGCCTTCTAAATATCGCTTTTAATAAGCGTGGTCTCAGTCGTCAGTCTTATGCTTATTGATGATATCCCTTATATCCGCCGTCAGCTTCCTTATGTCCTTATTGGAGAATGCCTCATACCTTCCGCAGAGTTTCTCAAGCTCCTCCATGGCGGCTGAAAGCTCAGAGCGTATCTTTTCATTGCGTGTATTTACGGCAGTCTGCTTCTTCCTGAATACGGGCTCTGCCTCATGTATGAAGCAGTCAGCCGCAAGATCGAAGACCGTGCCGCTGTAGGGACACTCGACCTTAAAGCCGTATCTTTCCTTTATGAGGCCTGAAAGCTCCTCCATGGCTCCGTCATCGCCATGCACCAGAAATACCCTTGAGGGCGCCTTTTTATAGGCTCCCACCCATGAGAGCAATCCCTCCTGATCTGCGTGGGAGCTCATGTCTCCCATGGTCTCGATGGAGGCCTCTACATGAATGGCCTCGCCGAATATCTTCACGTCCTTCTTGCCGTCCTGAAGCTGACGTCCCAGCGTGCCCTCGGCCTGATAGCCTGCAAATACCACAGAGCAGGCAGGTCTCCACAGATTGTGCTTCAGGTGATGCCTGATACGGCCTGCATCGCACATGCCTGAGGCTGAGATGATGACCTTGGGCTCCTGATCGAAGTTGATGGCCTTTGAGTCATCAGCTGTGACGCTGAGCCGAAGGTTTGGAAAGCCTATGGGATTGATGCCGGAAAGCACCAGTTTCTTAGTCTCCTCATCATAGCACTCGGTCAGATTTTCACGGAATATCTTCGTAGCCTCGATGGCAAGGGGACTGTCCACATATACAGGAAAACCGTCATGGCCCTTCACCAGTCCATCGGCCTTGATACGTCTTATGAAGTAAAGCATCTCCTGAGTACGGCCCACTGCAAAGGCAGGGATGACCACATTGCCTCCCCTATCCAAGGTGCGCTGGATGATATCCGAAAGCTCCCTGATGTGGTCGACCCCCTTTGCGTGATGCCGATCTCCGTAGGTAGATTCCATGATGACATAATCCGCCTCGTCTATGTACTGGGGGTCCCTGATAAGGGGCTTGTCATGATTTCCTATATCCCCTGAAAATACCAGCTTCTTCGATACTCCGTCCTCGTCTATCCATATCTCGGCAGAGGCCGAGCCTAAAAGGTGGCCCGCGTCGATAAAGCGGAGCTTTACCGTATCCGAAAGCTCCTCTATCTTACCATAGGGTATGGCCCGAAAGCTCTCAAGGGCCTTCTTTGCGTCCTCCACTGTATAAAGTGGCTCCACGAGGGGCTTGCCTGCACGCTTTGCCTTCCTGTTTTCCCACTCTGCGTCCTGCTCCTGAATGTTTGCGCTGTCAAGGAGCATGATGCTGTCAAGGTCCATGGAGGCATCCGTCGCAAGGACGGTTCCGGAAAAGCCATGGGCATAGGCATAGGGTATCATGCCGGCATGGTCTATATGGGCATGGGTCAGGATGATATAATCTATCTCCGGAAAATCCACCGGCATCGGAGCATTTTCGTAGGGATTGCTGCCCTGCTCCATACCGCAGTCCACAAGTATCTTGGTATCCTTCGTCTCAAGCAGGTGCCGGGAACCGGTCACCTCATGATCTGCACCGATAAATGTAAGCTTCATACAGTCTCCATTCTGATATTGACTAAGTCCAATATATATGTTAAAAAACGCTGTGGAATAGCAGTGACGCACTTTGTACGGATATTATACTGCGGCCGCAAGCTTACTTTTAAGTAATGCTGCAACGTTACAACGTATTGCTTCACACTCCGTGCTCTCGCAATACTGCACCATTCGTAATCCGCCAGTCCTGCGCTTTGCTTAGACTGGCTGCTTACTCATATCGTGCGGCATCCAAAGCCTTAGCCTCGAAAGTATATTCATGCAAGCATGACATACTTTCGCTGCTGCAGCTTTTTCTGCCTTGTAACGTTATTATACCATACCTCGAGGTAACTTATCCATGATAAATCTTTTACTTGCCGTGATATATTTTTCCTTCATAAGTCTTGGCCTTCCGGACTCTCTTCTTGGTTCGGCCTGGCCCTCCATGTATCAGGAGCTCTCAGTGCCCATCTCCTATTCGGGCATCATCTCCATGATCATATCCCTCGGCACCATAGCTTCGAGCCTTCAGAGCGACAGGCTCACAAGGAGGCTCGGCGCAGGCAGGGTGACCGCAATAAGCGTGGCCCTGACCGCCCTTGCCCTTATTGGGTTTTCCCTAGGCAAAAGCTTCCCCGCTCTCTGTATCGTAGCCATACCCTACGGACTTGGCGCAGGAAGCGTGGACGCGGCCCTCAATAATTATGTGGCACTGCACTTTGCGAGCCGGCACATGAGCTGGCTCCATTGTATGTGGGGAATAGGCGCCTCCATCGGCCCTTATATCATGGGCTCCGCCATTGGGAGCGGCGCAGGCTGGAGCCTTGGCTACCGCATCGTCGGTCTCATGCAGATAGGACTCTCCGTCCTGATCTTTATGAGCCTTCCCCTCTGGAAAAATAAGGACAGGGGCTCCTCCCTGTCTTACGATATACATGATACGGATATACATGCTCCTGAAAAAAACGGCCCCTCATCTTCAAAGGGATCCTCAGAGCCTTCTGACTTAAGGGGCACTATGGATGTGCCTGCTGCCCTGTCCCTTAAACAGATATTTGCCATACCTGGAGCTGTCTATCTCTTCATTGCCTTTTTCTGCTACATGGCCCTGGAGGCCACAGCCTCCCTCTGGGCCGCAAGCTTCCTTAGCTTTGAGCGGGGCCTTACGGGAGCCGGCGCCGCCTTTTATGCCGGACTTTTCTTCATAGGCATGACCATAGGCAGGGCCGTAAGCGGCTTCCTTACCATGAGGCTTTCTGACACGGATATGATACGTCTGGGCCGCCGTCTTGCAGCCTTAGGTCTTATCCTCATACTTATCCCCATAGACGGTCCCCTGCCCTCAGTACCGGGGCTTATCATACTGGGGCTTGGTTGTGCGCCCATATACCCCAGTATCATACACTCCACACCTTCCCTCTTTGGAGAGGATCGCTCTCAGGCCATCATCGGAGTTCAGATGGCAAGCGCCTATATAGGAAGCTGCCTTACCCCTCCCATCTTCGGAGTCCTGGGAGAGCATATAGGCTTTTGGCTCTATCCCATCTTCCTTATCATCTTACTGATACTCATGTCCCTCATGCACGAAAGACTCGTCAAAGCGCTCTCTTATTGAAGCCTGCCGCAATCAATGTGACGATGAGCTCCGCCACGGGGATGGCTGCAAATACTCCCATGAGTCCAAACATAGGCGGCAGTATAAGGAGCAGCACTCCGCTCAGCACTATGCTTCGGAGCATGGCCACTATCATGGAATCCCTGTCCTTCATGACCGACTGCAGATAATATGTGGACACCACATTTATGCCCATAAATACGAAGCCGGTAAAATATACCCTGAATATCATCGGGGCCGCGGCTATGACCTCAGGCGTGGCATCCACAAAGAGCCTTGTGATCTCCACCGGAAACAGCTCTCCGCTGAGCATGAATATAGTTCCCAGCACCACCGTGGTAAAACCGGACATGCGAAAGACTGCCTTTATACGCTCGGGCCTTCCTGCGCCAAAGTTTCTCGAGGCTATGGGCTGCAGGGAACTTCCCACTCCCTTGAAGACGGCCTGAAAAAGCTGTCCTATGGTGCCCACTACGCCATAGACCGCAAGGGCTGAGACATCGCCGTATTTTAGGATGCGATTATTGATGATGACAGTAAGGGCGATGGTACCAAGGTCAAGGACGCCGGCTCCGAAGCCCACGCTCAGTATCCGCCTGCATCCCTTTAAGACATTGCCCGGCATAACAAGCTTTAGTCCGCAGCTTTTGCTGAAGAAATGGGTGGCCATGATAAGGGTCTGAAGACAGGAGCCTGAGACCGTTGCGATGGCCGCCCCCTTAAGTCCCATGTCCATGGGAAAGCAGAGGAACCAGTCTCCGAAGATATTGAGGAGTCCCCCTGCTACCACTGCCTTCATGGCAAGGCCCGGCGCCCCGTCATTGCGCAGAAAGGAGCTCAGGAAGGTCGAGGCTATGAAGGCAGGGAAGAAATAGATGAGCCACATGCCGTATTCAAGCACATAGGGCAGGGTCTCATCATCGGCCCCGAAGAGCCTGTATATGGGCTCATGGAATATGAAGCATATAAGCCACATCGCAGCTCCTATGACTGTCATCATGATGACCGCCGCCGTGAACATGGCATTGCCCTTTTCATCATTGCCCTTGCCCTTCGCCACGCTCATCAGCACCGAGCCGCCAACTCCGCAGAGCACTGAAAGAAAGACCATAAGGGCAAACATCGGGTTTATGACGGCTATGGCCGCAGCACCCATGGGCCCCACCGACTGGCCCACGGCTATGGTATCTACGAAACTGTAAACAGACACTACCAATGCGCTGCCTACTGAAGCGATAAGATAGTGTCTGTATATCTTCCTTATATCATCATTTAAAAGATCCATGCTGTCTAAAAATCCTTCTGCTGAAAATCTAGAATATATAGTTTCTCATCCTGTCAAAGGATAAGATCCTTCTATAGATTAAAGTAATCCCCTATGTTTTCGTGCTTTACCCCCCCCCGCCGGCTTTTGGAGCCTTATAGGGATATATGCGGAAAAATGTATCCTTATGCTTCTTGGCCTCGTACATGGCTGCATCCGAAAGCTTTATAAGCTGTTCAAGCTCCACTTGGCAGCTTCGGGCATAGATGACGCCCATGGAGATATCAATGTCCCTGTCATATCGCTTTTTGAGAGAGCTCTTCAGGTTATCCCTTAAGCCGCAGAGCTTGGTCTCCAGAAAGCCCTCCTTAGGAGGATACTTGAATTTCAGCAGCACTATGAACTCGTCTCCGCCATACCTGCCTACTATATCCTCATTTCTGAAGGAGGAAAGCAAAAGCTCACCTATGGACGAGAGTATCCTATCCCCCAGCTCATGACCTCCGGTATCATTTATCCGCTTAAAATCATCCACATCCATGAATATCAGTACGCAGTTGGTCTCAGGATTAGTAAAGCTCAGATACTCCTCCGCCTGCTCTAAAAAATAAGTTTTATTGCAGACCCTTGACAGGGTGTCCTGCTGGCTCAGCTGCCTGTAATGTCCCGAGAGCTCGTAGGTCTTCATCCTAGTCTCATTCATGAGATATAAGACCCCAAAGGAAAATAGCAACGCAAATACCGAAAGTACCGTATCCGAAACATAAAAGAAGGGCTTCTTAAGGCTGATAGTTATGATAACGAAGGCTATCTCCGTGAGCACCAGCACTGCTACCTGTATCCAGCTCTGTATGAAAAAGAGCGTAGGCATGGCGACTAAAAGAAGGGGTATGAACTGAGCCGTACCGCTGACATTGGCAAAGGTGTCAATGAGCATACAGGGTATCATGACCATGAGCTCAAAGATGACGCAGAGGACTGAAGTATATGGTGTCCTTGGCACGATCCCATGGCGGTTAAACAGCCAGTAAAGCAGCATCAGCACACATAGCGGCACAAAGGCGTAGTGATAGACCGTTGCGGACCAGTTCCTCAGCATGAGCCCTGCCAGATTATATATGATGACGAACAAAATAGGCGTGATAAGGCAGGCGCCCCTCAGCACCACAAAATTGTTCAGGTCTATCTCCTCCTTATGCTCGTTGAAAAAGTCTCTCCTCCTGCGCAGGAATCCCCTGATATGTGAGAGACTGAACTTCCCGTTCCTCATATATCATCCTCTTCTTCGTATCGAAAGATATTTTTCAAGCTTTTCCCTAAGTACCCGGAAGTCTATGGGCTTAAACACGCTGTCATCCATGCCTGAGGCCTTCTGTGCAGCTATGTCCTCGGCAAAGGCATTGGCCGTGACGGCTATGATGGGTATCGTCCTGCTGTCTCTTCTGTCAAGCTTCCTTATCCTGCTTGATGCCTCACAGCCATCCATGACCGGCATCTGCATATCCATCAGTATCATATCATAAAAATACTCCTCTGAGTCCTTAAAAATATTCAAGGCCTCCCTTCCGTTCCTTGCCTCATATACTTCGGCGCCGAAGGACTGAAGTATCTCCTTTGCTATCTCCATATTTATCTCATTGTCCTCACAAAGAAGGACCTTGGCTCCGGAGATGATATCGGTCCCTTCTGCCCCGGAGGCCGTTTCCCGGGCATCCTTTTTCGCTGAGCCCCCTTCGCTTTCCTCAGGCTTAAGTACGCTTCCGCTGTCTGTCCCCGGATTTATCATTTCTTCAGCCCTCGGGAGCACCAGCACAATGCGAAATACGGTGCCCTTATCTACCTCGCTCTTTACGTTTATCTCCCCATTCATGTATTTGATGAGATTATTTACTATGGGCATGCCGAGGCCTGTGCCGATACTGGTCTGGCTTTGGAAGCGATTCTCCCGATAATAGGGCTCAAACAGATGGGGCAGAAAATCCTCGCTCATTCCCAGTCCCGTATCTGCCACTTTTATCCTGAAGCTTATGCCCTCCAGTGTCTCCTCGAACTTAAGGCCAACACTGATGCTGTCTCCCTTCCTTGTGAACTTGACGGCATTGGACACAAGATTATTTATGATCTGAACTATACGGTCCGGGTCCCCCATGACAGGCACATCATCATCCCTTATATCTTCAATAAAGTATTTCCCCTGTGAAACGGCCTGCACCTTGAAGCCCTCTATCGCAGCCTTAAGGGTCCCGCTCATGGAAAATGGTCTTTCATTGAAGGCAAGGGCTCCCTGCTCCGACCTTGACATATCCAGTATGTCATTGATGAGCGTCAGGAGCTGTCTCCCTGAAAAATCTATCTTATCAAGATAATACCTTACTCTCTCTATATCGCTCTCGCTTACGGACTTAGCCGTCCCGGCTGCGGGATCATCCTGTTTTGCCGAAGCCCGGCTTTCTTCGGGATCCGTGCCGCAAAGCCTGCCCTTTGCCAGCTCCGTCATGCCAAGGATGGCATTGAGAGGCGTCCTCATGTCATGGGACATATTGTTAAAGAAGCTCTGCTTTGAGCGCATATTCTGATCAGCCATCTCAAGCGCTTCCTTCATGACCTGCCGTTCATGGAGCTGCTTTTTTTTCTGCTCATTGACCTCCCTGAAGCAGAGCAGCACCTCATCCTTATCCAGGGACTCATCAAAGCGCAGGCTCACATTTACCCATCTGTATTCACCGTCAAAATTCCTTAAAAAATCTCCTCCAAAATCCCTGACCCGGTTTTCTATAAGATGTCTGATATTCTCCAGGGAAAAGCTGTCGCAGAACTCCTCGAAGGCCTTCTCCTCCACCACTGCTCCGCTTATTCGGAGGAAGTCCTCATAATTGCCCCTGTCCGGCATGCGGCTGCGTACATGATGCGAGCCCCTGACGAGCTCATAGGTATTGTCGGCATAATTGACACGGTACAGGCCATAGTAGGTATTGCTCAGAGCCCTGATGGTGGACATAAGCCGCTCGTTGCTTCGCCTCTCCTTGAGGCTGCTCCTTACGGCGGCTATATTGCCGGCAAAAAATATCACCGTGATAAAGGAAAATATATAGATATAGATCCTCAGGCTCCTGAATATCTCCGAATATGGCACCGTGATGATGGACATGCCCCCATCAGCAGTGGCAGCATGGTATACCCCGCGCTTTGCACCGTCCATGTCTATGATATAGTCGTCATATTCCTGAAGCTTCCCGCTTCGTATAAGCTCAAGTATACTGTCGATGTAAGGCCTGAGCTCTGCCTCGCTGGTCTCCCGTTCCATATCATGATACACTATCTTCCCTTCACCGTTACACAGGAAGAAGGAGTAGCCTCTCATATACTTATCAGGCTCGAAAAACGGGTCCGCCGCATCAGAATCATGGGCATGGTCATATTCGGAGGCATACAGTCCTGCAAGGGAGGTACCGCTCACATGACTGAACTGCAGCAGGGCATGATAGAGTATGGCCACGGCAATGACCATGGCACAGAGCTCCACAGCACACATGATGATATTGAAGCGGTAATCCCTGAGATACTGTCCAAGTCTCCGTCTTGTATCCTGTTTCCTGATCTTCGTTATGCCTGTTCCCACTTTATCGCCTCCATAAGCTTCGTATACAGAGGCTCTATGTCCTTCATAAGTCTTTTCCCTCCCTCAAGGTCTCCTTTCCGAAGCAGCTCGGTCTGCTCCGAAAACAGCCTGAAGAGCTCCGTGGCCGAGACATTGCCATAGATCCCCTTTAGGGTATGTGAAGCTGCAAATGCACCCTTTGCATCATCCCTTGAAAGGGACTCCCGAAGGCTGTCGTAGTTTTTATCTGTCTTCAGCTTTGAAAGAATGCGCATAAGCAGGGCCTCATTGCCCATCATACGTGACAGAGCCTCATTAGTATCTATACCAGCCTCCTCAAGTCTTAAAAACAGCTCTTTATCAACCATATCGATCTCCGTTCCGCCGCTTTTTGCTCTGCGGCACAAATAGTGATAAAAGACCTTTAATACTATATCTCCCTGCTCTGATATAAGGAGCGGAGCTTCGGCTCAGCTGCCTTAAAGGCTCCAAGCAGCCTTGGTCCGAAGCATCCGCATTCGCCCTCCCGTATCATCCTGGCAGCCTCATCAAAGCTATAGGCCTTTTTGTATACACGGTCATTTACGAGGGCGTCATAGACATCAGCAAGGGATACTGCCTGAACATAAAGGGGTATCTCCTGCCCCTTGAGGCCATCGGGATAGCCGTTTCCATCAAAGCGCTCATGATGATGCCTTGCTATGTCATAGGCATATTTGAAGGCCTCCTGCGCCCTCAGCTGAGGTATGCGCTCAAGGAACTCGCCGCCCCGTATGGTATGGGTCTTCATGATATCAAATTCTTCCTTGGTGAGCTTCCCCGGCTTATTGAGTATGGCATCGGGTATGGCTATCTTCCCCACATCGTGCATGATGGCGGCTGTGGCTATCATATCTATGGTCTCATAGGAAAGGCCTACTCCCAGCTCCGTATCAAGGAGCAGGGTCTTAGTGATATCATGAATGCGCCTTACGTGGCTTCCTGACTCCGCAGAACGGAACTCCACCGCAGTGGACAGGGCCTCTATCATGCCAAGGTTCAGGTCGATTATCTTCCTTGCCTGAGCATCTATCTCCTGCTGCTGCTCCTCCACCCTTATGCGGAGGCGCTTCCTTGCCTTAAAGAGCTCTATGACCGAGTCCACCCTTCGGCGCACCATATAGGGCACCACGGGCTTCGCTATCACGTCCATGACCCCAAGCTCATAGGCACGGCTCAGCACATCGGTGTCCGAGGCCGAGGTGATGAGGAATACCGGTATGCCTCCGTTCCAGCCAAGGCTGTGTATCTCCTCAAGGAACCTCATACCGTCCATGACCGGCATGACCACGTCAAGGAGCACGGCACAGATGGAAGGGATATTTTCAAGCAAAAGCTCGACTCCCCTCTCTCCGTTCTCCGCCTCTATGATATCATAGCTGTCCCCAAAGATATTGGAGAGGACCATACGGTTTATCTCATCATCCTCAACTATGAGTATCTTGTCCGGCATGTATATGCCCCCTGTCTTCCTTACATCAAGCTTCATATTTACCTCATCTGCCGCGTTTATCAGATCCTGTCTCTGATAGTATGTCTCTTTATATCTTTAAAATGCCTCATATTTCATGCTCCATGCTAAAAATATACCACAGCTGTCTGAGAAAGCCTATAGCTTTCTCAGACAGCTGTGGCATTTTCATCCCTCCAGGCGGCGCCGACCGAAAGCAGGCAGCGCCGCAAAGCCTGAGTATATTTTGTTATTGCGCGCTATCCCCTGTGCCTGCTTGTCCTGGTCCCGCTTCCAGACCATATCACTCCGACAGATATGCGGATTTTACCTTCGGGTCCTCCATAAGGGCGCCTGCCTCTCCCTCGAGGACTATCTTTCCGGTCTCAAGGACATAAGCCCTGTTTGCTATGGAAAGGGCCTTCTTTGCATTCTGCTCCACAAGGAGCACAGTCACTCCGTCACTGTTTATCTTCTTTATTATCTCAAATATCTCATTGACATATATGGGTGAGAGTCCCATGGAGGGCTCGTCCAGCAGGAGGAGCTTCGGCTTCGACATAAGGGCCCTGCCCATGGCAAGCATCTGCTGCTCGCCCCCTGAAAGGGTGCCGGTACGCTGTTCCTTACGCTCAAGGAGCCTCGGGAAGCGGTCATAGACTGCATGAAGATCAGCCTCTACTCCGTCCTTATCCTTCCTCGTATAGGCCCCGAGCATCAGGTTCTGGTATACGGTAAGGTCGGCAAAGACCCTCCTGCCCTCGGGCACATGGGCCATGCCCATGGATACGAGCTTGTAGCCGGGCACCTTCGTGATGTTCTGGCCCTCATAGTCCACCTCTCCGCTCTTAGCCTGAACAAGGCCGGTGATGGTCTGAAGGGTGGTGGTCTTTCCGGCGCCGTTGGCTCCGATAAGGGTCACTATCTCTCCCTTTCCCACATGGAAGGAGACATTTTTTATCGCATGGATCACGCCATAGTATACATTCAGGTCCTTTACATTGAGTATATCTTCCATGTCTCCTCCTTAATCTCCAAGATAGGCCTTTATGACCTCAGGGTCATTGAGCACGGCCTTGGTCTCGCCCTCGCAGAGTATCTGTCCGAAGTTGAGCACCGTCAGCCTCTCACATATGCCGCTCACAAGCTTCATATCATGCTCAATAAGCAGTATGGTCACGGAGAATTCCCTTCTGATAAGGGCTATGGTATCCATCAGCTCCGCAGTCTCCTGAGGATTCATGCCTGCCGCAGGCTCATCAAGCAGGATGAGCTTCGGCTCCGTGGCAAGGGCCCTCGCTATCTCAAGCTTACGCTGCTGTCCGTAGGGAAGCTGGGAGGCCTTATACTCCGCCAGCTTGTCAAGGTCAAAGACCTCAAGTATGGAGAGGGCTTTTTCATCAAGCTCCCTCTCTATCCTCCTGAACTTGGGAGTACGGAAGATACTGTCGAATATGCTGTAGCCGTAACGCTCATCAAGGGCAGCCTTGACATTGTCAAGGACGCTCAGATTGGAAAAGAGCCTGATGTTCTGGAAGGTACGGGCTATGCCCTCATGATTTATCTCCGTATTCTTCTTGCCGGTGATGTTTTTCCCGTCAAGGATTATGGAGCCCATGTCAGGCTTATATACTCCGGTCAGGAGGTTGAAGACCGTGGTCTTTCCGGCTCCATTGGGCCCGATAAGTCCGTAGAGCTCTCCCCTCTTTATCTTTACCGAAAATCCGTCCACGGCCTTAAGTCCGCCGAAGGAGATGCTGAGATTTTCAGCTGACAGAAGTATGTCATCATTTTTCATAGCTATATCACTCATCCTCTACCTCCCCGGCATTTCTGTGCCTTGCAAACTTAGCAGCCATACGGGCCCTGAAATCGATGGCAGCAGGAGCCGAATTGAACAGCATCATGACTATGAGCACCACCGCATATATGAGCATACGGTAGTCGTCGAGGAAGCGGAGCTTCTCCGGCAATATCGTCAGTATGGTGGCTGCGATGATGGAGCCCCGGATATTGCCTATGCCTCCCAGCACCACGAATACCAGCATCATGATGGACTGGTTATATCCGAAGTTCGAGCTGGAGGACTGGAGCGTGGACAGGTTATGACTGTAGAGCACGCCTGCCACTCCTGCAATGGCAGAGGCCACCACGAAGGCCAGCATCTTATACTTGGATGCGGAGATGCCTATGGACTCTGCTGCTATCCTGTTGTCCCTGATGGCCATGATGGCCCTGCCGTGCCTTGAGTTTATCAGGTTCAGCACTATAAAAAGGGCAATGATGAGCAGCACTATGCCTAAGGTAAAGGTGGCATTTCTGGGAAGCCTCGATATGCCCTGAGCTCCCTTTATGATGGTAACGCCGTCAGGCTCAAGGCCAAGGCTCAGGCTGTCCTTCATGGAAAAATGCACGCCCTTTGAATCTATGCCGAGATATACCACATTGATGACATTTTTTATTATCTCGCCGAAGGCAAGGGTCACTATGGCAAGGTAATCGCCCCGAAGCCTCAGCACCGGTATGCCTATAAGGAAGCCGAAGATTCCGGCTATGACTGCGCCAAGTATGATGGCGATAAAGAGCTCCGCCCAGCCGGGAAGGGCTGCGCCTGCGGTCTGGGCAAATATGGCTCCTGCAAATGCTCCTATGCACATGAAGCCTGCATGGCCAAGGGACAGTTCTCCTGAGATGCCCACCACGAGGTTAAGGGAAACTGCCAGCATGGAATAGTAGCATATGGGGACTAAAAGACCCTTCATCAGTGAGGACATGAAGCCTGAGCGCAGCATGACCTCGCAAACCATATAGAACGCCAGCACCATGGCATAGGTGATGAGCGCATATCTAAGTGACTTCTTTTTATATTTAAGCTTCATAATACTTTGCTCCCTCCTTTAGCCATGCCATCAGACCTTCTCCTGTATCTGCTTGCCCATAAGTCCCGAGGGCTTGAAGAGGAGCAGTATGATAAGGATGCCGAAAACTATGGGGTCTGAAAGCTGGGAGGATATATAGGCCTTGGACAGGTTCTCTATCACTCCGAGGAGTATGCCTCCTATCATGGCACCGGGTATAGAGCCTATGCCTCCGAATACCGCTGCCGTAAAGGCCTTGATGCCCGGCATGGAGCCTGTGGTCGAGGAAAGCACAGGATAGGCTGAGCAAAGGAGCACTCCTGCTATGGCCGCAAGACCGGAGCCTATGGCAAAGGTCACGGCAATGGTCTTATTGACATTTATTCCCATGAGGGTAGCCGCTCCCCTGTCCGCCGATACCGCCAGCATGGCCTGTCCGGTCTTGGTCTTATTGATAAAGGTAGTGAGCAGCACCATGACGAGGATGCAGACCACTATGGTCACGATGGTCTCATCGGAGATGATGACCTTCCCGCCCATCAGACTTATGGAAGGGAAATCCACCACCGAGTTGAAGGACTTGGTATCTGCTCCGAAGATGATAAGGGCCGCATTCTGAAGGAAATAGCTCACACCTATGGCAGTTATGAGCACGGAAAGGGATGAAGCCCCTCTGAGCGGCTTATAGGCTATGCGCTCTATGGTGATGCCGAGCACCGTGCAGACCACGACAGAAAGGACGATGGAGAGCCAGATAGGAAGCCCATAGGTAGAGCTTGCCACAAATACCACATAGCCGCCCACCATGATGACATCTCCATGGGCGAAATTAAGCATCTTGGCTATGCCGTATACCATGGTATACCCAAGGGCAATGATGGCATACACAGAGCCTAAGCTTATGCCGTTTATCAGAAATGAGATAAAGCTTGACATACTACTCCCTTCATAGCATTAGAGGGCTGTCAGATGCAGCCCTCTATTGTAGTGATTTATATAATTTAAATCAAAATATGTCCTTTGGTCAAATCAAATCCGCAGGTTTTGAAGCATTTTGTGGAATATCCACAGAAAGCTCTGTATTTTCAGGATATTTTCAGCGAAAATATCAATCCATCAGTACGTAAGCGCCATTCTCGATAACGACTGCCTTGGGATCCTTGTTGGGCTCGCCGTCCTCGGTGAACTGGATGCCTGCACCGGTAAGTCCGTCATAGCTTACATTGCCCATCTGAGCCACGATAGCATCGCAGAGATCTGAAACGCTCATATCAGGTGTAGCGCCTGCAAGCTCGATAGCCTGCTTAAGCACATATACACAGTCATAGGCATCTGCTGCGAACTGGTTGGGAACCTCGCCGAACTGCTCCTGATACTGGGTAACGAAGCTTACGGTAAGGTCGTCGGTAGCATCTGCTGCAAACGGGGTAAGGAGCATCAGGCCCTCTGCAAGGGAGGTGTCGAAGTCAGGAAGGGTAAGTATACCGTCCATACCGTCACATCCGAAGAACAGGGGATCGAAGCCCATCTCGTCTGCCTGACGAAGTACGAGGGAAGCCTCGGTGTAGTAGAAGGGAAGGAATACGAGCTCTGCGCCTGCATCCTGTATCTTCTGAAGCTGAGTCCTGAAGTCGGTCTTATTTTCAGAGGTGAAGGACTCAACTGCCACTACCTCAAGACCGCGGTTCTGGGCCTCTGCTGCGAAGTTCTCATATATACCGGTGGAATATGTATCGGAGCTGTCATAGATCACGCCGATCTTGGTAGCAAGCTCGTGGGTAGCGATGAACTCAGCGGACTTGGTTCCCTGTGCGGGATCTGAGAAGCACATACGATATACATTGGCAGGGATAGTGATGTCTGCAGTGGTTCCTGAAGGGGTTATCTGGAACATATTGTCGGTCTCGGTCTCAGCGATGACTGCCATACATGAGCCAGAGGTGGTGGTTCCTATCATGACCTGCATGCCCTGATCCTTAAGAGCGTTGTAGGCATTGACTGCGGTCTCTGTTCCGGCCTCGTCATCCTCAAATATCCAGTTGACCTGATAGCCGTTGATGCCGCCTGCCGCATTGATCTCGTCAACTGCTATCTGGGCTCCGTTCATAACTGCGGTGCCGTAAATAGCGGTGGTGCCTGTAAGGGGTCCTGTACCTCCGAAGGTCCAGACTGCACCCTCTGCTGCCTCAGTCTCCTCTGCCGCTGCTTCGGTGTCAGCCTCTGCTGCTGCCTCGGTCTCTGCTCCTTCTGTAGCCGCTGCAGTGGTCTCCTCCGAAGAACCTCCGCAGGCTGCGAGCGCCATAGCCGCCATGGCTGTAAGTGCTGCAAGTCTCCACTTTTTCATAATTGTTCCTCCTCAAACTTAAGTGTTGAGAAGGAGTATAAAGAACACATAAAAATCTGTCAATCCGAAATGCGTTTTCATAATAAAAAAGAGGGTGATAGACCCTCTTTTATAATCTCAAGTTATAACTGCCCTAAAAAAAGAACATAATTTGTGTTTTTCAGGCCCTTTATGCTCTGCCAAAGCTCTGTTTTGCTCACCACTTTACTGCGGCATGCTCCTCTCTCTTATCCCTGCACATAAGGTCCTTCACAGCCTCGGAGGCAGCCTTGTCCTCAAAGAGTATGCGGTTGACCTCCTCCACTATGGGCATGCTTACCTGATACTTCTCCGCAAGCTGCTTTCCTGCTTTTGCGCTGTATACGCCCTCGACCACCATCTGGACCTCATCCATGGCCTCCTTTACGCTCTTGCCCTTTCCGATAAGGACGCCTGCACGGCGATTGCGGCTGTGCCTTGAGCCGCAGGTCACTATCAGGTCGCCGATGCCTGTAAGTCCGAAGAAGGTCTCCGGGTCGCAGTCCATGGCCTTTCCAAGGCGGCTCATCTCCGCTATGCCCCTTGTGATGAGGGCTGCAAGGGCATTGTCCCCATAGCCAAGACCGTCAGACATCCCGGCTGCAAGGGCTATGACATTTTTAAGGGAGCCCCCTATCTCGATGCCCCTTATGTCAGATGAGGTGTATACACGGAATACCGGACTCATAAAGACATTCTGGATAAACTCGGCGGTCTCCCGCTTCCCTGCGCCTACCACCACTGCAGTGGGAAGGCCCCGGCTTACCTCCTCCGCATGGGAAGGTCCTGAAAGGACGCAGACCTGCGCCTTCGGAAGCTCGGCCTCAGTTATCTCGGTCTGGGTAAGGAGGCTTCCCTCCTCTATGCCCTTGGCCACATTGAGGACTATCTGGTCCTCCCTTATACAGGGTGCAAGGCGCCTTGCAGTCTGCCTTGTAAATATGGAGGGCACCGAAAGGACTATGATATCCTTATCCCGGCAAAGCTCCTCGTCAGAGGCCGTATAGCATATGCCCCCGGGAAGCTTTACACCGGGCAGGTTCCTATGCTCCCCGGTCCTTCCTATCTCCTCTATCTCATCCTTAAGGGCCGACCAGAGCGTGACCTCATGTCCCGTATTTATAAGATGTATGCTCAGGGCAGTCCCCCAAGTTCCCGAGCCTGCTATGCCTATCTTAGCCATAAATGACCTCTCCGGTGCGGCCTCCGAAAACTCTATAAAGATAAAGGAGACACTGCCGCATGATTTGTGTCTCCGTATCAGGCTGCTCCTATGGCTGCCGCACAAGTTTCATCGTCAAGCTGCGCTGCTTACACCGCAGCAGTCCATCAGCTCCGTTTTCCTACCGAAAGCTTATTTTCAGTGCCGGAAAGGAGCCTCTTTATATTGGAGCGGTGCTGAAATACTATCATGGCAGCCACGACAAATACCAGTACATAAAACTCCATATGATACTGCGGGGCCAAGGGCTCATTGCCTCCCCAGCCCATTATCCTGCCAAAATGTATGAACAGGACATTGGCTATGAAATAGCAGGTCCCGCCAAGTATGGAGCCCACAGACACATACTTCGTGGCAGCTATGCTCACGAAAAATACCGCAGCACAGCATAAAAACAGCATCGGGTCGGAGTATATTATCATGGCCGCAGTACAGGCCACGCCCTTTCCGCCGTGAAAGCCAAGGCTCACCGGGAAGTTATGTCCCATCACTGCCCCGAAACCGGTATATACGGTCAGGAGATAGCGCATATCCAGCTTATCCCTGAACAGCCAAGAGGTGATAAAAAGGGGTATGAAGGTCTTAAGGAAGTCCCCCAGCATCGTGATGGCTCCGGCCTTGGCTCCGAGGTTTCGAAGCACATTGGTCGTGCCCACATTTCCGCTGCCCTTCTTGGTTATGTCCACTCCGTATATCTTTCCAAGTATATAGCCCGTGGGAAAGTTCCCAAAGGCATAGCCTATCAGAAAACAGATAAGTCTCTCCATTTAAGCGTCCTTTTCCTTCCTCTCCCTGATGATGAGCTTTATCGGGGTGCCGGTAAAAGAAAAGGCATCCCTTATCCTGTTCTCGATATATCTCTGATAGGAGAAATGGAACAGCTCCCTGTCATTTACGAAGATGACGAAGGCAGGGGGCTCCGTGCCCACCTGAGTGATATAGTAGAGCCTGAGCCGCTTACCCTTATCCGAAGGGGGCTGCTTTAATGCACAGGCCTCGGTCATGATCTCATTGAGCACGCCGGTCTGTACCCTTAAGGTCTGGGACTGGCGGACCTTATCTATCTCAAGGAAGAGGTTCTGAAGCCTCTGGCCCGTGACTGCGGATATGAACAGTATGTCCGCATAGGGCATGAAGGAGAACTTCTGTCTGAGCTCCTCGGTAAATCTATAGATGGTCTTGTCATTTTTATCAGGCACGATGTCCCATTTATTGACGGCAATGATGACTCCCTTGCCCCGTTCATGGGCTATGCCCGCTATCTTAGTATCCTGCTCACTCACTCCCTGCGAGGCATCGATGACGATGACGGCTATGTTGCAGCGGTCTATGGCTGCCACGGTGCGGATGATGGAATAGCGCTCTATATCCTCCTTTATCTTCGACTTCCTTCTGAGTCCCGCCGTATCTATAAATACATACTCCTCGCCGTTATGTACCACTGCTGCGTCCACCGCATCCCTCGTGGTGCCGGCAATATCAGAAACTATCATGCGGTTCTGCCCAAGGAGCTTATTGATGATGGAGGACTTGCCCACATTGGGACGGCCCACTATGGCTATACGGGGCCTGTCATCCTCCTCCTCGGCCACATTGGCATCCGGAAGCTGCTCCACGATGATATCCAGCAGGTCTCCAAGGCCTGTCCTGCCCTGAGCCGATACCGGCACCGGGTCTCCAAGGCCGAGGTTGAAGAACTCGTACACGTCATGTCTCTGCTTCAGGAAGTCGTCCACCTTATTGACGCAGAGTATCAGGGGCTTGCGGCTCCTCCTCAGCATATTGGCTACCTGAATATCGGCGCCTGTCACCCCGTCCCTCACGTCGCAGAGGAAGACGATGACATCCGCCGTAGCTATGGCTATCTCCGCCTGCTCCCTCATCTGACGCAGTATCACGTCGTCGGACTCAGGCTCGATGCCGCCCGTATCTATAAGTGTAAAAAGCCTGCCGTTCCAGTCACAGTCAGCATATATCCTGTCCCTCGTAACTCCCGGGGTATCCTCTACTATGCTGAGCCTCGTCCCTGAAAGGGCGTTGAAAAGCGTGGACTTTCCCACATTGGGACGGCCCACCACTGCTACTATGGGTTTACTCATATTTACCTCACTAAAATGTCCTGTTATAAAGAGTATATAACAGGACAAGAGGTTTTTCCATATAAATTTGCTAATGTATTTTTTTACGAATTTTATTGTTAGATCTTTACGCATTTGTTACAATAAGGATGACGAAAGCTTTTACCAAACTTTTTTGGAAAGGATACGGCATGTCTAACAAAAATAAATACACCATAGAGGATATACCCATAGCTCCTCTTAAGATAGCAGCCCATATCAGTGCAAGGCCTCTTGCTGAAAAGGTCGATAAGCATCTGGTAGGGTTTCGTAAAAATGATTTAAAGTATCTCAGTGAGAACTATAAGGACAGCCTGCTTTTAAAGGGCTTCGCCCCCGATACCTTCCTTCTTGATCTGGATTGTCCCAGATTCGGCTCAGGTGAAGGCAAGGGCATCATCAAAGAATCTACAAGGGGCGTCGATGAATTCGTCATCTGTGACATCACCAACTATTCCAATACCTATACAGTAAACGGCTTTGTGAATCATATGTCCCCTGACGACAATTATCAGGACATGAAGCGTATCATCGGAGCTTCCGTAGCAAGATGCCACAGGGTCAATGTCATCATGCCCTTCCTCTACTCCTCACGCCAGCATAAGCGCACCAAGAGAGAATCCCTTGACTGTGCCATGGCCCTTATGGAGTTAGTAAACATGGGCGTTAAGAACATCATAACCTTCGATGCCCATGACCCGAGGGTACAGAACGCCATACCCCTTTCCGGCTTTGACAATTTCATGCCGACCTACGCCTTTATAAAGGCCCTTTTGAAATACGACCCCAACATACGCATAGACAAGGACAGCTTTATGGTCATCTCTCCTGATGAGGGAGCCATGAACAGGGCCGTATATCTTGCCAACAACTTAGGCGTGGACATGGGTATGTTCTATAAGCGCCGCGACTACTCGAAGGTCATAAACGGACGCAACCCCATAGTTGCCCATGAGTTCTTGGGTGCTTCAGTGGAAGGCAAGACCGTCCTCATCGTGGATGATATGATATCCTCAGGAGATTCCATGCTGGATACTGCAAGGGAGTTAAAGGAAAAGAAGGCCAAGAAGGTCATCGTATGCTGCACCTTCGGTCTATTTACCTCAGGCCTTGATAAGTTCGATGAGTTCTATGAGAAGGGCTATCTTGACTGTGTCATCACCACGAACCTTAACTACCGTCCTTCGGACATACTTGAGAAGCCTTGGTACATAGAGGCAGACATGAGCAAGTTCCTTGCCTCCATCATCAACTCCTTCAACTATGATATCTCGCTCAAGCACGCCATCCAGTCCACGGAGAAGATACAGCATCTCCTTAAGGGACACAGAAGCGATGGCTACGAGTATGAAGGAAGCATATTTGATAAGATCTGAGGCTTAGCTTAACTGAAGCAAGTATAGAAAAAGTCAAAGCCCGTCATATCAGGCAAGGGATTAACACCTGATATGGCGGGCATTTTATATAGTTTGAACTGCAAGCTCTATATCACAAAGGGTCTTATGAAGTGCCCATAAAAATTGACAGCCTTATAGAACAAAATGTATATCTGTCAAAGCAAGCATTTCTATACCGATTTGCTAGGACATTTTCCCAATATTATGTGAGCCTTCCCTTAAAAGGGCAAAAGCAGCTTCTCCGTAAAGTCCCTTACCAGCTCATATATGGAATACTCCGGTGCCTTAAGCCCTACAAGCTCCATGGCCTCCTTCTGCTTATCTGTGGCACTGGTATAGGGATAAACTCCGAAAAGGAAGGGAAAGAAGGCATACAAAAATCCCTGCACCTTGCTGTCATCCATGCCTTCAAAATTAGCCCTGAGGCTATCTGACAGCGTGATAAGGGTCTTATGATATATCCGTTTAAAGCTTACAAGATTATCAAGCCGGCTTGCTCCCTCCATGTCATAAAGATTCATGGTAAGCAGCTTCAGCATACAGCCTCTTTTTTCGAGGGTATGGGCGAGCCTGTCCGAAAATTCAGCGGAATCAAGCCTCTCCCCGCATAAAAGGCTGTTCCTGATATCCCCTTCCCATATGGTATACTCCCTCTCAAGCAGAGCAAGAAATATCTCCTCCTTGGTCTGAAAATAATTATATATGGAGGTACGGGTAAAGGAGGTCCTTTCTCCTATATCCCTTATGGTGATATCCCGAAAGCTGTGTTCCTCATAAAGAGAAGCACAGGCATCAATTATCTCATCCTTTCTTGCATTTGTAAGCTCTTCAGAACCCTTGGGCATTATACTCAGGACCTCCTTGCTGCAAAGCTAAACAGCTAACCTCATCATACCTCTATAAGCTCATACTCCCTGGAGCCGTATCCGAGCTCTGCTGCAGCCTCTATGGTATGGATACCGTTGCGGCTGTTGACCCTCTCCATGAAATGCTCTCTTCCGGGATCATCCGAATTCATGACCAGATCTATGCAGGCCTGATCTATGGCAACAGGATCAAGGGATGAAAGGATACCGATATCCTTCATGCAGGGATCCTCCGCCACCATACAGCAGTCACAGTCCACGGACAGGTTCTTCATGACATTGACATATGCGATCTTATCCTTAAAATGCTCAACCACCGTGGATGCCGCATCCGCCATAGCTTCGGGGAATGCTATCTTATCTGCATGCTGCTTCCAGGTCTCGTAACGGTCATCAGTCTTGCCTGCAGAGTGGATAAGAGCCTTTCCTGCACGGGACGCACACCCTATGGAAAGCTGCTTGAGTGCTCCGCCGTAGCCTCCCATGGGATGCCCCTTAAAATGCGCCAGCACAAGCATTGAATCATACTTTACTATATCCTTGCCTACATGGTTTTCCTTAAGGACCTTTCCGTTATGTACGGGCCATACGAGATCCGGTCCCTCTGCATCCATCAGGTCCACATCAAAATACTTAGTCCAGCCATGGGCCCTCATGAGCTGCCAATGGGAAGCAGTATTGTCCCTTACTCCTCCGGAGGCATCTCCATAGGCAGTATTGCACTCAACGACGGTGCCATGGACCTCCTCTATCATCGGCCTCCAGAATTCAGGATGCAGAAAGTTCTGATTGCCCTTCTCTCCCGAATGTACCTTCACTGCTACATTTCCGCTAAGCTCTATGCCAAGAGCATGATAAAGCCTTACCACCGCCTCAGGCGTAAGCTCCTTAGTAAAAAATACCTTTGACTTCATAGATGACCCTCCTTGATATCGCAGATAAGTATATTGACACAGTGTCAATATAAATATATATCCATTCT
>DVNS01000053.1 GCA_018714145.1 Candidatus Avilachnospira avistercoris
TGATTTCTGTCCATTCATGAAATACACAATTTTAATACCATCTTAATGTTTGAAAAAGGTAAAAAAGCACAATATATTGTAAAAATATCTCTCAGTTCGTCAAGTCCATGTAAATTCCTTATAGAAGCTTAAAAAGCTCAGTTATAAATCTGACTCCTATAAGCTCAACATCCTCAGGCTTTTTGCTCAGTCTTGATATATCATATTTAGGCAGGATGATACGCTTGAAGCCAAGCTTCCTTGCCTCCTTTATGCGCTCCTCGGCCTGTCTTATGGCCCTGACCTCTCCGGATAGTCCCACCTCTCCGAATACAAGGGTATCGTCGGGCACGGCCACATTTTTATAAGAGGACATGATGGCCATCACTACTGCAAGGTCCACAGCAGGCTCCGATATCCTCATGCCTCCGGCTACATTGACATAGGCATCACACCTGCCAAGCGGCATGCCTGCCCGTTTCTCCATGACCGCAAGGAGCAGGTTGAGCCTGTTATAATCTATGCCCGAGGCCTGCCGCCTCGCCATACCAAAGGAGGTCTCGCATACAAGCCCCTGAACCTCTGCCAGTATGGGCCTTGTGCCCTCAAGGAGACAGGTCACCACGGCACCGCTTGCATTGGCAGGACGGTCCGAAAGCATGAGCTCAGAGGGGTTTACCACCTCCCGAAGGCCGTCCGCCTTCATCTCAAATACTCCTATCTCATTGGTGGAGCCAAAACGGTTCTTGGCGCTCCTCAGCATCCTGAAGGCTCCGTTCTGTCCTGTTTCAAAGTAAAGCACCGTATCCACGATGTGCTCCAGCACCCGGGGACCTGCCACGGTACCCTCCTTTGTCACATGACCTACCAAAAAAACGGCTATGTCCTCTTCCTTGGCCGTGACCATCATGCGCTGGGCCGCTTCCCTTACCTGAGTTACGGAGCCCGGAGCAGAGGCCGCCTCCTCGGTATACATGGTCTGCACCGAATCTATGATGCAGATATCCGGCCTTTCCCTTCTGAGTATATCCTCTATGGCCCCGATGTCAGTCTCGGAAAGGAAGCTCAGCGCCCCGTCCTTTCTGCCTATGCGGTCCGCCCTGAGCTTTATCTGGGAAAGGCTCTCCTCCCCCGATATGTAAAGGACTCTCAGTCCTGAGGCAGCCGTATTAAGGGCCATCTGAAGGAGCAGCGTGGATTTTCCTATGCCCGGGTCTCCCGCTATCAGCACCAGACTCCCCGGCACTATGCCGCCTCCAAGCACCCTTGAAAGCTCCGATATGCCCGTCTCAAGACGTTCTTCCTTATAGGCATCTATGTCCTTAAGAGCGACCGGCTTTTTGCGCTCGCTTATACGTCCCTTGCTTCCCACTGAAGCCTTGGAGCCTGTCTTTACGACAGGCTCCTCTGAAAATGAATTCCAGCTATGGCAGGCCGGGCACTGGCCCAGCCACTTTTTAGACTCATATCCGCATTCGGTACAGAAAAATACCGTATCCCTGCTGTTACTTTGCTTTGGCAAGCTTACCTCCGTTTCCGGCCTTATCCATGCCGCTCTGCTTCCTTGCCCTGCTCCTTCCGGAGCTTCCATCATCGGACTTCTCCTTCTGGCCCTTGGCTGCTCCGGCCTTTGCCGAGGTCTTCTTTTCCTCGGTCTCAGAGTTCTTCCTGCGTCTCTTTGGAAGTCTCAGTATCTTGAGCTTATCCTTATCCTCGGGATCACAGGTTATAAGCACCGTATCTCCTGACTTTATATTGCCCTCAAGCACCTCCTCGGCTATCTTATCCTCTACCATGGTCTGGATGGTGCGCTTAAGGGGCCTTGCTCCGTATTTCTCATTATAGCCCTTTTCTATGAGCACGGCCTTGGCATCATCCGATACCTCGGCACTGATATCCATCTGGTTCTTCATCCTGCCCACGACGTCCTTGAGCATGATGTCCACTATGCTCTGCATGTTGTCCCTTGTGAGCTGACGGAAAACTATGATCTCATCTATCCTGTTGAGGAACTCAGGCTTAAACATCTGCCTGACCTCATCCATGACCCTCTGCTTCATGCCGTTATAGGAGGCATCCGCATCCTCTGAAGCCATAAAGCCGAGGACCTTCGGAGCCACGATGTTCTGAGCTCCTGCATTGGAGGTCATGATGATGATGGTGTTTTTGAAGTCCACCTTCCTGCCCTGAGCATCCGTGATGCAGCCGTCATCCAGCACCTGAAGCAGCACGTTGAATACATCGGGGTGGGCCTTTTCTATCTCATCGAACAGCACCACTGAATAAGGGTTCCTGCGGACCTTCTCTGAGAGCTGTCCGCCCTCCTCGAAGCCCACATAGCCCGGAGGCGAGCCTATCATCTTGGAGACGCTGTGCTTCTCCATGTACTCCGACATATCTACCCTGATGAGGGCATTTTCAGAGCCGAATACCGCCTCTGCAAGGGCCTTTGAAAGCTCTGTCTTACCCACGCCGGTAGGTCCAAGGAACATAAATGAGCCTATGGGCCTCTTAGGGTCCTTGATGCCGACACGGCCCCTCTTTATGGCAAGGGTCACGGCCCTGACGGCCTCGTCCTGAGAAACTATGCGCTCGTGGAGTATACTCTCTAGGTTCTTTATCCTTACGGACTCAGCCTCGGTAAGCTTTGTGACGGGTATCTTAGTCCAGTTGCTCACCACATCGGCTATCTCAGCCTCTCCCACCTTAAGGCGCTCCTCCTCCCCGGAGGCTCCGCCCTCGTTCCTCAGCTTCTCAAGGCGTTTTCTGGCCCTTATCTCCTTTTTATTTATCTCGGCAGCCTTTTCAAAGTCCTGAGCTATGACTGCCAGCTCCTTTTCGGTCTTAAGCTCATTTATCTGCTTTTCAGCCTTGGTGATGGCCTCAGGCTCCTCTATGCTGCTGAGTCTCAGCCTCAGCTTTGAAGATGCCTCGTCTATCAGGTCTATGGCCTTATCCGGCAGGAAGCGGTCATTGATATATCTCTCACTGAGCCTTACCGCTGCCTCCACGGCCTCATCAGTGATGGTGACACCATGGAATTCCTCATAATTATGCCTGATGCCCTTAAGTATGGCTATGGTCTCCTCCTCCGTGGGCTCATCTACCATGACGGGCTGGAAACGGCGCTCAAGGGCACTGTCCTTTTCGATATATTTTCTGTATTCATTGACCGTGGTGGCTCCGATTATCTGCAGCTCTCCCCTTGCAAGGGAGGGTTTCAGGATATTGGCCGCATCGAGGGCTCCCTCGGCACCGCCTGCTCCAATGATGGTATGTATCTCATCTATGAAGAGCAGCACGTCTCCGTCATTCTGAGCCTCTGCGATGACCCTCTTTATACGCTCCTCAAATTCACCCCTGTACTTGGAGCCTGCTACCATGCCGCTTATATCCAGCGAAAGCAGTCTCTTTCCGCTGATGGCCTGAGGGACCTTTCCTCCGGCTATAAGCTGGGCAAGGCCCTCCACCACGGCGGTCTTTCCTACTCCCGGCTCACCTATGAGGCAGGGATTATTTTTAGTCCTTCTTGAGAGTATCTGTATGACCCTCATTATCTCATTTTGTCTGCCGATGACCGGATCCAGCTTGCCCTCTCTGGCAAGGTCAGTCAGGTCCCTCGAATACTGATTGAGGGTAGGCGTCGAATTTTTCTTCCTTGCCCTTCCTGCTGCCTCAGACTCCCTTATATCCGGTGCATCCTCTCCCATGGAGGCTACTATCTCCTGATATATGGCCTGTGCACTGACCCCAAGGGTATTGAATATCCTGAGGGCCACGCAGTCCTGCTGCTTCAGCATGGCTATGAGGATATGCTCTGTCCCGATGAGGGGCGAACGGAAATAAGCCGCCTCACGGCAGCTCTGCTCCAGTATATGCCTCGCACTGGGAGTATAGCCGCTGTTTTCCGATACCATCAGCTCATGTCCCGATATCAGTCTCTCTATGAGAGGCATGACCGAGGTCTCATTTATGCCAAAGGCTGCAAGGACCTGAGCCGCTGCGCAGCTCTTTTCCCTTATCATGCCGCAGAGCAGATGCTCTGAACCTATATATCCATGCCCGAGCTCCTCGGACACGTCATAGGCAAACTGCAGGGCCTCTTTCGCCTTCTGTGTAAATTGCTCCATCTATATCTCATCTCCTTATCGATATATCCGTTATCTCTTAGCGCTAAAACTCCGCCGGGTGTATATCCGACGTGTCTTTCGTCAAATATAACCCAAACGGAGTTTTATTTCAATAAAACGCTTCTAAGTTAAGTCTAAAAAATTTATAAATCAGATGTCGAAGGTCTCAAAGGTATCATCCTTTTCGCCGTCGCTCTCCGGGGCCTTATCTGAGTCCTGCTTAGAGACCTCATCTTCCTTGTCATCCACGGCCGTCTCAGCCTCCGGAGCCTTCATGGCTTCCTCAGTCTTTTCAGCCTTCCTTCCCTTATGGGAGGCCTTGGGGCTCTTTGATGCCAGTCTGACTCCCTCTTCATCGAGGACCTCATCCTTAAGCTCAGTAAGCTCCTCCTTTAGCTCTCCTGTCCTTCCTGAAGAAAGCCCTGAGATTATCTGGGTCTCATCCATCTCCTCATAGCTCTCCTCCTCGGGCTCCATATCATAGTCGTGGCTCAGTATCTCGGGCTCAATGGAGGCTCTCTGCGAAGAAGCTCCTCTGCCTCCGCGCCTTCTCTCCACGGTCCTCTGCTTCCTTGCCTCCCTGTCCATTCTCCTTACTCTTGAGGAGAAATAGACTGCCGTGATAAGGAGCACAAGGCATACGGCACAGAGCACGCATATGATGATGAACCTGAGTTCATAGCTTTGCTGCAGTTCATCGTACTGGGTCATGAGCTCAGTATATTCAGCATTGCTTACCGCATCCGCAGACATGGGATCTGAGAAGTACCTCTGGATGGTCTTTTCCTCCAGATCGTAGCGGTAGAAGTTGAGCTCGCCCTTATCATTCATGCCGTAGACCACACAGTATTCGGGATCCTCATCTGCACCCCAGAACCAGCCTCTTACCTTCTGGCCGTCTATGGTGATGATGGCCTCCGTGAAGCCCTCAGGCACAGCCACACCCTCACCGGGATACATGATTGTGATGGTCTTTCCCCTTGAGGAGAGCTGTACTCCCTCAGCTATATCCGTATCCATAGAGGCCTCTGCATCGGTCACGGGAGCCTCAGGACCGCCCTCGACCTTATTGACGAGTATGACATAGTCCTTTACCGTCTGTCCGTCAGGTGCGGTAACGCTTACAGTTACCGTATTCTCACCCATCTGCAGTCCTTCATTGTTCTGTATCATGACTGAGGCACCCGGGTCTGCAGCTATGGCGTTGATACCTAAAAGCTCCACCGAGGCACCCACAGAGGTGCTGTAGCTGGTGACTGAAGGGTCAAATGCAGGCTCAAGGGAGCCGGGACTCAGCTCCAGTGTGGAAAGGTCCGCATTTTGGGAAAGCCCCTCAGCCGCACTTACCGTCACCGTAGAGCTTCCGAGATGGGTCATGTTCACCATGGCCCCGTCCTCATCATATACCTCCTGAGTATCTATGCCTATGGTATAGGTGCCTGCAGAGGAGGTGTTGAACTTAAGATTATACTCAAGTACATTGGATCCTCCGCCGTTTGTCACTCCATGGACCCTGATGGTGCCTGCTCCACCGCTCGCATCCGTACCGGAGACGAATTCCAGCCTGTCCTGAGGATAGGTAAGGGTCACCGTGGCATCTGCAAGCCTCGTTCCCTCCGAGGCACTTATCTTCATCGTCACATTGACCTCAGATCCCGAGGAGGCCTGCGGGTCTGAAAATGATATCTGCCCGTCTGCCGCAAATACATTCAGCGTAAACAGAAGGCACATAAGGAGCATCAGGACTCCCTTTAAGGTATTATCTACTGTCTTTATAAGCTTCATCCGTATCTCCTTCCCTATCAGGCCCCGGGAGGCGTGCTGCCTATGATGACCACTGCTCCGTCACCGCCCGAAGGCGCGCTTTGTGAGGGAGCCTGAGTCTCTGTCTGCACCGGCCCTGAAGCTCCGGTCCCCGGTCCTCCCATGTTCGTGCCGCCTATGGAGGTCACGTCCTGAGGAGCTCCGGTGCCAGTGCCGGGCGATACCTGCGAGGTGCCCGTGCTGCCGGTCGTCACAGTGCTTTCAGCACCTACATTGCCTATCTCGCCATCACGTCTTGTGATGTTTATCTTATAATCCCTCGTGCTGCCATTTTCCGCCGTTACGGTGACAGTCACGGTATTAACGCCTATGTTGAGCGTCACGGTACCGGTACCGCTTATCCTTGCCTTACTGCTTATGGCCTGTGCGGATACATTGACCGTAGTCACGCTGTTGTCAACGATAAGGCTGTAATCCACCGTATCCATATTGAAGGTAGGAGTGAGGGTGTATCCATCCACGCTGATGGAGGAAAGCTTGTTGTTGGGGCTTCCGTCCACCGTAGGCATCGGACACTTGGTCTCCGGCATATTATTGAACACCGGTATCTTGAACTCAAGGGCCGTAGCCTTTATCTGTTCATTATAGGCCTCTGCGACCTTGGCTCCCTCTGCTGCAGCCGCAGGTACATTGGTCATGTACTGGTGCTGATAGAGGTTGGAGCCCTGAACATTGAACTTCTTAAGGTAAAATGTATCCTGTCCGGCATTGACATAATTAGTGCCGTAAAGGATGGCTCCGCCGATTATGGACTTCTCTATGCTATTCCAAGGCCTCTGTCCCGTTCCGCTCTGGGCTGCATAATTTAGTCCTGCCTCCACGGCTCCCATGCCGTCATGGGCATAGGCACCAAGATTGAAATAATTATATATGCCCGGATAGGCGGAATTGGTACCGGAGATGCTGTCTGAACTGCCGGTTCCCTGCTCCTGAAGTATCATGGAGGCTATGACATAGGGGCTGACCTTGGACTGCTCCGCCGCCTTCATGATGATATCCGCATAGCTTACGAGCTTCATGGGCTCGCTGTACTTCTGACCGGATACGGTCCCTTGGGTGCCATCAGTACCCTGAGATGAGCCCTGAGTGCTCTGGCTGTCGCCTGTGCTTCCTGAGGAGCCCGAACCGGGTCCGGAGCTTTCGCTTACGGAGGGCCCTGAGGCAGGAGTATCGCTAACCAGTCCCTGAGAGGAGTCTCCGGGTGTAACGCTTCCTGAGCTTTCAGAGCCTCCCGGTCCCTCTACCGCAGTTATGACGCTGCCGCCCGAGGTCTCCCCTGCGGGAGCCTCAGAGGCACTGGTCTCCGCCTGCTTCGTATATATCTTTCCGTTGGTATCTATCCACTGGCCGTCTGCGTTTATATAGTAGCCGTCTATGGTCGTGTCCTGAGCCATGATGCCGTCGGCTCCTATATAATAGCATTCTGCCACACCGTCATTGTTTCCGTCAAGCCAGTGCCAGCCCTGTGAGAGCCTTGAGCCATCATCATTTTCATATACCCACTGAACGGGACTGTCTGAAAGCTTCCTCCAGCCTGCGGCGTAGGCCGTGATGCCGCCTGAAAGCTCAAAAAGTCCGTCAGCCACGCGGCTTAGGACTGAGCTCTCCGTTGTGCTTTCCGAGGCCTCGCTGATATTGACTCCCGGTCCGCTGTTTACAAAGTTAGAATCCTTGCTGAAGCCGTACTGGCTTCCGGGACCGTTTGAGGAGCCGGGGCCCGAGGTGCTGCCGGGACCGGTGACCGTGCTGCTTCCGGAGCCTGTGCCGGATGAGCTTCCTCCCACGGCTGTACCCGGAGTTCCTCCGGAGTAGCCATAGCTCTTATCCGCATAACCGTAGCCGTTATTTTCTATGACCGTGCCCCCGTCTATACTGCTGCCATTGACAGGGACCACGACCTCATTGTCAAGAAAGGTTCCGTCTATGAGCTGCAGGAGCCCGTCCTTGGTCTGGGTAGAGGGATTATAGGACTGAAGCTCAAACTGAAAAACATACTCCTCATCAAGGAAATTCCTCGGGTCCATATAATGGGCTATGATCTCAGAGGATGCTGCGTTCCATGCGGAGCCGTCAAAGCCGGGCCAAGTATCCGTTGACCAGTCATAGGCGCCCTGAGCCGTGGACTTCCATGAGGACATGGAATCCTTTCCCACAAGGTTCCTGCCGACCCTCGACTCCTCGGAGATGACAGTATTCCAGTCAAGACCAGTATGCTGGGCCGTAAATACCCAGTTGGGATACTTCTGATGCAGTCCCCGAAGTCCGTTTTTATAGCTTTCGGGGAAGCCCTGCTGATTCATCCAGTTCTCAAAATTGCTGTCCGAAGCGCTGTAAACTATCTCCTGCTCTATATAGTCGCTCCTTGCATAGCCTGTGGTACCGCTGCCATAGCTTATCTGATACCATGTATAGCCATCATTGCCCCGGGTCTCTGAAAGCACCGTAACCTGAGCGTTGTCAGAAAGCACCCCCACGGCGCTGTAGTCTGTCCCCGGTCCGGAGCGCACGTTCATACGGTCAGCATCCACATATCCGGTCCATGCAGCATAGGCATTGATATTAAAATACCGTGAAAATGGAAATACGGCCGTCTGCATACACAAACAGACAGCCGTTACTGCCGCTATAGTCCTTTTATTCAGTCCAAATACTGTCATATATCCTTCCCCGTCAAAAATCGCTGCCAAAAATCAAATCAGGTCAAACATAAAAACACCGCACAGTGTCTCCACTGTACGGTGTTATTATAATTTTGGTGAAAAAATTTGTCTATATGCTTCAAACAATCCTTAGACTAACGTAAGACTTTTGAAAGAAAAACCCTGTCATACCGGATGGCTGTACCTTCAGAGCCGCATTGTCTTTAGTCTGTCTTATGAGTCTTTGGACCGCCTTATGCTTATACGGGATAAGCTCCGTCCTTCACCTTTGACTTATCTATGCCGTTGTCCTGAGTCTCCCTGTACTCAAAGAATTCCTTAGCTACTGCAGGGAACAGTGCATAGCTGAGCACATCCTCAGGCTGCCTCTTCCACTTTGCCATCTCAGCCTCGAACTTAGGAAGCTGGGGCTCTATGAGGTCTGCAGGGCGGCAGGTGATGGGCTCCTCGTCCCCGAGTATCTTCTTCTGGACCTCGGGATTCATGGGTCTCGGGCTCTGTCCGAACTCACCCTTGGCAAGCTTATGGGACTCCTTCGGAACGAGCTTATAGCGCTCGCCCATGAGCACGTTCATAACTGCCTGAGTACCTACTATCTGTGAGGAAGGGGTAACAAGGGGCGGCTCGCCGAAGTCCTTACGGACTCTCGGGATCTCCTCCAGCACTTCAGTCAGCTTGTCGGACTTTCCTGCATCTGCAAGCTGCTTCACCATATTGGAAAGCATGCCGCCGGGCACCTGATACTTAAGGGTGTTGATGTCCACGCCCATGACCTTGGTGCTTAAGAGTCCGCTCTTTATGCACTCCTCCTTATAGGGCTGGAAATAATTGCATATCTCTATGAGCTTATCCACATCAAGTCCGGTATCGTACTCTGAGCCCTGAAGCGCCTTGACCATGACCTCCGTAGAAGGCTGGGAGGTTCCAAGGGCGAAGGGCGTGCAGGCTGTATCAATGATGTCCGCACCTGCCTCTATGGCCTTGAGATAGCTCATGGAGGCCATGCCTGAGGTATAGTGGGTGTGCATGTCTATGGGAAGGTCTGTGACCTCCTTAAGAGCCTTCACAAGCTTTGCAGCCTCTGCAGGAAGCAGAAGTCCTGCCATATCCTTTACGCAGATGGAATCTGCTCCCATATCCGTGATGCGCTTTGCCAGATCCTTCCAGTAATCAAGGGTATAGGCCTCGCCGAGAGTATAGCTCATGGCTACCTGAACGTGGCCTCCCTCCTTCTTTGTGGCATTGACTGCGGTCTCAAGATTGCGAAGGTCATTGAGGCAGTCAAATATACGGATGATATCTATACCATTGGCGATGGACTTCTGTACGAAATACTCCACCACATCATCAGCATAGTGGTTGTAGCCAAGGATGTTCTGACCTCTGAACAGCATCTGAAGCTTTGTGTTCTTGAAGCCTGCACGAAGCTTCCTGAGTCTCTCCCAAGGGTCCTCCTTGAGGAAACGAAGGGATGCGTCGAAGGTAGCACCGCCCCAGCACTCTACTGCATAGTAGCCTATCTGGTCCATCTTATCTACGATGGGAAGCATCTCCTCGGTAGGCATACGAGTGGCGATAAGGGACTGATGAGCGTCACGAAGGACTGTCTCAACTATCTTTACCGGCTTTTTCTCTATTTCAGCCATTTTATCTCCTCCAAATCAAATTTATGCTTTAAGCCAAAGACTAAGGTCCTAAGGGAAGTTCCAAAGCTCACGCGCCTTGGATATCCCACGCAGAAAGGTCAAAGGCCCTTTCCGGGGCCAAAGCCTCATACCGGCTCCTTACTTTACTCCAAACACTGCCATGAACGTACCGGCTGCCACCGCAGTTCCGATAACGCCTGCCACATTGGGTCCCATGGCGTGCATCAGTATAAAGTTCGTCGGGTCGTCCTCGGTAGCCACCTTCTGGGAAACACGGGCAGCCATGGGAACTGCTGAAACGCCTGCAGAGCCTATGAGCGGATTTATCTTTCCGCCGGTCAGCTTGCACATCACCTTTCCAAGGACTATACCTGCAGCCGTACCAAAGGCAAAGGCCACAAGTCCTAAGAATACTATCTTAAGGGTATCAGCGTTCAGGAAGGCCTCGGCTGAGGTCGTGGCTCCGACTGAGGTTCCCAGCAGGATGACCACGATATACATAAGTGCATTTGCTGCGGTCTCGGTAAGCTGCTTAACCACTCCGGACTCCTTAAAGAGGTTTCCGAGCATCAGCATGCCCACAAGGGGAGCCGTGGAAGGAAGCACCATGCTTACTACTACGGTGATGACGATGGGGAACAGTATCTTCTCAAGCTTTGATACGGGCCTTAAGTTCTCCATGCGTATCATGCGCTCCTCCTTGGTAGTAAGCGCTCTCATGATAGGCGGCTGGATAACGGGCACCAGTGCCATATATGAGTAGGCTGCCACTGCTATGGGGCCAAGGAGTGCGGTCTCGCCGAGCTTATTGGCAAGGAATATGGAGGTAGGGCCGTCAGCGCCTCCGATGATGGAGATGGCGGCTGCCTGCCTGCCGGTAAATCCTAAGATGATGGCTACGAAATACGCCATATATATACCAAACTGTGCGGCTGCGCCAAGCAGGAAGGTCTTGGGATTGGCTATCAGGGGACCGAAATCCGTCTGGGCTCCCACTCCCATGAATATAAGGGAAGGGAGTATGGTCCACTCATCCAGCTTGAAGAAGTACCAGAGCATGCCTCCGGTGCCGTTTGCGCTCTCCTCAGCTGAAAGCATGATGTCCGGATAAATATTGACCAGCAGCATGCCAAAGGAGATGGGGATGAGCAAAAGGGGCTCAAAACCCTTCTTTATAGCCAGATAGAGGAACAGGAAGGCAACCAGTATCATGATATAGTTGCCCCATGTAAGGCCTAAAAATGCAGTCTGCGCAACCAGATTAGAAAATGTACTTGCTAAATCCATTATTATTCCTCCGGTCTTTTAAGAGTTCAGGTAAGCATCAGTTAAGGGTAGCAAGCACTGCTCCGGACTCTACCTGATCTCCCTCCTTGCAGTCTATGGTAGCTATAACTCCGTCCTGAGGAGCCACGATGTCATTTTCCATCTTCATGGCCTCAAGCACTACTACGGGCTCTCCCCTCTTGACTGCCTGTCCTACCTTTACCTTTACGGCAAGTATCTTTCCTATCATGGGAGCCTCTACCTTAACTGCTCCGGCCTCGCCTGCGGCTGCAGGTGCGGGAGCTGCTGCAGGGGCTGCCGCCGGTGCTGCAGATGCTGCGGGAGCGGGTGCAGGAGCTGCTGCCTTAGGTGCAGGAGCAGGGGCTGCTGCAGGAACTCCCGGAAGTGCGGCGCCCTCTTCAACTGTTACATTATAAACGTTTCCGTTTACGGTGATGGTATAGTTCTTCATATTTATCCTCCGAAAATGTTAAGTATATCCTTATAAATATGATATCGCAGAGCACCGCTTACCTGCGGCCCCTTCTTATCTTGCGTACCGTGATGCCGTTCTTAAGCTCATCAAAATGTCTGCCCGTATCTGCCTCATAGGCTGCTATGGCAGCAGCGATGACTGCTGCTATCTCATCCTCTCCTGAAGCTGCTGCCTCAGGCAGGGCTGCGGGAACTGCAGGCGCTTCAGGGAGCTTTGTAATAACAGGTCTCTCCTCTGCCTCAGGCCTTGCATTTGCCTCGGCCTCTCTTGCCTCAGCCTTCTTCTTTGCCCTTTCCTCAAATACATGGACGTATTTGAACAGGCTTATGACCCAAGCGAGGAATATGAGCACTACAAATACCATGCCCATACCCACTATAAGGTTTCCAAAACCCTCTGCTACCAGCTCACCGGTAGTGTATACAGGTGAAAAACCCAGATTGGTATACTTGGTCATCCTCTTGTTGACGCCAAGGATGAACTCACAGTCCCTCTGCTCAAAGGCCGCAAGGACGGTGGCGGTATAGTTGCCCTCATTGTCCTGTGTGACCTCAGTGCTCTTTATCTCCTTGAACTCTCCCAGATCCTCCTCTGAGGAAAGCCATGCGTTGAGACCATTGACCATGATGGTGTCCTGCTGCTCGGAGTAGGCCTCTATCATGTCGTTGATATCCTCGTCCGGCATGGAGATTATCTGCTGGAACATGCTCTCAGCCGAATAAGCCATCATCATCTCGGTATCGGCAGTCATGGGCTCCACGCCGCTCTCCTTTGCACAGCCGAAGAGGGAAAGCATCACAAGAGACATCGTGAGCGCTAAAATGATCTTTTTCAATCTATCTTTCATGCGATCGACCCCTTTATAATATGCTTTTTATCCGGATTCATGCGTCAAAGGACTTGGTATAGAGCATCTCCAAGGCAGCGGCCACCCTCTGTCTGGTCTCTGAAGGCTCGATGATATCGTCCACATATCCGCGTTTTGCGTTATAAAGGACGGTATTTTTAGCCTTATCAAAGCTCTTATCTATATCAGCCTGTATATCCTCGTCCATGAGTCCCATCTTTGCGCCCTTCCATGCGTATACGATGTCTACTCCGATGGACTTTGAACCCATGGCTACGCCGGCAGTACCATAGGCATGACCGGTTATGACGGTCACTACGGGCACTGAAGCATAGGAATATGCGTCCACGAGCTCCGCAAGACCTCTGGCAAGGGTCTTTTCATTGCCGATGCAGCCTGCAAAGCCATCCACATCCGTAAGGGTAAGCACAGGGATACCGAAGGAATCACAGAAGTTTATGAGCTTCTCTGCCTTCCTGCAGCCCCTTGAGCCAAGCTTGGCTCCATCATTGGCTATAACGCCTACGGTATTGCCGCCTATCCTTATGAGGCCAGCGGTGACATTGCCATAGTCCTTCTTTACCTCGAAGAACTCGCCGTTGTCTGCAATGAGCTTTATCATCTCTGCCTTCGAAGCGGCCTTATCTATGCCGGCTGCCTCACGGTTCAGGCTGTCGCTGTTCTCCACTGCAGAATAATCGTCTATATAATTTTCAGGAAGCATAGCCACAAGGCTCTTTACAGCCGCTGCTATCTCAGCTTCGCTGCCGTGCATATCACAAAGTCCCGTCTCCTCGGACTGGAACTTGGCTGCTGCGGTGTCACACTTGCCCTCGAAGTTGCCCTTTACGGCATTGGGACTGTTGACATAGAGCTTTGCTCCATCCTCCATAAATACGAAGTCAGACATGGCTGCGCTTACCGCAAGTCCGCCTCCGCAGTTGCCATATACCACAGCTATCTGGGGCACTGCTCCTGAGGCCTTTGACTGATTCCTGAACAAGGTGCCGAAGGCATGAAGGGAATCAGCTCCCTCAGAAAGCCTTACTCCGGCGCAGTCCAAGAGGGCAAGCACGGGGGCACCCATATCCATGGCCATATCATAGACCTTGGCTATCTTCTGTGCGTGCATCTCGCCCATAGAGCCGCCGATATAGTCCGGGTTCTGAGCATATACGAACATAAGACAGCCGCCGATGGTACCATAACCGGTAACGACACCGTCCCCGTATGCTTCTTCACTCGGATCAGCGGCAGCATCCCTTGCTGTCACATACGCTCCGATTTCCACAAAACTGCCTTCGTCAAGGATCTTAGCTATCCTTTTATGAGCAGTCGTATCGTTGTAAGACATACACGTTCCTCCATTTGCTTATACTTTGTTTGTGAAAAAAAACAAAATTCCGTTTAATTATAACACGACTTAAGGAAAAGTGTTAGGGGTATTTGCAAAAAAAGATAAT
>DVNS01000054.1 GCA_018714145.1 Candidatus Avilachnospira avistercoris
CATGCAGCCGTGAAATCCAACAAATCTCCTTATTACAAAGCCAAATATGAGCGCATCATGAAACGTCGTGGTAAGAAACGTGCCATCATTGCAGTCGCTCGGATGATCCTCACGGCTATCTACCATATGCTGTCTACGGGAGAAGCGTGGAATCCAACCGACCTTTACAAGATTGATATGCCTAAACCACTGAAAAACAAGCAGAAGGAAAAGGCTGTCAAACAAGCTATGAAGCTTTTAATTGCTGAAGGACTTATAAAAGAATCCCAGCTTGTTTCTTAACATATCTTAGAAAAATCAACCCTGTTTCAAATGGCTATTTGTCAATAGCTTGTTTCAGTGCGCCATTTTTCGGCTGGCCTCTACTTTCTTTCACACTAAGGCCTCCTGTGTTTTATTCTACCACAGGAGGCCCTATTTGACCTTTTTATTTAATTTACAGAAAGAGTTTCATACTCTCTCTAAAAAGGTTTTTCTCCTGATAATGCGGCCTGTGAGGGTCTGTTCATCTTTCCGTTGAAACAAATAATTCAGGTATTCTGTATGGATATGCCTTTGTGCGTTCAAATTTCTGCAAAAAAAGAGTGCTGCTTGACTTAGATAAACGATCCAACAGCACTCTTTGAGATTTATTTGTTTATATGACCGCTGACCGGCCTGTTAAAGCCTGTCATCCTTTATGATGGATGAGCTGTCGAGTTCATCGTCATCAAGGCTGAAGGGGTCATCCTCCTCGGGCTCTTCCTCAGACGCATCATCTGCGGCCTCAGCTTCGGCTCCTTCCAAAGCCTCCTCATCAGCTGCATCCTCGTCTAAATCCTCCGAAGTCTCGGGGTCATAAAGCTCCTCAGCCTCCATGAAGTCATCCATAGGCTCGTCTTCAGACTTCCATATGCTGCTCAGCTTCTCGGCTGCGCCTGAAAGGCTGTCTGCAATGTCATCCTTCATATCCTTGAAATTGTCGATGACCTCAGCCTTTGCAGCCTCAGGATCCTCATCATACTTGGCTTTTATATCCTTTACTGTGTCTACGGTGGTCTTTCCGGCAGTGACTGCCACGTTGCCTGCATCCTTTGCCATACGGCCTGCAGCCTTGGCGAGATCTCCGGCAGCCTCCTTTACATCTCCCTTATCTCTTATGGAGATGTAGGTACGCTTTGCGGCCTCCTTAGTCATACCGGCACTGTCCTTCAGATTGCTGAGGTCGGGCTCTGCGGCCTCTCTGAAATCAGTATAATCCTTGAGATACTTTACCGCCACTGCAGCAGCTGCAGCCGCGACTGCCAGTCCAAAATATTTTCCAACTCCACGCTTTGACATGATATGCTCCATTCCGCTGCCTTAGAGCAGCATTTTATTTTATCTATAAAAACTAAAAGCTCTCACTTTAGTATCAGAAACCTCAATGAAGTCTTTATCCGAATAGGGACATCGGAGTCCTGTAAAACTAATATGAAGTCCCTCGGTCCATAAGCTGTCTGCTTATGCAAGGTCTGCAGGACCAAAGGCATGGGGAAACAGCTCTTTAAGCTTATATACGGTGATGTCATCCTCTGCACGGCCAAGGATGATGTCGAAGGTCTCAGGGTCACAGAATTCCTGCATGACCTGACGGCACACACCGCAGGGACCGCTCTTTCCGTATCCCTCAGGAAGGACCTTGTGGTTTTTAAATTCATTTGATTCAAGGACCTTTTCATCACATCCGACTACGGCTATGGCCTTAAAATCCCGATAGCCCTCGGAGACAGCCTTGAATATGGCGCAGCGCTCAGCACAGATGGTAGGGGTATATGCTGCATTTTCGATATTGACACCCTGAAAGATGGTGCCGTCACTGCACAGGAGGGCAGCGGAGCAATGAAAATGGGAATAGGGCACATAGGAATCAGGGAGCTTTTCAATGGCCATCTTGAGCAGCTTTCCATAATCTGTCATGTTCGTAACCTCCAATTAAAATATACCCAAGGTGCCGTCGGCTTATAAGTGACTCCCAGCTAAAAGCCAGGGTGGGTCTTCTCGGAAGCTGCTTCAGCCATCCGCTCGAAGGCGGCCCGACATCCACACTATCAATGCCGAAGTCCCGTATGTCAGATTGTGGAAGTAATTGAATAAACCAAACGAACATCTCAGGCTATATAAATGATAGCATAATTTTTGTGCAGGTACAAGATGATTTCCGCTGATAAAGACTGTTATATGGTTGAAATGCCCAAAGAAGCTGCATGGGGGGGATATGAGACTTCAGGCCTTCCTGATATAGGGGATCAGGGCTTTTTATGCCGGCTTTATGCGGGAAGCTGCATATGAAGGATTGCATTTACAGCTATGGAAGGTCATTTTTCGAGTTTACAAAGTTTTTATAAATTTGTTAGCACTCAATGCTTGACACTGCTAACATATAATGCTACAATACCCTGCGGAAAGAGAAAAAGCAGAGCCGCAGGAAAAGATAAAGGAAGCGGCATGCGATATATAATCTTTGAGATTATAAGGAGGTTTTTGTTATGAAGTTGGTTCCGCTTGATGATAAGGTAGTGCTTAAGAAGCTTCAGGCTGAGGAGACCACGAAATCAGGTATCGTCCTTCCCGGTCAGGATAAGGAGAAACCCGGACAGGGCGAGGTGGTAGCAGCAGGCCCCGGCGGAGTAGTTGACGGCAAGGAAGTAAAGATGCAGGTCAAGGTCGGTGATAAGGTGGTTTATTCAAAGTATTCAGGCACCGAGATAGAGATAGATGAGGAAAAGTATCTCATCGTAAAGCAGTCTGACATTCTTGCTATCATAGAGTGATCAGAGCGGCAGAGCTGCATTTGAATTTTATATAAGACGGTAAAATTCATAATTCTTATTAGTTTTTTCGGAGGCAGATAGATATGGCAAAGGATATTAAATATGGTGTAGATGCCCGTAAGGCCATGGAAGAGGGCGTCAATAAGTTAGCTGATACAGTAAGGGTGACTTTGGGACCTAAGGGAAGGAACGTAGTCCTTGATAAATCCTTCGGCACACCCCTTATCACCAATGATGGCGTGACCATAGCAAAGGAGATAGAGCTTGAGGACGCATATGAAAATATGGGCGCTCAGCTCGTAAAGGAAGTAGCCACAAAGACCAATGATGTGGCCGGAGATGGTACCACCACCGCTACAGTGCTTGCTCAGTCCATGATAAATGAGGGCATGAAGAACCTTGCAGCAGGTGCCAATCCCATCGTTATGCGTAAGGGTATGCGTAAGGCAGTGGATGCTGCTGTAGCAGATATAGAGAAGTCATCCCAGACAGTTTCCGGCAAGGACCAGATAGCAAGGGTAGCTGCTATCTCAGCCTCCAGCGATGAGGTCGGAGAGATGGTAGCAGATGCCATGGAAAAGGTATCAAAGGATGGTGTCATCACCATCGAGGAGTCCAAGACCATGAAGACAGAGCTGGACCTCGTTGAAGGTATGCAGTTCGACAGGGGCTATATCAGTGCTTATATGTGCACGGATATGGATAAGATGGAAGCTAATCTGGACGACCCTTATATCCTTATCACGGATAAGAAGATATCCAATATTCAGGACATCCTTCCTCTGCTTGAGGAGATAGTAAAGATGGGAGCCAAGCTCCTTATCATCGCTGAGGATGTTGAGGGTGAGGCTCTTACCACACTTATCGTCAACAAGCTCCGCGGAACCTTCTCCGTAGTAGCCGTAAAGGCTCCCGGATATGGTGACAGACGTAAGGATATGCTCCGTGATATCGCTATACTGACAGGCGGACAGGTAGTATCTGAGGAGCTGGGACTTGACCTTAAGGATACGACCCTTCAGATGCTGGGCCGTGCTAAGTCAGTCAAGGTCACCAAGGAGGATACCATCATCGTGGATGGACTTGGTGAGAAGGCAGATATCCAGTCAAGGATAGCTCAGATAAAGGGACAGATAGAGGAGACCACCTCTGACTTTGACAGAGAGAAGCTTCAGGAGAGGCTTGCAAAGCTTGCAGGCGGAGTAGCAGTCATCAGAGTAGGTGCAGCTACCGAGACCGAGATGAAGGAAGCAAAGCTCCGTATGGAGGATGCTCTCAATGCCACAAGGGCAGCAGTTGAGGAGGGTATAGTTCCCGGAGGCGGAACAGCTTATATTCATGCTACAAAGGCGGTCGCTGATGTGGTTGCAGCTCTTGAGGGAGATGAGAGGACCGGAGCAGCCATAGTCCTTAAGGCTCTGGAGTCACCTCTTTACCGCATAGCTGAAAATGCCGGACTTGACGGCGCAGTCATCGTCAACAAGGTAAAGGAAGGTAAGGACGGAGTTGGATTTGATGCAGCTAAGGAAGAGTATGTGGACATGATATCTGCAGGCATTATCGACCCTGCAAAGGTAACAAGGTCAGCTCTTCAGAACGCTGAGTCAGTAGCATCTACCCTGCTTACCACAGAGGCAGCAGTGGCTACCATCAAGGAGCCCCAGCCTCCTGTAGCACCTAATCCCGGCATGATGTAAAAAAAATTCCAAGCTGCCGTGTTGGGCCGGCTTCTTCTGAAGGCCCCTGCGGCAGCTTTAACAGCTTATTGGACTGATAACGATAAGCATACTTAAGATAAGGCATCCGAGCTCCATCGGATGCCTTTTTCCATAAGAAGGATATTGAGCTTAAGGCCTGCAAAACTGCCGCATTGGACTGTCTGCTTCGCAAGGCTCTTTGCCGGCAGTTTTGACAGTTTATGGGTCGCTGCTGATGCAGATATATGGAATTAGGCCTTGTTTTATTGGATAAACATTTTTTAACAAGATTGACAATAATATATCAATGGTGATATCATATCCTTAATTAAAGTATCAGTGAGGCAGAAAAAATGGAACAAAAGGAAGAAAAGAGGATATCCAAGGCCATCATACAGCGCCTTCCGAGGTATTACAGATATCTGGGAGAGCTGATGGGACAGGGAGTGGACCGTATCTCCTCCGGAGAGTTTTCAAAGATGATGGGTATCACCGCATCCCAGATAAGGCAGGACCTTAATAATTTCGGAGGCTTTGGACAGCAGGGCTACGGATATAATGTCAAAAATCTCTATGAGGAGATAGGCAAGATACTGGGCATCGACCGGATACATAACATGATCATAGTCGGTGCCGGAAACTTCGGAAAAGCCCTTGCGGGATATTCTGATTTTGAAAAGCGCGGATTTAAGATAAAGGCTCTGTTTGATTCGGACTCGGAGAAGGTCGGACGCTGCTACAGCGGTATAGAGACCATGCCCATGGACATCATCAAGTCCTATATCAGGGACAATGACATAGAGATAGTGGCCCTTACCGTGCCTAAGCATGCAGCCATAGAGATAGCCGAGGAGCTTTCAGATACCGGCATCAAGGGTATATGGAATTTTGCCCATACTGACTTAAATGTGCCTGATTCCATAGAGGTGGAGAATGTGCACCTTTCTGAAAGCATCATGAGGCTCTGCTACAATATGCTCAGAAATACAGGCAGCAGGAAATGATATACGGAGTAGGAGCAGATATCGTAGAGATAAAAAGAGTGCTCAGGGCCTGCCAGAGGGAGGGCTTTTTAAGACGTACATACACGGAAAATGAGATATCTGAGGCCTTTGGTGACAGCGGCATCGATATCTCATTGCTTGATCTTCACCCCTCGGAGGCTGCGGAGAAAAAGGCTGCGGGGACAAAGCCCAAGGGGGCAAAGGCTAAGAATGCTAAGCTTAAGCGCCTCGCTACGGACTTTGCAGCAAAGGAGGCCGTGTCCAAGGCCCTTCGCACCGGGTTTCGGGATTTTGGACCGGCGGATATAGAGTGCCTGAGGGATGAGCTGGGGGCGCCGTATATAGTGCTGCATGGAAGAGCCGCTGAGCTTTCCGGGGGTCTTGGGATAAGCCGTATACATATAAGCCTCAGCGATACTGGGGAGACTGCGGCGGCATTTGTAGTGGCAGAGATTGATTAAATGGCTTTTTGATGCTAAAATATATCAGTTAAACTAAAGAGCATTGAGGAGATATTTATGTCAGGACATTCTAAGTTTGCCAATATAAGGGCTAAAAAGGAAAAAAATGATGCCGCTAAGGGCAAGATCTATACCATTATAGGAAGAGAGATAGCCATAGCGGTCAGGGAGGGAGGACCCGACCCCAACAATAATTATAAGCTTAAGTTCGTTATCCAGAAGGCAAAGGCAGCCAATATGCCCAACGATACCATCGAAAGGGGCATCAAGAAGGCAGCCGGAGCAGGCGAGGGCGAGAATTATCAGCAGCTCCGCTATGAGGGCTATGGCGTGAACGGCGTGGCCATCATCGTGGATACCCTTACTGACAATAAAAACCGTACCGCAGCCAATGTCAAGGCAGCCTTTTCAAAGGGACAGGGCTCCATCGGAACTCAGGGCTCGGTTTCCTATATGTTCGACAGGAAGGGACAGATCATCATCGATAAGGAGGAGTGTGAGCTTTCCGGAGACGATCTGATGATGATAGCCTTGGACGCAGGAGCTGAGGACCTCAAGGAAGAGGAGGACAGCTTCGAGATAGTGACTGCCCCCGAGGATTTTGATAAGGTGCGCATGGCCCTTGATGAGGCCAAGGTCCCCATGGCTGAGGCAGACATTGCCATGATCCCTCAGGTGACTGTATCAGTGACTGACGAGCAGGCTGTAAAGAATTTGAGACGTACCCTTGACCTGCTTGATGAGGATGATGATGTCCAGCAGTATTATACAAACTGGGCAGAGGAAAATGACTAAGTAAGGGAGGCTGTATGGGCAGAGGAGGAGGCAGATCAGGAGGTTTTTCCAGCGGCAGGGGCTTTTCCGGAAGGAGCAGCTTCTCGGGCAGGGGCTTTTCCTCCCGCAGATCCTCGGTCCAGAGAGGCGGCTCGGCCTTCGGAGGAGGAAGCAGCTTCGGAAGCGGAAGCATGTTTGGCGGTACCAGAAGGGGCATGAGGAATGTCCGCCCGGGATACCAGAGCCCGGTGGGAGGGGGTTCATCCCTTTGGCCGTTCTTATTATTTCCAAGGCGCAGGAACACTGTGGTCATCAATAATTATGGCAGGGATACGGAAACCTCTCCGGGAGGGAGCGGCGGTTATACAGCTCCTTCAGCGGTCGGCTCCGGAGACGGCACAGGCACAGCAGGCGGAATTCCTGATAACAGGACTCAAAGGGGCTGCTCTTTAACCTTCCTGATAGTCCTTGGGCTGATGATAGAGCTTTTTTTCATCTTCCTTGCCGTGGGAGCATTTTCAGATGTGCCCAAGGAGCCTAGGGAGAAGCTTGGCAGTGAGCTCTGTACCTATTCTCCCATATGGTATGAGGACCGATTGGGCTGGATACATGATGAGGATGAACTCATCTTGGGCCTTGAGGATTTTTATGAGGAGACGGGGGTCCAGCCGTTTTTATATATCTGCGGAGAGATAGAAGGCAGAGGCTGGGATCTGGACAATGAGACTGCCAGAGCCTTCTTGGAGTCCATGTATGGAGAGCTCTTTGATGACGAGGGGCATCTCATATATGTCTTTATGGAATATGAGCCCTCGCAGTTCATAAGCTTCATTTATACCGGCTCTGCAGCAGATACGGTCATAGATGATGAGGCAAAGGATATCATTTTAGACCATACGGAGGAGCTGTATTACTCTGACCTTTCTGATGAGGAATTCTTTTCAGAGGTATTTTCCGAAAGCGGGAAGGAGATAATGTCAAAGGGCTCAAGGGGAACAGCGTATCTGTTCACGGCCTTGGCCATACTGCTTCCCATAGGCATGGCCCTTTATGGGATAAGCGCCGCTTTCAAGAGAAAGAAGGAGGAAGAGGCGGAAAGGCTCAGGAAGATACTCGAGACTCCCATCGGCGAATCCGAGGAAGAGCGGGAGCTTCGGCAGAAATATATGCTCAGGGAGGATGAGGAGGAACAGGAAAAGGTTCAGGAGACGGCTGAGCCTTCACCGGCTCCATCAGTATCTGAGGAAGCTGAGGAAAAGCCAGATAAGCCTTCAGAGGCTAAGGCTTCGGAGAGCAGGGAGAGCCCTGCGGCCGATGTTTCTGACAGTATGATAAAGCAAGGTACAAACGGAGATTCAGATAAGTGATAAAGGAGGATGATCACCATGGCTGGTATCTTTGAAAGGATGGCTATGATAGCCAAGTCAAATGTCAATGATCTTCTGAACAAGTTCGAGGATCCGGAAAAGATGGTAGATCAGGCCATTGCCGATGCTACCATGGAGTATGCCAAGATAAAGGAAGAGGCTCTTTCAGTTATAGCCAATGAAAAGATAGCTAAAAAGAAGCTGGAGGGCATAGCTGAGGAGGTAAAGGAATGGCACGGCATAGCCTCAGAGGCCCTTAAGGCCGGCAATGAGGATGATGCAAGGAAGGCCCTCGAGAAGGAAGGGGAGATAAAGGTACGCCATGAGGCCCAGAAGGAGGCCTATGAGAGTGCAAAGCTTGCAGCGGAGAAGGTAAGGGATAAACTCACAGAGATGGAGGAGGAGATCAATGCCATGAAGCAGAAGGCCTCCGAGATCAAGGCCAAGGCCGTGACCGCAAAGGCTGCAAGGGCTGCCAATTCCGTTTCCCAGATGGGCATAGATAAGGGTGCCTTCGAGGCATTTTCCCGTATGGAGGAAAAGGTGGAGTCTGAGCTCGCCAAGGCAGAGGCTCTGGAGGATATGTCCAAGGATAAGATAGCTGAGGAGGCAGAGGACCTTAAGGCTAAGTATAAGGCCGGCAAGGCTGATGTGGATCAGGCCCTTTCAGACCTTAAGAAGGAGCTTGGATTATAAAAAAGGCAAAAGAAAAGCCCCCGACATCGGGGGCTTTAGCTTACTATGTTTCAGGCGGTCTTGATAGCCGCTCTCTGAACTTTTCCTGACCTTAAGCATGAGGTACATACATACACTCTCTTATTACCTGCTTCAGTCTGAACGTTGACCTTCTTGACATTCGGCTTAAAGATCTTATTGGACCTTCTGTGGGAATGGCTCACTTTGTTACCAAAAAGCACTGACTTCCCGCATACTTCACACTTTGCCACGGATTGCACCTCCTTACTTAATTTTGACGCAAATGATATATTAGCAGAAAGGTCTTTAAATTGCAAGCTTTTTATTCACTTTTAGAAGTTTTTATGTTAGAATTCGTATAACACGGGCGTTTTGCCTGTTTCAGGAGGATAATATGAAAGGAAGGATCAGCAACAAGCTTGGAGACGTGAGCATCTCTGAGGATGTTATCGCTACTTATGCAGGCTCAGTGGCAGTGGAGTGCTTTGGAGTAGTCGGCATGGCCGTCATCAATATGAAGGATGGGCTGGCATGGCTCCTTAATAAGGACACCATAGACCGCGGAGTCAGTGTGGTCATCAAGGACAATGAGGTCTCACTCAGTATGCATATCATTGTAGCCTACGGAGTAAGCATCTCAGCGGTGGCTGATAATCTTATAGAAAATGTCAGATACAAGGTCGAGGAGTTTACCGGCATGAAGGTCGGCAGCGTCGAAGTATTTGTAGAGGGCGTAAAGCCGATAGACTGATCGAGGAGGGCATACGCAGATGGAAAGCGTAAATGCAGATGTGCTAAGAAAGTGCTTCATAGCCGGAGCTAAAAATCTTGAGGCCAATAAAGAATATATCAATGAACTGAACGTGTTCCCGGTCCCTGACGGAGATACGGGTACCAATATGACCATGACCATCATGTCTGCGGCGAAGGCCGTGGCCGAGGTGGAAAAGCCGGAGATGGCCGCAGTATGCAAGGCTATCTCAGGAGGCTCGCTGCGCGGTGCCAGAGGTAATTCGGGAGTCATACTCTCTCAGCTCCTCAGAGGCTTCTGCAAGGTGGCCGCCGAATATGACGAGCTCAGCTCCGAGGCCGTTTCCGAGGCCTTCCAGAAGGCCAGTGAAACTGCTTATAAGGCGGTCATGAAGCCTAAGGAGGGGACCATACTTACCGTGGCAAGGGGTATGGCGGAAAAGACTGCCGAGCTTGCTTCCTCGCAGCCTGATGTGGCTGAGCTTTTAAGGCTCGTGATAGAGCATGGCGATGAGGTCTTAAGCTCTACGCCGGAGCTCCTTCCCGTGCTCAAGGAGGCAGGCGTGGTGGATTCCGGAGGACAGGGACTTATGACCTTCCTTAAGGGAGTACTGGCTGCCCTTCAGGGCAAGGAAGTGGACCTGCGTCTTGATACCTCAGCTCCCTCAGCCAATTATACGCTCACTACGGAGCGCAGGCAGCTATCTACCGACGATATAAAGTTCGGCTACTGCACGGAGTTTCTTGTTCAGGGAGACCATGAGTTTGAGGCCGCTGAGGTGGCTTCCCTTTCTGCCTTCCTTGAGAGCATTGGAGATTCCATAGTCTGCGTGGCTGATGATGAGATAATTAAGGTCCATGTCCATACCAACCATCCCGGACTGGCCTTTGAGGAGGGCCTTAAGCACGGCTCCCTTTCCCGTATGAAGGTGGACAACATGAGGGAGGAGCATGAGGAAAAGCTCATCAAGGATGCCTCTAAGATAGCCGCCATGGAGAGCCTTAAGAAGGCTGATGAGAAGCTGGATAATAAGCCCAAGAAGCAGGAACATAAGGAATCTGCTTTCGTGGCGGTATGTGCCGGCTCGGGCCTTTCAGAGATATTTGAAGGACTGGGTGCAAGCTTCGTCATAGAGGGAGGACAGACCATGAACCCTTCCACCGAGGACATACTCAATGCGGTGGAGCTGGTGAATGCAGACAATGTCTTTATCCTTCCCAACAATAAAAATATCATCCTCGCCGCTGAGCAGGCAGCAAGGATAAATAAGGATGTCAATATATTCGTAGTGCCCACAAAGACCATACCTCAGGGCATCACCGCCATCATCAACTACTGCGACGGCATAGATGCGGAGGAAAACCTCAAGGCCATGACGGACAGCCTTCAGACCGTGAGCTCCGGACAGGTGACCTATGCAGTAAGGCATACTCAGGTGGACGGCAAGGAGATCAATGAGGGCGATATCATGGGCATAGGAGACAGGGGCATCTTGGCCGTAGGCCAGATACTCAATGAGACAGCCCTTGAGCTCGTAAGGTCCATGAGCGGCGAGCAGAGCGAGCTCGTGACCGTATATTATGGAGAGGACGTTAAGAAGGAGGACGCTGAGCTCCTCTGTGAGGATATCCGAAGAGAGCTGCCCTCCTTGGAGGTGGAGCTCCAGTATGGAGGTCAGCCAGTTTATTATTATATAATAAGCGTGGAATGAGCTCAGTCTCTAAGCGGGCCGTGAACTTTTTAGCATAGGGCTGCTTTCAGATAAAAGACCTGCCTGAGGACATTTGCATAGTATGACAGATATCACAAGTCTTAAGGGAATAGGAGAAAAAACTGCCGGGGCGCTTTCGCGCCTCGGCATTTCGTGTGTTGAGGAGCTGGTCACCTTTTATCCAAGGGACTATGAGGAGTTTCCGGCTCCGACAGAGATATATAAGCTTATCCCCGGCACGGTGGGTACGGTGGAGTGCGTACTGGGCTCCCCTGTCAGCATAAACAGATATAATGGGATGGTAATAGCCAATGTCTATATATCTGACATGGGAGGAAGGCTTCAGATATCGTGGTACAATATGCCCTATATAAGGTCCTCCTTAAAGCAGGGAGAGCATTATGTCTTTCGGGGCAGGGTGTACGAGAAAAACGGGCGCCGCATAATGAGCCAGCCCAAGATATATCGGGCAGAGGATTATAAAAAGGGCTATCAGGGAAGACTGATGCCTGTATACAGGCTGTGTAAGGGCGTAAACAACAGGCTTATCATGAAAACTGCGGCCGAAGCCCTGAGGACGCCTGAGGCCTTGAAGCTTACAGAAGAATTCCTGCCAAGGAACATGATAGCGGAAAATCATCTCATGGCTGAGCCCGAGGCAGTAAGGGCGATGCACTTTCCGAAGAGCAGGGAGGAGCTTTTTAATGCAAGGAACAGGCTGAGCTTTGATGAATTCCTGCTTTTTATGCTGCTTAAGAGGCAGCGCAGGGAGCTTTATCAGGGGCAGAGCTCCTCATACCGGTGCCGCCCGGACATCAGGATACTGAAGCTTGCTGCGGAGCTGCCCTTTGAACTTACCAAGGACCAGTCCTCAGCCTTTAAGGACATAAGCAGGGACTTAAGCTCGGGGAAGGTGATGAACAGGCTCCTTGAAGGAGATGTGGGCTCGGGAAAGACCATAGTTGCCTTTCTGGCCATGATATACGCAGGACTCTGCGGCTATCAGTCAGTCATCATGGCCCCCACTGAGGTGCTGGCAAGGCAGCATTATGAGTCCCTTACGGCACTTCTTGAGGGAAGGGGGCTGGGGCTTAAGGCGGTATTCCTCTGCGGTTCCATGACAAGGGCGGAGAAGGAGGAGGCATACAGCCTCATCCGGGAGCAGAGGGCCCAGCTTATCATAGGGACCCACGCTCTGTTTCAGGAAAATGTGGAATATAAGAGCCTTGGCTTGGTGGTGACCGATGAGCAGCACCGCTTCGGCGTATCCCAGAGGGAGACCATGAAGCGAAAGGGGGGACTTCCCCATATGCTCCTAATGAGCGCTACGCCCATACCGAGGACCCTGTCCATGATATTGTACGGGGACATGGACGTATCGGTCATAAAGGAGCGTCCCGAGGGAAGGCTCCCGATAAAAAATACCGTAGTAGGGCCTGAATACAGAAGGAATGCCTACAAATTCATCTATGATGAGATAAAAAAAGGTCATAGGGCCTATATAGTCTGTCCTGCCATAGAACGGGAGGACGAGGAGGAGGCCTTGGAGGCTTCGGGCCTTGGAGGAGACGGAGCGGAGCTCTGCACCGTCGAAGAACAGGCCGAAAAGCTCAGAAAGCTGTTCCCCAAGGAGGTCAGGATAGGGACACTCCATGGAAGGATGAAGGCTCAGGAAAAAGAGGCCGCCATGGCAGCCTTCAAGGAGGGCCTTACGGATATACTTATCTCCACTACCGTCATAGAGGTGGGAGTGGATGTGCCTGAGGCCACGGTGATGATGATAGAAAATGCAGAGCGCTTCGGACTTTCCCAGCTTCACCAGCTGAGGGGCAGGGTGGGCCGAGGAGATGCCCAATCCTACTGCATAATGATAAACACCTCGAGGACCGAGGAGGCCGCAGAGCGCCTTGGCATAATAAGGGCCTCCAATGACGGCTTTTTCATTGCCTCTGAGGACCTGAGGCTTCGGGGTCCCGGAGACCTGTTCGGAGTAAGGCAGAGCGGAGAACTGGGCTTTATGGTGGCGGATATCTACAGGGACGAGACCTTCCTGCACCTTGCGGAAAAGGCGGCAGAGGAGCTTATGCTGAAGGATGCAGCCTTAAGTGAGCCGGAGCATGAGGGCATAGCAAGGCGGCTCTCAGCATACATGGAGCGAAGCTTTTACGATGTATGAGTAAGAAAGGAAGCGGGATATGAGAGTTATAGCTGGAACTGCAAGGAGCATTCCCCTTATCGCACCGGAGGGCAATGACACGAGACCTACTACGGACAGGATAAAGGAGACGCTCTTCAATATACTTCAGAATGATATAGCGGGCTCGGTGTTCATAGATGTCTTTGCAGGCTCGGGGGCCATGGGCATCGAGGCTTTGTCGAGGGGCTCGAAAAGGGCCTATTTCATAGACAATGCAAAGGCTGCCATAGCCTCCATCACAGCAAATGTTAAGAAATGCCGCTTTGAGGACAGGAGCGAGATAGTAAAGGGAGAGGCGGCATTTGCAGTGGAACGCATATTATCAAGACTGCCCGGAGGAGAAAGGCTCATCATATTCATGGACCCTCCCTATGATAAGGGACTGGAGACGGCGGTGCTTTCAGCCTTAGGCCGCTTCGGACGGCTCTCTGATGAGGACATCATCATACTTGAGACCTCCCTTTATGCGCCTAAGGAGCCCATAGAGGAGGCAGGCTTTGAGATAATCAGAGAAAAAAAATATAAAAATCAAAAGCATCTTTTTTTGAAGCGTGTTTAGTGTATAATTAAGGAAGATATGGACAGCTTGGGGGCTGTTTTTAAAGAAAGACGGCTGATGCCGAAAGTGCAGGCTGTTACTTATATGAA
>DVNS01000055.1 GCA_018714145.1 Candidatus Avilachnospira avistercoris
GCTGATTTTATGATAATATAAAACAGATTGGAGTGAAACCGTGAATAATAAAGAGAAAGTCAACCGGATATTGATATACCTTATAGGTATGCTGATACTTGCCTTTGGCCTTACCCTATACTCTGAGACCGACCTTGGAACCTCGGCGCTTACGGCCCTTCCCTTAGTGGTGTCGGAGCTCAGCGGCATAAGCCTTGGCAATACCATGTTCGCCCTTTATTTTATATTTGTCATCTGCGAGCTGGCCATTACCCATGACAGGCGTACTGCCCCCGTTTATCTCATGCAGATACCGGTGAGCATAGTTTTTACAAGGGTCATGGATATCATTGACCTGATGATAGACTTGACGGGGTCCAGCATATATCTGAGGCTTTTTTGTATGCTGCTGTCAGTGGTCTGTATCGGGGTAGGAGCATGCCTTGGACTCAGGATGAGGGTGGTAGCCAACCCGGGAGACGGCTTCGTGCAGACCATAGCGGAGTGGCGTGATAAGCCCCTTGGCAATACCAAGAACTTCGTGGATATCAGCTTTGTGATAATAGCTGCCGCGGTCAGTCTTCTGACTCTCCACAGGCTTGCCGGAGTAGGCATCGGTACCGTCATGAGCATGCTCGGAGTGGGACGGGTCATAGCGGTCACGAACTGGCTTTGTGACAGAGCCGGCATCAAAAAATACTGATATCGGCATATAAGATCAGACATAAAAATGCTATGTATGCTATAATAATAAAGAGGTACGGTCCTAAGGCCTGTATCATCAATAAAGAAGGAAGGTAATTCATTATGGACAATAGCGTAAGAGAATTCGTTAAGGCCAAGGCAGAGGAGCTCATCGCTGCTCCCACCTGCTGTGCAGAGGCAAAGGCCGCAGCCAAGGCTTGGCTTGAGGCAGCAGGTACTGATAAGGAGGCCGAAGCTTCAAAGGCCCTTATCGATGAGCTTTCGGAGGATATAGTTACCGTTGACGGACTTATCGCATTTGCGGAGTCTGAGGCAGGTGCTGCGGTATTTGGAGGCGCCGAGGCTGCAAAGGGAGTGGCTGCCCATGGCCGTGAGATAAAGGCAGCAGGGGCTAAGTACTGCGACTGCCCTGCATGTGCAGCAGTTGAGGCCATACTTGATAAGAAGGCTGAGCTTCTGGCATAAGGCTAAGGAGCCTTTTACAGCCTGACAGGAAATAACAGGCATAGTAAGCGGAGAGCATATGCGGTACTTAAAGTTCCGCCTGCTCTCTGCAATGATATTTTATTATTTACTGAATAAATCATGCATGATATCTGGAACCCTTGGCATGGATGCAGGAAGTGCTCTGAGGGCTGTGAAAACTGTTATATGTTCTTCCTCGACCGTATGAGGGATCAGGACGGGAGCCATATCTATAAGACTAAGAATGGCTTCCGTTATCCTTTGTCAAGGGACAGGCACGGGGCCTATAAGGTAAAGAGCGGAGAGCAGCTTCGGGTCTGCATGACCTCGGATTTCTTCCTTCCCGAGGCAGATGAGTGGCGCAGGGAGGCATGGGCCATCATGGAGGAGAGGCCTGATGTGAAGTTTTTCCTGCTTACGAAGCGCCCTCAGCGTGTCATGGAATGTCTGCCGCCGGACTGGGGAGAGGGCTGGGACCATGTATTCTTCAATGTGACCTGTGAAAACCAGCGAAGGGCCGACGAGCGTATCCCGATACTCTTTGAGCTTCCCTTTAAGCATAAGGGCATCATGGCAGCTCCATTTATCGGACCCCTTGATATCGGAAAATATCTCGCCGAGGGGCAGATAGAGCAGGTTCTTTGCGGAGGAGAAAACTATGACGGCTCAAGGCCCTGCCGCTATGAATGGGTAAAGAGCCTTTCGGACCAGTGCAGGGCCTATGATGTGACTTTCAACTTCATAGAGACGGGGACCATCTTTATAAAGGATGGGAAAAGATACCATATTCCGGATAAGAAGCTTCAGGCTCAGCAGGCCTATCGCTCAGGTCTTAGCTATAAGGGCAGGGATATAGTCTGGAGGCTCCATGACCGCTATGGCAGGGAGCTTACTAAGGAGGAGCTGTATGTGCCCCATTACCATCCCGTGACCTGCAGGGAGTGCGGAAGCCGCCTGACCTGCAACGGCTGTGCGGACTGCGGCAGATGCGAGGCCCTGAGAATGGGATAAATATCCTTACAAAGTGCGGATAAAGCTGCTTTGCAGCTATGATATAACGAAAAACTTAATATCCAGCCATATAAAACGATGGGGAATGCCCCTTAGCTGTCAATGAAATAATGAGCTTAAGGCATTCCCCTTTATGATGTTTCCCTTTACGATGGAAAAACCTGATAACAGGTTATACTGTTCAGTTTGTCTTAATAAGTGTAAATGCTTCCCAAGGCCTGAGCCTTGCCACGCCATCCCTGATATCTGGCTTCCTGCAGTTTGAGATAAGGAGCTCTGCGCCTTGGAACTTATCAGGAAGCCTGAAGGAGAGCTCGTCTCTTGAGAAGTTATTGACCGAGATAAGTATCTCATCCTCAGCAATTCTTTCATATATCAGGAGCTTCGGATCCTCTATCTCAAGGAATTCTGTCCTTCCGTAAAGCACGGAGGAGCGACCCTTCCTTACCTTGAGGAGCCTTCTGTAAAAATTCAGCACCGAATCAGCATCGTGCTCCTCAAGCTCTGCATTTATGTCCTTATAGTTTGCACATACGTCCATCCAAGGTCTGCCTGTGGTGAAGCCTGCATGGTCGGAAGTATCCCATGAAAATGGAGCCCTTCCGCCGTCCCTTGAACGCTTATCAAGGAGTTTAAGCCAGTGCTCCTTGGATTCACCCCTTGCAAGGCCTTCTTTAAGGGCGTTTATGGCCTCCACATCCCGAAACTGGGAAAGCTCGGTATAGTGGGGAACAGTCATGCCAAGCTCATCCCCCTGATATATATAGGGCGTGCCCTGAAGAAAATACATGGCATTGGCCAGAAGCTTTGCGGAACGGACGGGATACTGATCCTCATCGCCGAAGCGGCTCAGGGCCCTCGGCTGATCGTGGTTTCCGATAAAAAGGGCCAGCCAGCCATGATCGTGCATGACATTCTGCCAATGTGAAAGGGCCTTCTTCAGCTTCGGAAGGTCGAGGGGCAGGGGAGAGAACTTGTCATAGCCCTCCTGATCCACATTCAGAAGGTCGAAGGGATAGAGGGCGTCCAGCTCGCCCCGGGCAGGGTCTGCATAGCCCCTTGCAGTCTCCTCGTCAAGATAGGCTACCTCTGCCACGGTGGTAAGGCCCCTCGGTGCCATGACCTTGTCGTGCAAAGTACGGAAATGCTCGTGGACCTTGGGCTTATTGGCATAATGCTCGGTGGCAAAGCCGTAGGGGCTTCCAGACATGGGCTCAACATCAGGAAAGTCAGGCTCCTTATATAAGTAGTTTATGGCATCGAGCCTGTAGCCATCCACGCCCTTATCTGCCCAGAAATCAAGTATGTCAAGGACTTCTGAAACCACCTTAGGGTTTTCCCAGTTAAGGTCAGGCTGCTTTTTCGCAAAGAGGTGGAGATAATACTCATCAAGCTCGGGGACATATTCCCATGCGCTGCCTCCGAAGATGGAGGCCCAGTTGGAGGGCTCCCGCCCATCCCGTCCCTTACGGAAGATATAGTAATCATGATAGGGGCTCTCCTTATCCTTAAGGGCAGCCTGAAACCAAGGATGCTCATCTGAGGTATGATTTCCGACAAAGTCCATCATGAACTTCATGCCTCTTTCATGGATGCCGGCTATCATCTCCTCAAAGTCCTCCATCGTACCGAAATCAGGGCTTATATTGCGGTAATCTGCGATATCGTAGCCGCCGTCTGCCCAAGGGCTGACAAAGAACGGAGAGGACCATATCACGTCCACGCCAAGGGAGGCGATGTAGTCAAGCTTTTCTGTGATGCCTTTGATATCGCCAATGCCGTCTCCGTTTGAATCATAAAAGCTTCGGGGATAGATCTGATATACGGCTGCATCCTGCCACCATTTTGCTTTTTCCATAGGGACCTCCATTTGTTCGTGCTTCATTAGCTTATACGTTTTTATTATATCTATAATAATAAAAAATTCATGCAGCGTCCAGCCCATTAGCGGTCATTGACATAATCAGGAGATTATGATATAAATTTTTTTGTTGTTCAGAAGGATGACATGGAAAGCAGAAGCTTTCAGGACGAAAGAATTTAAATATCTATTTATCAAATGATATGATACTAAGAAGGTGTCGCTGTCTCAGAAGAGACGTCGGCGCCTTTTTGTGTCTAAAAGGAGAAGAACATGAAGACAAAAATGAGATTACAGAAATTGACCGCTGCTGCCTTTTTCCTTGCGCTTGCCTACGTCCTGCCGTTTTTTACCGGACAGATACCCCAGATAGGGTCCATGCTCTGTCCGATGCATATACCGGTGCTTCTGTGCGGCTTTTTCTGCGGCTGGCAATGGGGGCTTTTGGTGGGTTTTATCGCTCCGCTGTTTCGCTCTGTGACCCTTGGTATGCCTCCGCTTTTCCCGACGGCTTTGTGCATGGCCTTTGAGCTTGCGGCCTACGGAGCATTGTCAGGTCTTTTATATAAGGCTCTGCCTAAAAGTAAATTAAATATCTATGTATCACTTTTAGCTGCCATGGCAGGCGGAAGGATAGTCTGGGGCATCGCCATGCTTTTCTTTATGGGCATAAGCGGTGGGACCTTTACCTATGCCGCCTTTATCGCAGGAGCCTTTACAAACGCAGTACCGGGAATTATAGTACAGATAGTGCTGATACCCATCTTAGTGATGGCCCTTGATAAAAAGAGCCTTGTAACTGCAGCTGCATAAAAGCTTTCAAAGCTATTTATAAGGTCAGGGCCATTTGCCTGAAGGGACAGAGACCGACAGAGATATCGCTCTGCCATGCTTAAATATACGGAGAGGAATAAAGCTCCTTCAATGTTTTATGACATGGGGCGCAGGGACCAGCCGTATTTAGGAAGGAAAGATATATGAAGAGTATCAATGATACCAAGGAAGCCATACTTCTGCAGTGTAGGACCTATCCGATGCTTGAGATAAGGGACCTTTTCAAGTTCCTCTATCAGAGCGCCTTTGGCTGTGAGCATCTGATAGCCTCGGCTGATGCTGTGACGGAAAATATCCGCAAGGAGTATGAGAGCCTGAAGGACTCCATAGGGGCTAAAACTGAAGCTAAGGAAAATGATTCGCTGCGGGAAGCCCTTATCGAGCCCCTTTGCGGAGATTACTGCAGAGTAAAGCTTTCATATCTGTCCCATGGCCTCAGCCCTGAGACCCTCGGAAGGATATTTGCGGCCTCGGCAAGACCTGAGCCCGACGGCTTAAGGCGGCTTGAAGAAATGCTTGAAGCCGCTTCGGAGCTTGCCAAGGAGGGCAGACTTCCGTTTTCAGAGGAGGAGCTTAAAAAGGCTTCTGAGCATTGGAAAAAGGAGGGCTATCCTGCCGTGCATCATTCTGAGGAGTTCAGGGAGGCTTATCGGCCTGCCTACAGAGTGGTGGCTAAGAGCTATGCCAAATTCATGGGGCTTTTTGCAGAGATAGACCGGCGTCTTAAAAGGGGAGATGTCAGGCTCGCCATAGAGGGCGGGAGTGCCAGCGGAAAGACTACCCTCTCGGCCATGCTCGCAGAGATATATGACTGCTCGGTATTTCACATGGATGATTTCTTCCTCAGGCCTGAGCAGCGCACCAAGGAGCGCTATGCTGAGATAGGCGGAAATGTGGACAGGGAGCGCTTTCTTTCGGAGGTGCTTAAGCCCCTTTCCAAGGGCGAGACCATAGCTTACCGGCGCTTTGACTGTAAGAGCCTTCAGCTTGAGCCTGCAAGGAGCATAATTCCTAAGAGACTCAGCGTCATCGAAGGGGCCTATTCGATGCATACGGAGCTTTCGGATCATTATGACCTTTCGGTATTTCTTGATATTTCTCCTGAGCTTCAGAAAAAGCGTATATCAAAGCGCAATACGCCTGAGATGGCAGAACGCTTTTTCAATGAATGGATACCCTATGAGCATAAGTATTTTGACGGCATGAGGGTGAAGGAGCGCTGCGATATGGTATTTGAGATAGCCTGAGCTTGTGTTTTTCCTTTAGCTAAGTTAAAATAAGTTTCTTAGAAGGCTTAGAGAAAGGAGGGGACGGCCCTAAGGCCGGACCTGAGATAATATGGAGCACATCAACATAGCTATAGACGGACCCTCAGGGGTAGGCAAATCCACCATGGCAAAGAGCCTTGCAAAGAGGCTTGGCTATACTTATATAGATACGGGAGCCATGTTCCGCACACTGGCAGTTTACTTTATCCAAAACGGCATAGATAAGGATGACGAGGCCGCTGTGGTAGCGGCCCTTCCGTCATGCAGCGTAGAGATAAGATATGAGGACGGTCAGCAGCATATGATACTTAACGGAGAGGACGTGACCGGACTTATCCGCACTGAGGAGGTATCAGAGGCTGCCTCCGTCACCTCCCAGTATGTTGAGGTCAGGAAGAAGCTCCTTGATATGCAGCGGGAGATGGCAAAAAAACAGGATGTCATCATGGATGGACGGGACATAGGCACCGTGGTGCTTCCTGATGCAAAGCTCAAGCTTTTTGTGACGGCGAGACCGGAGGTCAGGGCGGAGCGGCGCTATAAGCAGCTTCTTGAGAGCGGAAAGCTCGGTTCAGAGACTCTTGAGAGCATCACAAAGGAGATGCGGGAAAGGGACCACAGGGATTCCCATAGGGAGCATGCTCCGCTTATTCAGGCAGAGGATGCGGTGCTCCTCGATAATTCGGATATGACGGAGGCCGAGGCTGAGGACTATGTGCTTAGTCTGCTTAAGGAACGCACCGGGAGATAAGTGATGGAAGTAAAACTTGCAAAGACAGCAGGCTTCTGCTACGGAGTGCAGCGAGCCGTGGATATGGTCACAAAGGCTGCCTGCGAGGGAAGACGGCACATATATACCTATGGTCCCATAGTGCACAATGAAAATGTCATTGAGGCTCTCAGGGAAAAGGGCGTGGACATCATTGATGACTTTGATATGCTTAGGTCCATGCTGGATAGAGGAGAACTTGAGGGCTCGACCATAGTGATACGGGCCCATGGAGTGCCGAAGGCTGTATTTGAGCTTATAGAAAAAAGCGGACTTAATATAGAGGTCATAGATGCCACCTGCCCCCATGTGAAGCGCATCCACGATATAGTGAAGGAGCAGAGGGACGAGGGAGATGTGATAGCGGTCTGCGGAGATCCTGAGCACCCTGAGGTCATCGGCATCTTAGGCCAGATAGAGGACGATGCCTACGTCATTAAGACAAGGGAGGATGCAGAACGCCTTGAACTTCCCGAGGACGCAAGGCTGACCCTTGTCTCACAAACCACACAATCAGTTACAAAATTTCAAGATATAGTTGATATTTTGCATAAAAAGCGTTATTATACAAATGTTATAGACACGATATGCAATGCTACACAAAGAAGACAGTCTGAAGCTTCCGGGCTGGCTCATGAATGTGATGCAATGCTCGTTATCGGAGGAAGCAATTCCTCCAATACGAGGAAGCTATATGACATCTGTCATTCTGAATGTCAGAGGACGTATCTCATTCAGTCCATAACAGATATTAAGGGAACTATTGATCATTCTGTGCGTTGCGTTGGTATAACGGCCGGGGCATCGACCCCGAGATCCATTATTGAGGAGGTTTTTGAATATGTCAGAAATGAGTTTTGAAGATATGCTTAATGAATCTTTCAAAACAATACGTACAGGAGAGGTAGTTACCGGTAAGGTCATCGATGTGAAGCCCGACTACATGATAGTCAATATCGGATATAAGTCCGACGGTATCATTGCAAGGAACGACTATTCCGCAGACAGCTCTCTGGACCT
>DVNS01000056.1 GCA_018714145.1 Candidatus Avilachnospira avistercoris
CTATCTCCCTCCATTTGAACATACTGCCCACATAGGCCGTTTCAAATTCTATGGTGCTCTTTACTATCTGGGCAATGATGATATAAATCAGAAATCCTGCTGCAAATACTGCCGCCTGCAAAAGCCCGAGCCTGAATGGTGTGCTTAACTTAGCAAAGATACCTGTGCCTATCCTTACGCCCTCTTTAGATGCTTCAGCTTCAGGGGAGGGATATGTATCATCCCTAAGATACCAAAGTATGAAGGCTATGAGTGTCAGGGCGATGTAAAAGGGTATGAAGGCCTGATAGGTGCCAAAGGCCCAGACCATGAAGGCCATACCCAATATGGCCCAGAGCCTGCTCTCATGAAAATACGCCCATCTGCTCATGGCGTAGACCGCCAAAAGGCTAAGCACCATGGCAAAGGCTATCTCAAAGCACTGAAGGGTAAAATAAAACTGCTCCGCAAGGCAGGGTGCGCTCACGAAGGCTGCAGGGAAGATATAGTAAAACAGTCCATAGCCCTTCTCGTCTCCGGTCCACTCATACACGCAGAAGTCAAAGCCCATGCCGAATAAAAACAGGGCTATGAGCATCATAAATACCGAAGCATAGGGCACAAAGCGGCTGAAGCCAAAGAGCCACTTGGTAAAGCCGGAGCCAAAGCGGTCCATGGCTATCCACGACTCTATCATGCCGTCCTGATATTGAAGAGCTATCTCACTGTCTATGGACATGGGATAATAAACTATGCGCTGCCCATATAAAAACAGCAAAAGAAGTGCGAGCATCAGCATCACGCCCTTATGACAGCATAAAAATCCATAAAAGCGCTCTGCCGCTTCCTTTGATTCTTTTAAAAATCTTCTGCAAATACTGTTCATTATATAGCTCGTCCCCAATCATCTTCTATATCCGTCTTAACAGCTTCATGCCAAGTGTAAAATATGCCGCTGTCGAGACCAGTGTACCAAATATATCCGACAGGGGCTCACATAAGAATATGGCCTCCACTCCCCATATCGGCGGTATCAGGAACACGCAGGCAAAGTAGATGAACTTCCGCCAAGCAGAAAGGGGGAAAGCATATTTGAATATGCCCATGCCGGTAAAGCCATCCACGATGGTGTACTGGAACGGCAGTGCCAGCACGCCTAAGGTATATACACGCATTATCTGCTTAGTCAGCTCCACATACTCTGCATCCCTCGTAAATATCCTGATAAAGAGGTCCGGCACGGTCCTTGCTATGATGAACATGATAAGGCAGAACACAAAGCCCAGCATGGCTATATATTTCTGGGCCAGCCTTATCTTATCCGGACGCCTTGCTCCGTAGTTATAGCCAAGTATGGTCTGGGTGCCTCCAGTGATCCCTCCCAAGGGCATTGTTATGATAAGCATGAAGGACTGAAGTATGGTATTGCAGGAAAGCAGCATGTCTCCCTCTGCACCGCCTCCGTACTTTGTTATCATGGAGTTCAGTGATATGAGCATGATATTGTCGAAGGCTATGATAAGGAAGGGTGTCAGCCCCAGCCTGCATACATTTACAAAGTTCCGCATACTGGGCTTTCTGATATGTATGCGCAGTCTTGAGCGCCTGAACAGAAAGCTGAGCACATATATGCAGCTTCCAAGCTGTGAGATCACCGTAGCTATGGCAGCACCCTTTACATTCATGCCGAGGACAAATATAAATATCGGGTCAAGGACTATGTTCATGACTGCACCGATGATGACCGAGCGCATGGCCGTCCCCGAATAGCCCTGACATATGATGAACTGATTCATGCCCGTAGACAAAAGGGCAAATATGGTACCGGAAAGGTACCAGCTCATGTATTCGTCAGCATAAGGAAATACCGTCTCCGAGGCTCCGAACCACCAGAGCAGGCTGTCCTTAAGCAGGAAGGATATGAGCATCACGATAATGGATATAAGGCTCAAAAAAATAAAGCAGTCCGAAAGCACCGCTTCAGCGTCCTTATCCCTCTTCTGTCCAAGCCTTATGCTGACCAAGGGGCCGCCGCCTATGCCTATGAGCGAGGCAAAGGCAGATATCATCGTAAGTATCGGACCACAGACCCCCACTCCTGCAAGGGCTGTCTCTCCGATGCCTTGGATATTGCCTATATACATCCTGTCAACTATGCTGTAGAGCACGCTGACAAACTGGGCCACCATGCTCGGAAGAGCAAGTCCCAGTACCAATCCCTTTATATCATCTGTATCAAGCTGAGTAGTCATGGTGAAAATATAAGCCTAATACGGCCCTCAGTCAAGTATTAAGAATGAAACGATCACACATAGCTTCTCTCTCCGAATATGGCCGTGCCTATTCTTACCATGGTGGCACCCTCCTCCACGGCAGGGATAAAATCTCCCGTCATGCCCATGGAGAGCTCCGTGGGAAGCTCCGTCTCTGAAAACCCCTTTTTTGCCATGAGCTCCCGCATCTCAGTAAGGAGCCCCCTCATCTTTCTGAAATACTCCCTGTTGTCCTCGGGGTCAGTGACTATGGGAGCAGAGGTCATAAGGCCCCTTATGCGTATATTGGGAAGTCCCAGCATACCGCAGAGCGCATCGGAAAGCTCCTCAGGAAGGAAGCCGTATTTGCTTCGCTCCGCTGCGATATTGACCTCTAAAAGTATGTCTGACCTGATGCCCAGCTTTGAGGCAGACTTTGAAATCTCCGAGGCAAGTCTTACGGAATCCACCGAATGTATCATGACCGCCCTTCCTATGACCTTTTTTACCTTATTGGTCTGAAGATGGCCTATCATGTGAATGGAGGCTCCCACAGGGAGTTCATCATATTTTTCCACTATCTCCTGAACATAGTTCTCCCCGAAATCCCTGACGCCCTCATCAAAGGCCCTTATCATGTCAGCTACCGGCTTTGTCTTCGATACGGCTATAAGCCTTACGCCCTTTGGGTCCCGGCCTGCCCTCTCGCAGGCCCTTACTATCTCGTCTCGGACAAAAGCAAGATTTTCTCTGATATCATTCATAGCATATCCTGATAAAAATGCAGCTCAATTTGTGATATGAGCAGATATTATTTGCGAATAGTATAACCAGCATTCTGAGAATGCTGCGAGCCGCCTTGCGGCCCAGTCCTCACTTTGTGAGGACATTATACGGTATCCCCGATACAGATACATTTTAAGAGCCTGCACCGTTTAAAGCACGGCACAGGCCCATTTACATACTAAAGCTCAATAGCTGCGATCGATGTTCCTTTGATCCGGCAGGATGTATTTAGAAATCCTTTACCGGTAAAGTCCTTATCATATTGGCGCTTTTCTGCCGTCTCCTAAGATAAGTCTCAATACAGCATATCAATCAGACAGAACGAAGCATGCCGCTGCACATACTCCAAGGGGCATCACGCTCTCATCCACATCGAACTTGCCATTGTGATGAGCTGCGCCGCTTCCGAGCTTGTCGTTCTTGATCCCTAGAAAGGCCAGAACACCGGGGTGCTTCTCTATATATCTGCCATAAGTCTCAGATGCAAACCACTTTTCAGCATGGCCAAGGCAGTCCTCGCCGCAGGTCTCAGCGACAGCCTTCTGAACTCTCTCACTAACCTCAGCGTCATTGACTACAGGAAGCAGAGCTATCTTATGGGTATCGAGGAACTCTACTCCGCAGCCAAAGCTGTCGGCCGTATCCTCCATTATCTTCGTTACGAACTTGAAGGCCTTCTCGCCCTCCTCTACATTGAAGTACCTGCCGCTTCCCTCAAGGACTGCCTCCTCAGGAATGACATTGTACTGGCTTCCGCCCACGAACTTTGAGAAGCCCATGGTCACGGTCTCGCCTGCAGTTATCTTATTGACCATGGCTGAATCCACCATAGCCAGAGCATGGGCTGCAGGAGTGATGGGATTAAGAGCCTGATCCGGCCTTGAGCCGTGACCTGCCTTGCCCTTGAACTTCACGCCGAAGCGGAGCATGCCTGCCATACGGGGGCCAGCCTGTATATCCACCTTGCCGGCCTCAAGCACATTGAGTACATGCATGCCGTAGCACTCATCTATCTGATAATCCTCAAGGGCCTCCATCATGGTAGCGATACCGCAGTTGGTCTCCTCGCCCTCCTCGAAGCAGCAGTAAACGGTACCCTTGACCCTGTCCTGAAAATGCTGAAGGAGCTTCATGGTGCCAAGCAGCACGGTCATATGCACATCATGTCCGCAGGCATGGCAGAGTCCGTCGTCCTTGGACACGCAGACCTTCTCATGGCCCGAAAGATTGACCGTCTCCTCCTGAACGGGAAGTCCGTCTATGTCTGCACGAAGGAGCCTGTTCTTTCCCGGCTGTCCGCCCTCTATGAATGCGATGATGCCGGTGCCCGGAAGGAGCCTGTACTTAAAGCCCATCTTCTCTATCTCTTCGATAAGTATCTTTCTGGTATTATGCTCTTCACCTGAAAGCTCAGGATGCTCATGGAACTTCCTGCGCATCTCCACCATATAGTCCTGAAGGGACTCGGCATACCTTGTTATCTCATTATCCTTCATATAGTTCTCCTCTCATAAGAAAATACCTTTTTTGACAGCCTTGAAGCTCCATCGGCTCCTGAAGCCATCTTCGTTATATTATATCACTTTTATCCATTGGTGCCTATCCCTTCAGCAGCAGTTCCCTTATCTTTTTTACCACGGCGCCGTTTCCCAAAAGTACATCCTCCGCATGGGTAAATGAGAGCGGCTCCCCTGACAAAGTCTCAGCTGTCCCTCCCGATTCCTTAGTTATCAGGGCTCCCGCTGCATAATCCCAAGGCTGAAGCCTGCGTTCAAAAAAGGCTTCCGCTCTGCCTGCTGCAGTATAGGCGATATCAAGGGCAGCAGAACCTGTGCGGCGTATATCCTCAAACGTAAAGAATATCTTCCGCATATCATCCATGTTCCGTGTCCCCAGCTCCTCCTTATAATAGGGGCTTGTTCCGACACATATGAGGCTGTTTTCCGCCTCCTCTATCGGACTTACATGTATCGGACTGCCGTTAGCATAGGCCCCCTTTCCCCGTTCAGCATAAAAAAATTCCTCAGTATAAAGGTCAAAGATTGCTCCGGCATAAGGAGCTCCGTCTATGCAGAGAGCCAGCGATACACAGCTTCTGTGAAAATCATGTATCAGATTGGACGTGCCGTCTATCGGATCCAATATCCAGAAATCCCCATGGATATCTATGCCCGAGTTATCCTGCTCCTCACCCATGAACTGCACCGAAGGCCACAGCATTTTAAGTCTTTTTCTAATGAACTGCTGCATATCCGTGTCAGCCTTAGTCACAAAATTACATCTGCCCTTTTCATGGATATCCGCCGCATTTTGGCGGCTCAGGCAGCTTGCCTTTGCTTCATAAAACAATTCTCTGATTTTTCCGAGATCAAAACTTTCCTTCATACCATATACCTGATCTATACATTATAGCCCTGATTTCTTAAGTAGCTTACCATTGCAAGCACCCAGTCCGTCTGCAGCAGGTCGAAGCCGTTATTCATGAACCATTCCCAGCCGTACTTAGGGTCTCTAAGCAGCGCACAGGTATCATCATGGCCTGCAGAAAGCTTATATCCACCGCCAAGATCGAGTGCATTGCCCCATATCATATATCCTTTATCACGAAGGCCTTCCCGATATCTTCTATCTGCAAAGATATGCTCCTCGGTCTTATATTTAAGCTCCAGCGCTACGGTATTTATATCCGCATCAAGAAAACGCATAAGGCTTTCCTCACTTTCTGCCATAGGCATAAAAAGCCATGGCTTCTGCTGCTTTTCAAATATCTCTATATACCGTTCATCATCAGGGGTCTTAAATATCACCTGATCTATCATATCATAT
>DVNS01000057.1 GCA_018714145.1 Candidatus Avilachnospira avistercoris
AAGAGGCAGCACCCAAAATAAGGAGGGAACAGGCCTTTAAGCGGCTAAAGGCTTTTAAAGCCTGAGGGACAGGAGGGAAAGATATGTCAGATAACAGAGGAAGTAATATCATCATAAATGAAAGAGAACACAATAATTCAGGAATGTATGGAGATGAGGCTGAAAATATAACAGTCCTCGTATCAGATGACGACAGGGACCTTATGAAGTCGATAAAGAAGGGCGGTACCATAGCCTCCATCGTGATGGCAGTGATCGGAGCCCTTGCCATATTTGCTCCTGTGGCGACCGGACTTACGGCAGCTTATCTTATCACCGGAGGCTTTACCATTTACGGCATATTCAGGATAATAGCTTATTTTGAGACACCGAAGACCTTAAGGAGCGGATTTATGCTGGCAGACGGCATACTTTCAGCCCTGCTTGGCGGCATGATACTCGTGGATGCAGTAGCCGGACCTGCAGGAAGGGCAAGCATGATAGCCACACTGTCATTTGCAGCAGGCTTTATGGCCCTCTTCGGAGGAATGACCCAGACGGCAGATTATTTCTCGATAAGAAAGAGCGGTATCCCCGGAACCGGAGTCATACTATTTGGAGGCATACTCAGGATGCTTACCGGAGCCCTCATCATACTTAATCCGTTCATCGGATGGTTCTCGATACAGATGGGACTTGGCGTATTCCTTATCATATCCGCCATCGCCCTATTTGCAGATACCAGAGCCATTGACTGATAACACAGGGAGCCTTGATGATATCAAGGCTCCTTTGGTGTTTTGATAAGCAGCTCAAAATGACTTTTATCAAATTTGATGAGGCCCTCGTCCCGCATCTTGGAGAGCTCATTTGACATGGCGCTTCGCTCTACGAAGAGGAAGTCCGCAAGCTCCTGCCGGTTGAGGGGGATGGTGAAGGTGAGGCTTCCGGCTTTTTCGGACTCATCAGAGAGATAATCCGAGATACGCTCCCTTGTGGAACGGCGTACAGTATCATTGAGCTTCTGGGTCAGGGCCTCGGCCTTTTCGGCAAGGCGGAGGGAAACATTCTGCAGAAAGCGCATGAGCAGCGGGTCTCTGATGGCAGGCGGCTCAAAGAGCAGGGATGGGTTGAGATACAGGACCTCCGTATCCTCTGAGGCTATGGCTGAGACCGACAGGCGGTAATTGCCTGCGGCATTCATGGTGCCGAAGCTTTCAGGGGGATAGAGGACTTCCATCAGGTTGCAGTTGCCATTTTCATCTATATGGGAAAGGCGAAGGCAGCCTGAAAGTACTATGCCTATCTCGCTTATCTTTTCGCCGTCATAGACGGCGGTATTGTGTTTTTTCAAGGACTGATGACGGGGAGAGAGCCTGCTTATGACTTCTTTGGCCTCCTCATCTGAAAATCCCCTGAACAATATGTTTTTCCTGATCAGAGCCATATCCATGGTGATCTCCGTTTCGCCGTCTTATAGCTGGCGGCACAAATATTAATGAAAGCCTTCCGACACTTCGTTATATTCTTTATGGGTATCAGTTTTCAAGGAAATTCAGGATATCCTCATATACCTCCTGCTTTCCGTGCTCATTGAGTATCTCATGGCGCATGCCGTTGTAGAGCTTGGAGCTGATATCCCCGTAGCCTATCCCGTGAAGGAAGGAGGCCAGCTCATCAAAATGCTTCTTATCCTGTATGACGGGGTCATCAGCGCCGGCCATGAGCAGTATCGGAAGCTTGGGGGAGGACAGGCACCAGCCGTTTTTGGAGTAAACCTCCCTTAGGAGATAAAAGAGGTTTAAAAAACCGTTATTTGTAAAGGTAAAGCCGCAGAACGGGTCATCGTTATAGGCCTTTACATTATCCTCATTGGCACTGAGCCATGAATTGGGAGTATCATAGGGCTTGTTGTAAAGGCTGAAGGCGAGATGATTTATGAGCCTGTTGCGGTATTTGGGCCCATGTATCAGCTGGGAGAGCTTAGTCAGGCCTATGGCTAAGGGAAGTACCGGATTTCTGGTCGGCGGCCCGCAGAGTATGAGCTTTGCGAGCTCACTGTCATAGCGCTTCAGATAGCACCTTGCCACGAGGGAGCCCATGCTGTGCCCGAAGAGATAAAGGGGCAGCTCCGGGTAAAGGGATTTGGAGAGGCTGCTTATCTGATGAAGGTCACCTACGATGGCCCATATATCCTCGGTATAAAAATACCCGAGGTCTTCATCGCTGCTTACGCTCTGGCCGTGGCCCCGATGGTCATGTATGACGCAGATATAGCCCCTGTTACACAGGTGATCCATAAGTTCCTCGTAGCGTTCCTTATGCTCGGTCATGCCGTGGGATATCTGAAAAATGCCGACGGGTTTTACCTCCGGCAGCATGAACTCGGCCTCCAGCTCAAGGCCGTCGTATTCTGATGTGATGATGCGTTTTTCTATCATGGTTAAAGTATAGCATATTTAGGGAGAATAGCAAATTTCATCTTGTCTGGAAAGGGTTATTTTAATATTATATAGATGTGCTACCCAGAAACGGTAGGCGGTTAGCCTATAAGATATTTCTTATGGGGAAAGTTCTCTAAGTAATGTATTGGATATCCATTACCTGAAAGGAGGGCTTTATGTCGGATTATCAAATTATAATGATAGTATTAACTATCATTTCGTTGATAATAGCTGCACGAAAAAAGTAACCGCCCTCTGCCAGAATAAGCGGTTACTTTTTTAACGCTTTCAAAGGCTAACCGTCTATCGGTAGCACTTTTATTATATCATAGAATTTATTTTTTTCAATCTATTGAGAAACTGCTTCGCTTCGCTCAGACCGGCTGCTTACTCATGTCGTGCGGCTGTCAAGGTCCCAATGCCATATGTATGCTTACGCAAGCGCAGCATCCATACGGC
>DVNS01000058.1 GCA_018714145.1 Candidatus Avilachnospira avistercoris
ATTCCTTTTCAAAATCATGGATATCATGATGCGCCCCTTCTATCACATGGAAATCCACATTGTCAGGGCTCGTATGGAACATGATGTCTGCAGCAAATTTCATGGCTCCGAGTATCGGCACTACCTGGTCCTGATCTCCATGCAGGAACAGGAAGGGCGGGCATTTTTCATTTAGATGCTCCGCAGGACAGGCCTCCTTGAACTTCTCCGGCATTTTATCCGGGGTGCCTCCCACCAGGACGAATTCGATGCTGTCAGGCTCTCCGCACTCTCCTATGATGGTATCCAGTCCCCAGGCCTTACGCTCTACCTCAAACAGCTCCTTTGTACGATCCAGATATACCGGGCAATAAAGCACGATCACGGCCTGGACCTCATCGGATATATCCTGATCAGGCCAGCTCTCGTCTATCATATCTCCATTTGCAGAGGATGTGGCTGCAAGGGCTGCAAGATGCGCTCCTGCCGACTCTCCCAGCAATGCGATCTTCGTGGGATCCAGCTGATACTCTGCCGCATGCTTGCGTACATATCTGATAGCTGCCTTGACCTCCTGTATCTGAGCAGGGAAGGGAGCCATATAGCTCAGGCTGTAATTGATGCTGACTACTGCAAATCCCCTCTTAAGCAGATTCAGGGCCGGCTCAAGCTTATGAGAGCTCTTCTGCCCGAAATACCATCCGCCGCCGAAGATGTCGATGATGACAGGATAAGGGCCCTCTCCCTCATTGGGAAGATAGATGTCCAGTGTGCGCCTCTCATTTCCGGGAGCATACTGGAGATCCAAAAACTGTCTCTTGATAAAGCCAGTTTCCGCAGGGATATGAGTCCTCTTTTGCTCGATAAATTTCATATTCCACCTCCTAACAAAAACACACGATCAAAACTTATGAGCATATCTTAGCACTCTGCCCCAGGACTGCCATTATCACGGAGCTATTAAAAATAAGAGGATTTTTGTGCTTTTATCACAAAAAGGCTTGCCAACAGAGCATAGTTAATGTATATCAATACTATATACCGGTCAAAACCTATCGAAGAAAATATTTTTATCTCCAAAAAGATTAGTAATATAAGCCCAAAAGATCATCAGCAGGCCTGAGAGTCATAGTCTATTTAAACAAAAGTCCGGGCTAAAAATAATTTTAAGAGGTATGTTTCATGGTAACAATAGAAGCAGAATTTGCAAAACGCTTTATCGAACGCTTTTCAGAATACACTGCCTATAACATCAATGTGATGGATCAGCGGGGCATGATCATTGCCAGCCGCGACCCAAGCCGAGTGGGTACCTATCATGACGCCACATATCAGATCATCCACAGCAGTTCAAATGTATTGGAGACCTATAGCGACAGCGATCTTCCCGGGGTAAAGGCCGGGGTCAATTCAGTGGTGCAGATCGGCAGCGACCGGATAGGGGTCGTAGGCGTGACCGGCCATCCTGACCAGGTCAGGCCCATCGCTCTCATCATAAGGATAGCCCTTGAGGAGATGGTACAGTATGAGCTTAAGGCAGAGGATCAGCGTATCAAGCGTTCTCAAAAGGAAAAATTCATACAGATGCTTACCTCTGAAGGGCAGGCTGATATATCCGAGCTCCGCAGTATAGCTGCTCAGCTGAATTATTCTGAGTCCTATCATCGCATAGCTCTTTTGTGCCGTTTTGAAACTGGAGATATCGAGGAGATACTAAGGATACTTAAATCAAGCCCCCTGCATACCAAGGAGGATATAAGCTTTGTATTAAATGATCCTGGTGATCGGGATATACCGGCCCATCTTCTTATCTTCAAGACCCTGCCGGAAAATGAGACCGTGCTGTCAGATTACAAATACCTTATAGGTGAATACCTCTCCCAAAGCCTCAGGCACTTAAGGGAGCATGATATACGCTTCCTGATCTATGTCGGAAGCATACAGCAGGGCTTCGGCAGGTACTGTCACGCCTATGAGCACTGCAAATGGCTTGAACGCAATATCAATACTAAAAGTCATGCCATCTTCTTCTATGACCATATAGGGGAATATACGGATTCCCTGCTGCCGATGCGCGAGCTGCAGCATGCCCTGGGAGAATATGACTCCATACTTGAGGACCGCTTTAAGAAAAGCTTTATGGAGACCATGGATGCCGCTCTAAATACAAACTGGAACCTGAAAGCGGCGGCAGACAGGCTTTATATCCACAAAAACACCATGATGTACCGTTATCAGAAGATAAAGGACAGGCTGAACGTGGATCCACTGAACTCCCGGTCTGACCGCCGCTTCGTAGAAGCACTATATTATTATCTTAAAGGGCTTGGCAGGTACTGAGCCTAGGCTCAATAGGGCTTGCACAATATCTCATGCACCCTGGTATCAAGTATGCTGTGGGTATAGCTGGGCGTCAGCACGATGGCGGAATCCGCCCCGCCGCCTGTGCCTCCCACAGCCACCACAGGCCTTGAATAGTCGATGGCTCCGGCATCCAGGGCCATGGTAGCGCACTCAACGCCTACCTTTACCCCCTGGGAAAACATACGCAGCGTATGAGCCATGATCTCGATGGGGCCCTGTCCATGGAATTTATTTGAAAAAGCCCTCTCGGCTCCGCTTAAGGCGTGGGCCGCCGTAACTATCCTTACGCCTTTTTCCAAAAGCTCTTTCCGCTTTTCCTCGGGGAACTGGTTGACGCCAGGCTCTCTCATGCCATATACCGCAGTGACTACCACCACCGGCACCTGAGCTCCAGTCTCAAAAAGCATGCCAACGAGCCTCTCTGCCGTCCTACCAGTATTGGATGCTATCACGATAGAGGTCCCAAGCTCCCTGGCCTTTTCTATCGCTATACTCAAAGTCTCCTCTGTGTGATCCTTCTTTTCCTTAAATGTGATCATATCCTGCTCCTTGGTCATTTAAATCAAACTCAGTATTTTGCAATGCAAAAACCGGATCAGGTCTTTCCATACCGATCCTTAAGGTACATGACTGCCTTTTCATACCCCTTAAAGCCCTCTCCATAGAAAGTCTTTTCTGCGGCCATGGATATATAGGAATGGTGTCTGAACTCCTCTCTCTCATATATGTTTGAAAGGTGCACCTCGCAGCAGGGTATGCTGACAGCCTTTAAGGCATCCAGTATGGCTACGCTGGTATGGGTATAGGCGGCGGGATTGATGACGATGCCGTCCACCTTGCCATAGGCCTCCTGTATGCGGTCCACTATGGCGCCCTCATGGTTGGACTGGAAGAATTCCGCCTCTATGCCATTTTCATCGCAGACCTTCTTTATGAAGCTAAGCAGAGCCTCATAGCTCTCGTCTCCATATATGCCCTTTTCCCTGATGCCGAGCATATTGATATTCGGTCCATTAATAATCAGCAGCTTCATATACCCTATCCCTTATCCTTTCTGCCACAAGGCTTGGCTCATCCTCATTTTCAATAACGATATCCGCATAGGCCCTGTACTTATCTATCCTCGCCTCATAGATGCGGGAAAGCTCCTCCCTGCTCTTTGAAAGGGGCCTTCCGTCCATGGAAAGCTCAGAAAGCTCACGCTCCAAAAATACTATCACGCCGTTCTGCTTCAGGGCCAGCATATTTTCAGGTCTCAGCACCACCCCTCCGCCTGTGGCTATGACCTTTCCTGTCTCCTTGCCGCAGGCCCTGCAGGCCTCGGTCTCAAGCACACGGAAATGCTCCTCTCCGAAGGTCTCAAATATCTCCGGTATGGTCCTTCCTGCCTCCTGCTCTATGACGCTGTCGGTATCAAGGAGCTCCTTGGCGCAGAGCCTTGAAAGCTCCCTTGCGATGGTGCTTTTTCCGCAGCCCGGCATACCGATGAGGCAGATATCAAGGAGCCTGTTTTTAAGCCTTTTATAGATATCCTCTATGATGCCCTCAGGCGCCTTTGTCCCGAAAAAGAGCTCATGGGCATATACGGCCTGAGCTATCAGCATACGAAGCCCCGAGGCAGCCCTGAGCCCCTTCTCCTCCGCAGCGCTGATGAGCCTTGTACGCCTTGGATTATATATCACATCGGCCACGGCCTTGAGTCTTGGAAACTGGTTGATATCTATGGGAGCTTTACCATTGTCCGGATAGGTGCCTACGGGGGTGGTATTGATGATGACCGTGGTGTCCTGCCGCTCAGAGACATTGTCATAATTAAGGCTTCCGGACCTTGAAACTATGCCTATACTCGCTGCTCCAAGGTCCTCACATAGAGTCCTTGCAGTAAGGGAGGTACCGCCGCTTCCAAGTATCAGCACCTGCTCTCCCTTTATGTCTATGCCGGCATGGCTAAGGAGATAGGAAAGCCCCAGATAGTCCGTATTGTCCCCGTATAGGCTTCCGTCACTGCGCCTTACTATGGTATTGACCGAACCTATGCGCCCTGCCCTTTCGGATATCTCAGAGAGATAGGGGATAACTGCCTTTTTATAGGGTATGGTCACATTGATGCCAAGGAAGCTCCCCTCCCTCATGAACTCCTCAAGCTCCGAGGGCTCAAGCTCTATAAGAGCGTAGTCCCTGTTGCCGAGAAGTCCGTGTATCTCCGGCGAAAAGCTGTAGGGAAGCCTTTGCCCTAAAAGTCCGAATTTGATGTGCTTGTTCTTCATAAATATCATTTCCTGATAAAGCCTGTCTTAATCTTACCTGTCCGATGCTCCGATGTGCCTCTACTCCTGAAAAATATCCTGTGCGGATTCAGGATACATCTGCTGTCATGCTATCACGTAGTCTCCATGTAGCTTCCGAAGTAGGTGAAGCGCTCATACTCGTCATCGAACTCGCAGAGCAGCCTCTGAACCTTCTCATCATGGATATTGGCATCCAAATCAAAATAGAACAGGAACTGGAAGTCCGTATTGGGCATGGGACGGCTCTCCAGCTTGGTAAGATTCAGCCCAAGGGCTGAGAACCTGGATACCACATGATAAAGGGAACCGGGCTTATGGGGCACGGAGAACATAAGGCTCGTCTTATCAGAGCCGGGGTATATCTCAAGGTTCTTTGAGATGCAGATGAACCTAGTATAGTTATTTTCGTTATTCTGTATGCCGTCGCAAAGGGAAGTAAGACCATAGAGCTCTGCACAGTTCCTTGAGGATACGCAGGCCACGTCATTTCTGTCCGACTCGGAGACCATGCGGGCTGCGGTAGCAGTATTTTCACACACCTTGAGCTTGACTCCCTTTAAGCTGCCCAGATAGTCACTGCACTGGTCAAGGGCTATATCCTTCGAATATATCTCCTTTACGTCCGAGAGCTTCGTGCCCTTCTTTGCAAGGAGGCTGTGGGTTATCTGAAGCTTGGTGCTGCGGACTATATAGAACTTATGCTTCTTCATCAGGTCATAGACCTCATTTACGGAGCCTGCGGTACTGTTTTCGATGGGCAGCACACCGTAACGGCAGAGTCCGCTCTCCACGGCCTGAAATACGCTCTTGAAATTATTGAAATACATTATGGACGGAGTATTGAAAAGCCTGTCGCAGGCAGACTGGGTATAGGAGCCCTCCACTCCCTGACAAGCGACTATCGCCCTTCCGGGAAATACCGCCGGTGTCTCTGCAAGAGCCTTGTTTATCTCCTCGCCAAGCTTTGACTCGGTCTTAAGGCTCCTGTGCTGATAGGATCTGCTCACATCAAAAAGGGTGGAATAGAGCACATTTGCATAGGACTCAAGCTCAGGGCCCACCTTATCCTCTATACGGTTGAGTACTGCCCTCTCCCGCTCCCTGTCAAATACCTGAAGCTTATGCTCGGCCTTATAAGCGGCTATCTCCTTAGCCGTGTTCATGCGCTCCACAAACAGCCTTGTCATCTCGTCGTCTATGCTGTCTATCTTCTCTCTTGCTTCCTTAAGGTCCATAATGTAGTAGTTCCTTTCTTGAATTATTTCCTTGAATTGTTATATGCTCAGCGTCCTGAAAGCAGCAGGTCATATATGCAGAGGGCTGTCACCGCCTCCACCACCGGCACTGCCCTGGGGACTATGCAGGGGTCATGCCTGCCCTTTATGATAAGCTCCCTGTCCTCATGCGCCTTTATGTCTATGGAGTCCTGAGGCTTCGATATTGAGGGCGTAGGCTTAAAGGCACAGCGGAATACTATCGGCATGCCGGTGCTTATGCCTCCGAGTATGCCTCCTGCATGATTGCTCTCATAGACTATGCTTCCGTCCTCCGCCATGCGATAGGGGTCATTGTGCTCACTTCCATGAAGCAGGGCTGCAGAAAAGCCCTCTCCGAACTCAAGGCCCTTTACCGCAGGTATGCCGAAGATGGCAGCTGCAAGCCGATTTTCCACTCCGTCAAACATGGGCTCTCCAAGGCCTGCCGGAAGTCCCAGCACTCCGCATTCCACCACTCCTCCCACGGAGTCGCAGTCCATGCGGGCAGCCTCGATGAGCTCCTTCATCTGCTCTCCGATGGCTCTGTCATTGACCGGAAATACCCTGAACTGTGCGGACAGAAGCTCCTCCTTCGTAAGCTTCAGGGCATCGTAGCGGGGCTCGCTGACACTGCCTATGCGCTCGATATGAGCTCCTATATATATTCCCTTAGCTTCAAGTATCTGCTTGGCGATGCCTCCGGCAAAACAGAGGGGAGCCGTCAGTCTGCCCGAAAAATGTCCTCCGCCCCTGACATCCTGAAAGCCCTTATACTTTATCTCTGCGGTAAGGTCAGCATGTCCGGGTCTCGGCACCCGCTTAAGCTCCTCGTAGTCCTTGGAACGCTGATCCCTGTTCCTTATGATGGCCGCTATGGGAGCTCCGCAGCTTATTACCGAAGCTCCGTCCTCAGTATCAGGCAGGAAGCCGCAGAGGAGCTCAAATTCATCCGCCTCCTTCCTCGTCGTAGAAAGGCTGCTGCGTCCCGGAGCCCTGCGCTCCATGAACCTTCGAAGCAGCGGAAGCTCTATCCTCTCTCCGGCGGGCACCCCGTCCAGAACTGCCCCTATGGCATCAGAATGGGATTGCCCGAAAACTGATACCCTTATCCTATCTCCAAATATCGATGACATATATCTCCTTTGTGCTTAAGTCTTGGTCCTGCTTAATATCTATCTTGCTTAAATCGCAATTATTGATAGCTCTGCTTTCCTTAAGCCTCTATTACTTTAAGCCCCTATTCTTAAGCCTCAATTATTTCCAAGTCCGCACCCAGCCTCCTGAGCTCAGTAAAGAAGGACGGAAAGGATTTATTGACCGCCTCGGCCCCGTCTATGAGCACTTCTTCCCTGCAGAAAAGGGCTGCTATGGAAAGAGCCATGGCTATCCTGTGGTCATTGAAGGAGGAGACCGTGGCTCCGCCCTTAAGCTCATTCCTGCCGTTTATGATAAGTCCCTCGGGAAGCTCCGTCACCGAGGCTCCGAGCCCTGTGAGGCCTTCGCTTATGGCCCTCAGCCTGTCCGACTCCTTTATGCGGAGCCTTCCGGCATTGACTATCCTGTGTTCTCCCGGAAAAAGAGCCATGGCAGCAGCCACGATGGGTACCAGATCCGGCACCTCAGAGGCATCCATCGTCACATCTACTCCGCCCTCAAGCTCAGAAAGTATGCTTGCTATGGCCTTATCCCCCTGAATGGAGTCCTGCCTGAGGCCCCTGAGCCTTATCTCCTCCGCTCCGTAAATGGCATTGGCCGCAAGGAAAAAGGCTGCATTGGACCAGTCACCGTCTGCCTCATAGATGCCGAGGCTTTTATATCCTGACGAAGCTTGACCCTTTTCATAGCTGAAGCTCCGGTCTTTCCTTTTTATCCTTACTCCGAAGCGGCTCATGGTGTCCATGGTCATATCCACATAGGGTGAGGACTGAAGCTCTGTGCTGAGCCTCAGGAGCGAGTTTCCTTCCATAAGGGGGAAGGAAAGCAAAAGTCCCGTTATAAACTGGGAACTCACATCCCCGGGAAGCTCATACTCCCCGGAGCTCGCCCTTCCTGCTATGGTAAACGGCATCTTATCCCCTTCTACCTTGGCCCCGTGCCTTCTTAACTCAGAAAGTATGACGGAGACAGGCCTCTCCGGAAGCTTTCCCCTGCCCAAAAATCTTACATTGGCTGCTATGGCGGAAAATACCGGTATCAAAAACCTCAGCGTGGAGCCGCTCTCTCCGCAATCTGCCTCTATGAGACCCTCCCGTACCGGACCCCTCAGGGGCCTTACCAAAAATCCGCCCTCTGCCTCATCATAGCTTATGTCCGCTCCGACGGCATTGAGACAGCCCATGGTGGCAGCCATATCATCTGAGATACAGTTGGTCCGTATCAGGCATTCATCATCTGAAAATGCGGCACATATCAGTGCCCTGTGCACATCAGACTTGGAGGACATGGCCGAAAGATCTCCCTTAATATGTGACCTTCTTAGTCTTACCTTCAAAGCAAAGCTCCTTCTTTCCTTAGTCTGTTTCAGCTCTTATACCTACGGCCTTTGATCTGGAAAACAGCTCCGAAAGCTCCCCAGCCCTGACCTTTTCTATCCTGCACCTTCCGATGCCCTCCGGAAGTATCAGGCTGAGCATGTCTCCGGCCCTTTTTTTATCCGAAAGGGCGGCCTCTCCAAGGGCCCTTCCGTCAAACTCAGTGCTTATGGGAAGCCCATTCATCACCAAGGTATCCCTGATGCACCTTGCGTCCTCGGCACTCATAAGCCCCATGCTCACTGAGATATCTGAGACTATGACCATACCTACAGCCACTGCATGTCCATGGCTTACGGAAAAATCGCTCAGCTTTTCTATGGAATGGGCTGCCGTATGTCCCAGATTCAGGAACATACGAAGTCCCGTATCAAACTCATCCTGCTCCACATAGGAGCTCTTTATCTCTACTGCCCTCTTTATGATATGCTCTATCTCAGCCTTGGCCCTGCCTGAGGAAAATGCCTCAAACATCCCTGCATCGGTCAGCACTCCGTATTTTATCGATTCCGCAGCTCCATCCGCAAAGGTCTCAGGCTTCAGGGTCTCCAAGGTATCCGCATCGCATATCACCAGTATGGGCTGATGGAAGGCTCCCACGAGGTTCTTGCCCGCTGTTATGTCTATGGCAGTCTTTCCTCCCACTGAGGAATCCACCGCCGCAAGCAGGGTGGTCGGTATCTGCACATAGTCTATGCCCCTTAGGTAGCAGGCTGCAGCAAATCCGCAGAGGTCTCCGCAGACACCGCCTCCCAAGGCTATGGCTAAGTCCGTCCTCGTGATGCTGTTTTCCGCCATATAGTCAAGGAGGGCTGAAAATGTCTCCATGCTCTTCTGGCGCTCTCCATTCTTGAATACGAAGCGCACCACGGAAAAGCCGGCACCTCTGAGGCTCTCCTCCACCTTATCAGCGTAAAGTCCCTCTACTATGTCATCGGTAACCAGTACGGCCCTGCAGGGCTTTTTTACCGCGGCTATGAGCTCTCCGCTCTGCTTAAGTATGTTCCTTCCTATAAGGACCTCATATTTTTTTGAGGCCCCTACCTGAACCCTTTCCATATCTACAGCTCCTCCCTGCGGTCTATCATTTCCTTCTGAAGGCGGCCCTCCTTAAGGAGAGCCCTGAGCTCCTCCTGTCTTCCTTCCCTTATCAGGCTTGAATACTCCCTTAGGTCCTCGATGAGCCTGTCTATCTCATCGCTTAAGGCCTCTTTGTTATCCACAAAGAGCTCGGCCCACATCTTTTCATTCAGCCATGCCACCCTGGTAAGGTCCCTGTAGCTGCCTGCGGAATATCCATAATGCAGCCTCGCAGTAGGACTCTTGACATAGGCATTGGAGACCACATGGGCAAGCTGGGAGGTAAAGGCGATGATGCGGTCATGGGCCTCCATATCGGTCCTCACCGTCTCGCCGAAGCCAAGGCTCATAAAGAAGCTTTCCGCCCGCTCAAGGCTCTCCTCAGAGTTCTTCACCGGAACCAGTATCATCGAGGCCCGTTTGAAGAGGTCGCCCCTTGAATTAAAATATCCGGTCTTTTCAGTGCCTGCCATGGGATGGCCTCCGATATATTCAAAGTCCGAGGCCTCCACCACAGGGATAAGGGGCTTTATGACTGCGGTCTTTACTCCGCATAGGTCTATGACCATGGCGTCCTTACGGATGAGCTCCCTGTGCTCCGTCACGAAGTCCACACAGGCCCTCGGATAAAGGGCTATGAGGATGAGCCTGCAGGAGGAGATATTGTCCTTTGAAAGGACTCCGTCTATGCTCCCCTCCAAAAGGGCGCTCTGGAGCACGGCCTCATTTTTATCAAAGCCAAGTACCCTTGAGCCCGTCTGCTCCTTTATGGCCTTTGCCATGGAGCCTCCTATAAGGCCCAAGCCGGCTATGCCTATGACCTCATATATATCCCTTCGTTCCTCTCTGTCTGTAAATGGCATGTCATTCTCCTCTTTGCCTTAGTCCTCGGGAAGCTCTATCTTCTTTCCTACTACCTCAAGTATCCTTCTGATATCCTTCATCAGCTCTGCAAATGCCTCCGGCGTGATGGACTGGGGTCCGTCGCAGAGGGCGTGCTGAGGGTCGTTGTGTACCTCTATGATAAGGCCGTCGGCTCCTGCCGCTGCTGCCGCAAGGGACATGGAAGCCACAAATCTGGAATGTCCCGTGGAATGGCTCGGGTCTATGACCACCGGCAGATGGGAAAGCTCCTTTATGACCGGTATGGCTGAGAGGTCGAGGGTATTTCTCGTATAGGTCTCAAAGGTCCTGATGCCCCTCTCACAGAGGATGACCTGATGATTGCCCCCTGCCATGATATACTCAGCGCTCATCAAAAGCTCCTGTATGGTATTTGCAAGTCCCCTCTTAAGGAGTATGGGCTTATTGAGCTTTCCAAGCTCCTTTAAGAGCTCAAAGTTCTGCATATTCCTTGCGCCGACCTGTATCACGTCCACGCACTCCTCAAACATGGGGATATGACCTGCGTCCATTATCTCGGTAACTATGGGAAGTCCCGTGGCCTTCCTTGCCTCCATAAGGAGCCTGATGCCGTCATCTCCCAAGCCTTGGAAGGCGTAGGGAGAGGTACGGGGCTTGAAGGCGCCTCCCCTGAGGAGTCCTGCTCCCACCTTCTTGACCTCACCGGCTATGAAGGTTATCTGCTCCTCAGATTCCACTGAACAGGGACCGGCGATGACTTGGAAATTGCCTCCGCCTATCTTCCTGCCGTTTATCTCCACCACCGTATCATCAGGATGGAACTTTCTGTTGGCATTTTTGAAGGGCTCCCTTATGCGCTTTACCGTCTCCACGAAATCAAGGCTCGAAAGCATATCCTCGTCAAGGCCTGAGGTATCGCCTATAAGGCCTAAGATGGTCTGATAGGTGCCCTTACTTAAGTGGGTCTCCACACCCATGCCCTTAAGCCAGGCTATAAGGTTATCTATCTGCGCCTTTGAAGCATTTTCCTTAAGTACCAGTATCATAGCTGTTCTCCTTTAAATGTGACTTTTGAGCTCCCTTGGGGCTCCTTCACCGGACTAAAAAAGGCTCCGCAGTTTTACTGCGAAGCCCCTCAAATACTTCCTACGTTCCGAAGCCAAATGCCTCATGCTCAAGCAGCAAAACCACAAACCCTACCTTTCTTGGTAAAGTAATAAAAGTAATATGCTGCTGCAAACATGAATGACTGCATCTATAGCTCCTATAAAAAATCTTTTTAAAGATTAGCACAAGTTCCCGATATTGTAAAGTTATTTTTTTGATATGCCGCACTCCTTTGCTATCTCCTTCCATGCGCCCTCGGAGCGGCGTATCATATCCTCAGATACACAGTAGGCAGCCCTCATGTTTCCGGCTCCGTCAAAGGAGCTTCCCGGAACGATGAGCACATAGTGCTTCTTGCAGATGCCGCAGAACTCCTGATCCGTATATCCCTTCGGCGTCCTTATCCATATATAAAATGCTCCTGAAGGATATACCGCCTCAAATCCGGCGTCCTTAAGTATGCCGTAGAGCAGCTTCCTGTTTTTATCGTAGGCGGCGATATTTGCACTGATATCCGTATCTATGCAGCGCTCTATGACCTTCTGCATGATGCCCGGGGCATTCATCATGCCAAGGGTACGGGTCGCAATGGCCATGCAGCGGAAGATATCCTCATGCTCACAGAGCTCATCCGGCACCACGGCATATCCCACTCGCTCTCCCGGAAGGGAAAGGGACTTCGAGAAGGAATAGCAGACTATGGTATCGGGATAATATGAGGCCACCCAAGGCTGGGCAAGGCCGTCATAGCAGAGTTCCCTGTAGGGCTCATCAGAGATGAGCACGATGGGATGTCCTATGCGTGAGCTTCCCTCTTTAAGCACCTTTGAAAGGGACTCAAGTGTCTCATCCCCATAGATGACTCCCGTAGGATTGTGGGGAGTATTGATGATAACTGCCTTCGTCTTTTCGTTTATGGCCTTTGAAAGAGCCTCAAGGTCGGGAAGAAAGGTCTCGGCATCGGTCGCCACGGCCACAAGCCTTCCGCCGTAGTTTCCTGCATACTGTCCGTACTCAAGGAAATAGGGCTTAAAGGTGATGACCTCATCCCCCTCATTGAGCAGGGTCTTTAAGGCAACATTGAGTCCGCCTGCCGCACCTGTGGTCATGATGATATTGCCCTCATGATAATGGGTGCCGTATCTTTTATTGAGGGAATCTGCCACGGCCTTTCTCGTCTCGGGATAGCCCTCATTGGCCATATAGCCGTGGAGGTATACGCTGTCCTCCTCATCAACTATCTGCTTTATGGAAGCATTTACCGCCTCCGGAGCCGGCACGCTGGGATTGCCGATGGAAAAATCAAAAACATTTTCCGCACCCACTTTCTTTGCCATCTCCTTGCCCTCGGCAAACATAAGTCTTATGGTAGAGTTGCCCGAAAGCTGCTCCTGCATGGCTCTGCTTATCATCATGATGTGTCTCCTCCTAAATTCACTGTCCGTCCTTAAATCTCCAATAACCAGTCAAAACTGCTGAATACTCCGCCTCTCGCTTTTGCCTTACGATGTGCTTCATATCAGCCTGAACAGATATTTCCGTTTATATAATACTAAAGACCCAACTTTATTATCCAAAAACTTAAAACATATCTGGTACCTGAAAATGAACGTTCTTATCCAATCGAAGCTCCCTCATGGCAGATGGAAAGGCTCAGCACCTCATAGGAGCCAAAGGCCTCTGAAAGGGCATTGAAAACTGCTTTTTCCACCTCTCCCGCCTTTACTGCCGCCATCATCGTGGAGCCGGAGCCGCTGATGAAAAAGGTACAGGCTCCTGAACCAAGGGCTATGTCCTTTGCCCTTTCGTAATCTGCTATAAGTCCCTTCCTATAAGGCTCATGAAGTATGTCCCTGCAGGAGGCTGAAAGAAGCTCCTCATCGCCTGTTTCGAGGGCCCTCACAAGTCCAAGGACATGTCCCGTGGAATATATGCCCTCGGAAAGAGCTATCTCCTTTTTTACGACCCGTCTTGCTTCCTCGGTCCTGACCTCATAATCCGGTATGACGGTCACGAAGCGCCAGCTTTTATCCGGCACATACTGGATGGTATGTATCCTCTGTCCATCTGAAAAGCCTGCCACCACGCCTCCGAGCACGGCCGGAGCCACATTGTCAGGATGGCCCTCTATGCCGGTGCAGATATCCACTATCTCCCCCTTGGAAAGGCCCAAGCCATGGAGTCTGTCTGCAGCCATGACTCCTGCCGCTATACAGGTGGAGCTGGAGCCAAGGCCCCTTGCTATGGGCACCTTGGTATCTATGCTGAGATGAAGGGGCTCATACCCCCTTCCGCAAAGCTCCAAGGCCCTTTTATAGCTCCTTATCACAAGGTTATCCTCATTCTGAAACTCCCTTGGACAGCCCTCTATGCCAAGCTTCGGCGCAAGCTCTGCACTGAAATCAGCATAAAGGCTGAGGGCGGCTCCGAGCACGTCATAGCCCGGTCCCATATTTGCCGTGGTAGCCGGCACCCTTATATTTATCATGAGTTCCTCCCCTCTGGCTTAAGCACCTTGGCATTGTCATAGACGAAGCCTGCCATCTCATCCCTTCGGAGCACGGCCTTATGGCGTATCTCCTTTTTCCTAAGCTCTGAGAGAGGCTTCGGTATGGGCTCCTTGGTGCGCTGGTAGAGCATCTCCATATAGTAAAAGCCGTCCGGCTCTCCGCCTTCCTTAGTTTCCTGCCTTCCTTCCAGAGTTCCCTCACCCGAAGCTGCCCCAGCCTTCCTTGCTTCCTCATCAGAAGGACTGTCTGACTCCCCACGAGGAGCTCCAAAGATGGACTCATACACATCCCTTGCAAATTTATAAGGGCTTGCCGTGGAAAGCACTATAAGGGGTCTTACATTGCCCTCCTTGGCCCTTTTCTTTTTATATTTTTCCGCCACGCAGAGGGCTACCGCAGTATGGGGGTCGATGACCCTGTCATAGGAGCCGTAGGCCTCCCTTATAGTCCTCCTTGCCTCTGCCTCATCGGCATAGCCGCAGTCGAAGATCTCCCGTATGCGGGCAAGGAGCTCCTTATCTATCTCAAATACTCCCTTTTCCTTTAGATCCGACATGAGCCTTGCCACAAGCTCTGCGTCTCCGCCTGATTCGTAGTAAAGGAGCCTCTCAAGGTTTGAGGACACCAGGATATCCATGCTCGGAGAAATGGTCTTTTTAAATTCCCTGCGCTTATCATATACTCCGGTGCTGAGGAAGTCCGTAAGTATCTTATTGTCATTGCTGGCCACTATGAGCTTACCGATGGGCAGTCCCATGCGCTTGGCCAGATAGCCTGCCAGCACATCGCCGAAGTTTCCGGTGGGCACGCAGAAGTCCACCTTATCATGAAGCTCTATCTCTCCCCTCATGAGGAGCTGCCTGTAAGCATCGGCATAATAAACTATCTGAGGCACGAGGCGGCCTATATTGATGGAATTGGCGCTGGAGAGATGTACCCCCTCCGAAAGGAGCTTTTCGGCCTCCTTAGATGAAAATATTTCCTTCACCTCGGTCTGGCAGTCATCAAAATTGCCCTTAACTGCGCCCACGAATACATTGCTCCCCTCCTGAGTAGCCATCTGAAGATACTGTATATCGCTTACTCCCTGATGGGGATAAAATACGGTTATGGCAATATGCTCTGCGTCCTGAAAGCCTGACAGTGCAGCCTTTCCCGTATCTCCGCTGGTGGCGGTCACTATCATGATGCGCTCGTCCCTGTCCTTAAGGGCAAGGCTCATTAGCTTGGGAAGCATACAGAGGGCCACGTCCTTGAAGGCCTGCGTAGGACCGTGATAAAGCTCCAAAAGCCAGTCGTCGCCTATCTCTGTAAGGGGCGTGACCAAGCTGCTCATAAATTTGCCGTCATAGGCCTCTGATATCGCCTTTTTAAGCTCCTCCCTGGGAATATCATCAAAAAATCTGCCCATGATATCAAGGGCAAGGCTCTTATAATCGGTCTTAAAAAGCTCACCCAAGTCTATGCCGTCCTCTGGCAGCTCATCAGTGACGAACAGTCCGCCGTCGTCGCAAAGTCCCTTGAGTACCGCTTCCTTGGGACTATAAAAGTCCTCCTTAGCTCTCGTGCTATGATATCTCATGTTTCTCTCCATCCTGTCAGGTCATAGGTATAAGCTGATATCTCCTGATGCCCTGACGATATTCCGAAAACAATAATTTAGTCACCATGATACCACATTTTTCTTCCTTTTGCTTGTTATTTTAACTTTGCTGTGTTATTTTTTAGGAAATATTTATTTTGCCTGCACATATTTTATATTCAGGCAGCCTGAAAACTCTGCTGAGCTTCTGACTGTGACTTTGGCACTTTGCTTTTTCAGCTGAAGTCCTGCAAAGCCTCGGCAGCAAAAAATACTATTTAAAAATGGAGGAAATATGAATTTAGCTATACTTGGCTACGGCACCGTAGGCCGGAACGTCCATAAGCTCCTTAAGGAGGTGGACGGAATCACAGTCAAATATATCCTCGAGCTTCCGGACAGGCTCACGGAGGACTGCATGGTATCCGAGCCCTCCATTATCCTTCAGGACCCTGAGATAGAGCTCGTGGTGGATGCCCTTCCCGGCATACATCCCTCCTCTGAATACATAAAGGAAGCCCTGTCCTCAGGAAAGTCCGTGGTCAGCTCCAATAAGGCCGCCATCTGTTCATCCTTCAAAGAGCTCAATGAGCTTGCAAAGGAGCACGGCGTAAGGCTCCTTTACGAGGCCTCCTGCGGCGGAGGGATACCCGTCATCGAGGAGCTCATGCGTGTGGGAAAGCTTGATGAGATAGACAGCATCTCCGGCATACTGAACGGCACTACGAACTACATCCTTTATATGATGCAGAAGGAAGGCATGAGCTACGGCGATGCTCTCAAGGAGGCACAGCGCCTCGGCTATGCGGAAGCTGACCCCACTGCCGATGTAAGCGGATTTGACGTAAGGAACAAGATACTTATCCTCTCCTCCCTTGCATATAACGGCTATCTGACGGATGATATCCCCATGATAGGCATCGAGTCCATCACTAAGGAGGACATGGATCGCTTTGCCTCCGAGGGAAAGACCATAAAGCTTATGGGCATCTCTAAACTGGAGGGCTCCTCTTATGCCCTTGCTGTGGTCCCCGTGCTCCTTCCCAAGGACAGCATGGAGGCCAATGTTCCCCTCAATTTCAACATCGTTTCCTTCACCGGAAATTATGTGGGCGAGCTTAAATTTTACGGTCAGGGCGCCGGCGGAGACCCGACTGCAGATGCAGTGGTACGGGACGTTGAAAATGTACTCTACGGAGATTCCATGGCCTTCTATCGCAGCTTTGAAAATGAGCTCCAGTATAAGCCTGAGCTCCTTTCAGGCCGCTGCCATGTGGGCGGAGAGCTGCTTACCGATACAGTAGTGGCTGAGGCTGCAGCAAAGGCCAAGGCAGAGGGAAAAAGCTTTTATTTCGAGCTTTAAGTATCAATAAGCTGTCCATGCTGCAAAACTTCTGTCGAAAGCCCTTGCTAAAAGACAGTCAAAAAGACAGAAGTCTTGCAGGAACTCTATATGCTTTAAGTTTTTGGATGATAAAATCCAGTTTAGTATTATTCAAATATTTAAGAAAGGGCCTGCCCTAAGGCAGCAAAAGTCATGATAAAGATAACCAAATTCGGCGGAAGCTCCGTGGCCAATGCGGAGCAGTTCAAAAAGGTAAAGGATATCATAGAGTCAGACGAGGCGAGGCGCTTCGTCGTCATATCTGCGGCAGGCAAGGCAGACAAGGAGGATAATAAGATAACAGACCTTCTCTATCTCTGCCATGCCCATGTGGAGTATCATGTGGACTACCACGGGATATTTGACATCATAAGAAAGCGCTTCATAGACATTAAAAATGAGCTCGGCCTCTCCCTCAATATTGAAAAGGAACTGGATGAGCTCGCAGAGCGCATACCTAAGCTGAGCGTGGATGAGCTGGTGAGCCGCGGCGAATACTTCACCTCCCGTATGATGGCTGACTATCTCCGCTTCCCCTTCGTGGATGCGGCTGATGTCATCAAGATAAACTATGACGGCAGCATCGATTTTGATGCCACCGATGAAAACCTCCGCTTCATTATGAAGGACCACGACCGCTTCGTGCTGCCGGGCTTCTACGGCACCACTCCCGACGGCAGCATCAAGGTCATGTCAAGGGGCGGAAGCGACATCACCGGCTCCATACTGGCCCGCTGCCTCCATGCTGACCTCTACGAAAACTGGACCGATGTATCAGGCTTTCTGATGGCAGACCCCCGTATAGTCAAGGACCCCTTAGGCATAGAAAAGATAACCTATGCCGAGCTGAGGGAGCTCTCCTACATGGGAGCCAGCGTCCTCCACGAGGATGCGGTATTCCCGGTGAAGGAGGCCAACATCCCCATCAATATACTCAACACCAACCGTCCCATGGACAAGGGCACCATCATCCTTGACACCATACCCAAGGACAATTCCAAGACAGCCATCACCGGCATCGCAGGCAAGAAGGGCTTCTGCGCCCTCTCCTTCAATAAGCGCAATATGCCTGAATCCGTGGGCTTCTGCAGAAAGATACTGTCCGTATTTGAGAAGTACGGCATCAGCGTGGAGCATATCCCCAGCGGCATAGACTCCATAGCCATGGTCGTACAGGAACGCTATATAAAGAATTGTCTATATGACCTTATAGCCGAGATAAAGGAAAAGGCGGAGCCCGATGATGTCAAGTTCATTCCGGACCTTGCCCTCATAGCCACCGTGGGCCGCAATATGTCAAACCGTATCGGTACCTCAGGAAGGCTCTTTACTGCCCTTGCCAAAAACGATGTCAATGTCAAGATAATGATACAGGCCTTCGATGAGATAAACATCCTCGTCGGCGTATCCTCAGAGGACATGGACAATGCCATCAGGGCCATATACGATGCCTTCGTCACAGAGGCACATATTGCATAAATAAAACAATAAAATAAAAGAATACAGCTTAGCTCTGATAGCCAAATCATTGCCTTTATTGCTTTTGCCATGAATATTTAAGAGGTATATTTTCCCTGCGAAACTCGAATGAGACTGCTTCGCAGTTCATTCTCAGACAGCTCTCGGGAAAATATGGCAATAAGCAATAAAGCTGCAATGAAAAAAGCGGCTATATTGAGCTAAGCTGTATTTTTTAATATTTTTTTTAATCTGTCCTCAGCGCATCTATCGGATTGAGCAGCGCTGCCCTGCTTGCAGGCATATATCCGAACAGCAGTCCTATGCCCACTGATACGGAAAATGACACCGCCACTGCCCCAAGGGTCGGCACCGCATTGATGCCTATGGCCCCGCCCACAGCCGAGGTCCCGAGGGCCCCCACGATGATGCCTATCACTCCGCCTATGGAGGAGGTCACTGCAGCCTCTATGACGAACTGCTGCATGATGACGCCCTTCTTTGCGCCGAGGGCCTTCCTGATGCCTATCTCCTTTGTACGCTCCGTGACCGACACCAGCATGATATTCATGACCCCGACTCCTGCCACGAGCAGGGATATGCCGGCTATACCGCCCAGCATCATGCTGAGCATGCCTATCTGCTCATTCATTTCATCAAGCAGGGAGGAATTGGCAGTGACATTATAAAAATCATCGCTCTTAAAGATATCATAGAGAAAGCTCTCTATGGCCTCGGTACACTCCTCCGTATCGTCCGTGTCCCTCGAGGTGATGATGTAGGAGGAGACGTTTCTGCTGAAGTTCATCTTAGTTGCAGCCGAATAGGGCAGCCATATGAAATCGTCGGTGCCTCCCTCCTCAAGCTCGTCCTCATCCTGACGCTCTATGACGCCGATGACCGTAAAGGCATTGTTTCCTATCTTTATCTTCTCTCCCACGGCCTCATTAGCATTGTCAAAGAGCTCAAGGGCGGTATAGTAGCCAAGGACGGCCACGTTGCGCTCCGCCTCGCAGTCAGCATAGCTTATGCTCCGGCCATAAGCTATGTCATAATCCACTATGTCTATATAGTCCTCGCTGTAGCCTCCTATGGAGGTGCTTGACATGGTCTCGCTGCCGTTTTTCAGCGGCATGGAGACATTGACCGAGGGAGTCATATTTTCAAAGAGCTCATAATGCTCATCAAAGAACTCATACATGTCGTCAGGGTCAAGGCTTCGGGAGCTCATATTGTTCACGGAGACATTTATCCTGTCCACGCCCATGCTCGTGAAGCTCTCTATCATGGTGGACATATAGCCGTTCACCACCGACACAAGTATGATGACCGCTGCCACACCGATGATGATGCCCAGCATGGTCAAAAAGGAGCGCATCTTATTGCTCCATATAGATTTAATTGCCATTTTGAAGCTTTCGGTGATCGGCATAAGCGTTTACATCTCCATCAAATATGATCCTGCCATCCATTATCTCCACTACACGCCTTGAATACATGGCTATGGAGGGGTCATGGGTTATCATGACTATGGTATTGCCCTCTTTATTGAGCTCAGTGATAAGTCCCAGCACATCCCTTGAGGTCCTTGAATCAAGGGCTCCGGTGGGCTCGTCCGCAAGTATTATCGAAGGCCTTGCACAAAGGGCCCTTGCTATGGACACCCTCTGCTGCTGTCCTCCTGAAAGCTGGTGGGGGGTGTTGCGCCATTTCTCCTCAAGGCCCACTCGCCTTAAGGCCTCCATGGCAGCTTCCTCCCGCTCCCGCTTACCGTAGCCCTTATAAAGCAGGGGCAGCTCCACGTTTTCAAGCAGGTTCAGCTTCATAAGCAGGTTATACTGCTGGAAGATGAAGCCTATCCTTCGGTTCCTTATCTCTGAGAGCTCATCGTCAGTCATCTCTGAGGTGTCCTCACCGGCAAGGATATATTCGCCGTAGGTGGGCACGTCGAGGGCTCCGATGATATTCATCAGCGTGGATTTTCCCGAGCCGGACTTTCCGACTATGGCCACGAACTCGCCCTTATTGATGGTGAGGGTGATGCCGTCATTGGCCCTGACCTCCTCACCGCCCATGACATATATCTTATATATGTCCTTAAGCTCTATAAGGGGCTCTCCCGGAAGCACTCCGTCGTCATCATAGCTCTCATCCGTATCCTTAGCCCGGCCTTTTTTCATGACCTCGCTGCTTTCGGTCTCGGCCATTTTAAGCTCAGTATCTCTTTTTTACTGAAAATGCTCATGGCCTTATCTCCTCATGCCTCCGCCGCCGGGGCCGCCTCCTCCGGGACCTCCGCCGCCGGGACCTCCGGTAAAGGTCATGGTCATTCCGCCGAACATGCCCATACTGCTGCTTTCAGTCTCGCTTACATATATCTCCTGACCCTCGGAAAGTCCGGAAACTATCTCCACATAGTCATCGGTGACCAGTCCGGTCTCCACCTTTACGGCCGTAAAGCCTTCAGGCACCTCCGCAAGGGCACGCTCGCTTATAGCGGACATATCCGGCATGGATGCGGGCATGGAGTCATCCTTTACATAGACCACATCCCCCCTCTGAAGTCCGCCTGAAGGTATGTAAAGCACATCCTCTGCCTCAGAAAGTATGATGGTGCCGTCCACATTCATGCCGGGCAGCAGTCCCTCCATGTCATCAAGGGTCACGACCACGGGATAGGTAGTCACACCGCTCTGGTAGGAGCCGTTAAGGGATACATTGCTCACATGGCCCATATATGTCACACCCGGAAATGCGTCTGCCGTGACCTCGACCTCGAGTCCAACCTCCACATCACTGATATCCAGCTCATCTATGCTCATCTCAAATGTCAGCTCTGAAAGATCATAGATGGTGGCAAGCTCCGTAGCCGAAGTTCCGCTGGAACGGCTTATATTGTCTCCCGTCTTGGCATTTTTCGATATGACCTGACCGGATATGGGTGCAGTGATGGTATATTCCGCAAGGTCATCCTGCATCTTGTCGTAATTGTCCTGAGCGGCAGTGAGCTCATCCTCGAGCTGGTTTACCGCATCCTGATAGGAGTCATCAGTCATCCTGAAGAGGGGAGTTCCGTTTGAAACATACTGGCCCTCGCTTACCAGCACCTCTGCTATCTCCACTCCCACGGGAAGCTCGCATCTTAAGCTGTCTGACTGATAGGCTGAGAATGCTCCGTCACCGGCAGAGTATATATCTCCGTACTGGGCAGTAGCCCTGTCTGACTCGGTAAGGCCGCCGGGATTGGATACCACGATGGTGACATACTTTATCATCGTGCCCCCTGTAAGGGTCTCCTCAAGATTGCTCTTATCCGTCACCCTTCCGGGTATGCTCTCGACCGTATCATTGAGAGTCACGATGACATCGGCTCCTATGGGTATCTGGTCTGCTTCTATACTCAGGAACGGGAGCCTCAGCTCCATGGCGGTATCATTGTAAAGCGTAGCAATGGCTGTACCGCCCTGTCCTCCCACCGTATCACCCTTCTTCATGGTGATGTCGGTGACATAGCCTGCCTCAGTGGCCCTGTATATGCCTCCCTCATACTGGGGAAGGTACTTGTCATAATTTTCCTTGGTGATATTGTAATCCCGCTCGGCAGTATTGAGCTGTCTCTGGGCATCAGAGGCCTCTATGCGGTAAAGGACCTGTCCCTCAGTGACCTGATCCCCCTCTTCAAAATCAGCCTCGATGATCTCACCCTCTACAAGGGAGGTAATGGTATAGGTATCACCTGCCTCAAGGGAGCCTGAGGAGGTCAGCTCATCCTGTATGCTGCCTCTCATGACCGTGCCTGTATTTGAGGGGCTGACAGCCGCCTTTGCAGCCTCCTCCGCCTGCTTTTTGGATACAAATACCCTTACGCCGATGATGGCAGCTATAAGCAGCAGGGCAATGATGATGATACGCTTTTTAAAGCGCTGCTTCTGACGTTTGTTTTTCTTCTGCTTCTTTGGAAGCTCCTTTGCCTCCTTTGGCTCATTAAGCCCTCTGCTTTCCTGCTCGTCCATCTTATCTACCTCATTCATGTCGCTTTATTTTCTCAAAAACCTAAGTATCCTTTTAGTCTCAGCTCTGGCCGCCTCCCTCAGGGGTTCCTTTGCCCTGCTGCCCATTATCCTCAGGCGAGGTCACATTTCCAAAGCTGTCTGTGGTCTCTCCGGTCTCTACCTTGTAGTAGCTCGGATTTACGGGAAGGGAAGTACCGCTGGTGCCCGTAAGGTCACTGTACTTTATGACTCCGGTACAGTAATAGGTGTAATCCTCTGAGCCGTTGGAATTATATACGCTCTCCTCCTGAACTATGAGGACCACCTCGTCTCCCACCTCTATGTCTCCATTGACGGAAAACATGAACTTGACATCTGAGCCCGAGAGCTCATACTCCTGATTGCCTACCAATATCGAGGAGGGTGAAACGATATTTGATGAGGTATAGTAGACTGCATTGAGCTTTCCTGCTATGCAGTAATAGGCATGCTCTGAGCTTCCGTCGTCCGTGCCGTAGGCCCATACCGTCTTTTCTGCCTCGCTGTAGTAGACCACCAGCCAGCCCTCACGGCTTATCTGTCCGGAGTAGTAACGCTCTGCAGCAAAGTAATTTCCTGCATCGGTACCGTTATAGTAAAGCCTTGCCTCACTCATCTCAAAGGGCAGCATTTCCTTAAGCTGAGAATAATTCTTTACCAGTATCGGGCCTTCCATCTCCGTCTCCATGAGGTCCGTGGCATCTATCTCTCCGTCAGAGGACAGGCTCACATCAAGTATAGATCCGTATATGTTGGAGGAGTCCTTTTGGTTGGTCTTAAGCAGGTTATAAAAAAGATTGACACAGTCCTGCTGGGAAAGATAGTCCGCAGCGTTTGAGGCTGAAAGGCCCTCATCAAGGTCAAGGGAGCGGAACATGCTGAGCCTTCCTGTAGCCACGTCCGTGCCAAAGTCCTCATCCGTATAGCCAAGAAGGGTAAGTACCGCCTTTATGGCATCGTTGAGGGTTACGGGAGCATCAGGCTCGAAGTTTCCTCCAAGCTTGGTCCTCATGAGCCCATTTCTGAGGGCAGTCCTGATGTACCCCGAGCCCTCATAGGTACCGGGCACGTCATTGGCAGCTGCCACCGTATTGACTGCAGATACCGTATCCTTCCACTGGCTCGCGCGGACCGCCATCTCGGCAAACTGAGCCCTCGTCACCGCCACAGTGGGATCAGCGCTGTCAGTGATGCCGCAGGTCCTGATGACCTGATTTCTGTAGCTCTGGGTCGCATTTGAAAAGGATACTGCATAGGCCTCCATCACCGGCACTGCAGCCACTGAAAATAGCGTTCCTGCCGTAAGGGAATAGACACAGCTCCTAAGGTATAAGGACCTGCGAAGGCTCCTCTGCCTTCCACTTGCTCCCTTAGAGCCTTCCCTTCTTTGTGCTCTTGCTTTCATATCGGTCTTATCTCCTCTAATTAAGCCTTTGGTATTTATTTCTGTAAAAAATGGGGTCGTGCCATCATATATTGGCACATATAGAAAAGCCTGTGCTCTCTCAAGCACAGGCTAATGATATAAGGAAAATGTGTCCTCGTTGTGATTAAAATATATTGTTTTTCTAAAAAAACACTGTCACTAAGTCGTCAGGACTTTAGGTCCCATGGAGACTGCTGTTTGCTTCAAGGCTTATTACGCCACGACATTTGTCAGGATCAAGGGCCCATGGAAGCTTCCTACGGAATCGATATATCCGGCATGGCTTAACAGGCGGCAGGGCTCAGCTTCAGCAAAGCAGCCATATGTATCAGAACAGCGGGGCAAATACCTTCAGGGCCCCTCCCAGAAGAAGCTTCAGCTTGGGAAGCTCCTCATAGACCTGCATATCTATCTCAACGCAGTCCTTAAGGCATTCGTTGAAGTCCTTTTCCATATCGTCTATGGCAGGCACCCCATACATATAGACCGCATTTTCAAAATGCAGATACAGGCTCCTGAAATCAAGATTGATACTGCCGATGACGGCCTTCCGTCCGTCACTTATGAATTCCTTCGCATGGACAAATCCGGGCAGATACTCAAATATCCTGACGCCGTTCTGAATGAGCTCCTTATAGTAGGTATGACCCAGCCAGAAGGCATAGGGCTTATCCGGTATGTGGGGAAAGAGTATCTTCACATCCACGCCCCGCTTTGCCGCATAACAGAGGGCACTCATGGTAGAATCATCAAGGATAAGGTAAGGCGTCATGATATGCACATAGTCCCTCGCCTCGTTGATGATGCTGGTATATACGGAAAGCCCGATATTTTCATTGTCAAGGGGGCTGTCCCCATAGGGTATGACAAATCCGGGGGCCTCGGTCCCCTTATCCCGCCTGTCATAGCTTCTCGACACATCATAGCCATATTTTCTGTAGGGCAGCTTCTTTATGTCTCCATTCTCCTCCGTTCCCCTTCTTCCGTGGGCTGAATTCCACATCTGAAGGAACAGCATGGAAAATGAATTCGCCGCACTCCCCTTGAACATGGCCGCAGTATCTTTCCATACGCCGTAGGGCGAATTGATATTGGCATATTCGTCGGCAAGATTAAGTCCTCCGGTAAAGGCCACCACCCCATCTATGACGCATATCTTCCTGTGGTCCCGGTTGTTCTGATAGCTGGCAAGGGCCGGTATCATCGGGGAAAATATCTTGGCATCTATGCCGAGGCTCTTAAGGTACTCATCATAGCGGAACGGGAGGTTCTTGATGGCATTGGTCCCGTCATACATGAACCTTATCTCCACACCCTCCTTGGCCTTCTTGGTAGGTATGGAGAGTACCTTATCCCATATCTCGCCCTTGGATACTATAAAATACTCTAAAAATATAAAATGCTCTGCCTTCTTAAGCTCCTCGCAGAATACGGGAAAGAAATCCTCTCCCAGCTTAAAGAAGCGCACCTCCGTATCCTTATAGGCAGGAAAGCCGCAGAAGCCGTAAAGATAGTCTGCAAGGGACGAAAGCTCAGGCGAGCCCTCCTCCTTTATGGCCCTGCTAACCTCCCGGGACTCCAGCATCTCATTTCTGGAGGCTATGACCTCCTGATCCAGCCTGTGACGCATTTTCTTCACCGTGGTCTGTATCCTGATGAAGACATAGAGCAGGCCTCCGAACACCGGCGCCAGCATGATGGGCACTATCCATGCTATCTTAAAAAGGGAGCTTCCCTCCTGATTCAGTATGATGATTATCTCCAAGGCCGACAGGGCTATGAAGAAGCCATAGCTCAGCTTCTCATTCAGAAAATTGAAGGAGAACCACAGTATGGCTATCTGTATCAGCAGGAATACTATAAAAAGGGTCAGCCTTGAAAAAAGCACCCTGAATATGGGCCACGATCTCTTATGCGCTTTTGCTTCAGTCTTATCACTCATGGGTATATAATACTACTTTTTCAACCTAAGGTCAAAATGTTAAAAAGCACGTCAGGCCCTTGGCCCAACGTGCTTAAATATATAAGTATCAGATATCTTTCACAAACAGCGCCCTTATGGCGTTCAGCACGGCCAGCACCATGACTCCCACATCCGCAAATATGGCCAGCCACATATTTGCAAGGCCTATGGCTCCAAGGAAGAGGCATAGGAGCTTTATGCCTATGGCAAATACGATGTTTTGATGGACTATGCCCATGCACTTCTTAGCTATCCTGATGGCCTTTACTATCTTCATCGGGTCATCATCCATCAGCACCACGTCAGCAGCCTCAATGGCCGCATCTGAGCCCATGGCGCCCATGGCTATGCCCACATCGGCCCTTGAAAGAACAGGAGCATCATTGATGCCGTCACCCACAAAGGAAAGCTTTGCCTTTTCAGGCTTTTCTGAAAGCAGCTTCTCGACTATATCTACCTTGTCACCGGGAAGCAGCTCGCTGTGATACTCATCCACCTTAAGTTCCTTAGCCACTGAGGCTGCGGCGGACTCTGCGTCGCCGGTCAGCATGACGGTCTTTGCTATGCCTATCTCCTTAAGCCGCTTTACCGCTGCCTTGGCATCATCCTTAAGCACATCTGATATCACCAGATGGCCCTCATATTTTCCATCAACGGCTATATGTATGATGGTGCCTGCATCATGGCAGGGAGCATAGTCTACCTTAAGCTCCTCCATGAGCTTATCGTTGCCGCAGGCTACTCTCTCTCCGTCCACCAAGGCGGTGACTCCCTTTCCGCTGAGCTCCTTTACCTCAGTCACCCGACTCCTTTCAGGCTCCCTTCCATAGGCCTTTATGATGCTTTTTGCTATGGGATGGGAGGAGGAGCTCTCGCAGAGGGCCGCAAGCTCTATGAGGCGCTCATCCTTCATATCAGAGTGATGAATGCCCGTCACCTCGAAAACGCCCTTTGTGAGGGTGCCGGTCTTATCAAATACCACTATCTTGGTATCAGCCAAGGTCTCAAGATAGTTGGAGCCCTTCACAAGGACACCCTCCTTGCTGGCCCCGCCTATACCTGCGAAAAAGCTCAAAGGTATGCTGATGACAAGGGCGCAGGGACAGCTTATGACAAGGAAGGTAAGGGCCCTGTATATCCAGTCTCCCCACATGGGAGCAGCTCCCATGAATATGATGCGCACCAGCGGGGGTATGAGCGCAAGGGCCAAGGCGCTGTAGCAGACAGCCGGTGTATATACCCTTGCAAATCTCGATATGAAGGCCTCGGAGCGGGATTTCCTCGAGCTTGCATTTTCCACCAGATCCAGTATCTTTGATACGGTGGACTCTCCGAACTCCTTGGTGGTCCTTATCTTAAGGAGGCCCGTCATATTGATGCAGCCGCTTATTATCTCATCTCCGACTCCCACGCCCCTCGGCACGCTCTCTCCCGTAAGGGCAGCCGTGTCAAGGGTAGAGCTTCCCTCTGCCACGATACCGTCTATGGGCACCTTCTCACCGGGCTTTACCACGATAAGGCTTCCTATCTCCACCTCATCGGGGTCCACCTTTTCAAGCTGACCGTCCTTCTCGATATTGGCATAGTCAGGTCTTATGTCCATAAGCTCGCTTATATTGCGGCGGCTCTTTCCCACTGCATAGCTCTGGAACCATTCTCCTATCTGGTAAAAGAGCATAACGGCTATGGCCTCGGTATAATCGCCCTCACCCATTAAGCCAAGGGCTATGGCTCCTACAGTGGCGACTGCCATCAGGAAGCACTCATCGAAGACCTGCCTGTTGAGTATGCCCTTTACGGCCTTTATGAGGATATCATATCCCACTATCAGATAGGGTATCATATAAAGGATGAAGCGCAGTGCCCCCTCTGAGGGTATGAAGCTCAGGGCTATC
>DVNS01000059.1 GCA_018714145.1 Candidatus Avilachnospira avistercoris
CTTTTCCGGCGGAGCAGACTCAGTCTGTCTTTTATTTTCCTTAAAGGAGCTTAAGGCCATATTAGGTATAAAAAGCCTTATGGCGGTCCATATAAACCATGGACTAAGGGGAGAGGAGGCAAGGCGGGACGAGGATTTCTGCAGGGAGCTCTGCAGGGACTGGAGCATAGACTTTAAGGCAGTTCATGCAGATGTAAGGGGACTTGCAAGGGAGCTTGGACTTAGCATAGAGGAGGCAGGCAGGAAGGTGCGGTATGAGAGCTTTTCTGCAAGGCTTTCGGGAAAGGGCGCCATAGCCACTGCCCACCATGCCGATGACTGCGCCGAGACCATACTCCTTAATCTTGCAAGGGGGACCGGCCTTCGGGGAGCAGCGGGCATCAGTCCCAAAAACGGCAATATCATACGTCCCCTCTGCTTTTTGTCAAAGCAGGAGATACTTGCCTATGTGGAGGGCAGAGAGCTTTCCTATGTTACGGACTCCACAAATCTTACCAACGAATATACGAGAAATGTGATAAGGAATGAGATACTGCCCCTCTTTTCAGAGCAGGTAAATCTGAGGACCCAGTCCCATATAGTTGCCTTCGGTGATCTGTGCAGGGAGGCGGACGAGTTCATATCAGGACTTTCAGATGAGTTCTTAAGAGCTCATGCAAGCATAAGCAAAGAGGCCATCAGATTGGATAAGGCTTTGCTTAAAGAAAAGCCCCGTATATTCCGCCGTTATGTTATAATGAATGGACTTCGGAGCTCCGGGGCCTCGCTCAAGGACCTTACGGAACTTCATTTTGAGGCAGCGGACCGCGCATTATTTTCCGGCAGGGGCTATCATGCCGACCTTCCGGGGGGTATCTGCGTGGAAAATATAAACAGGGAGACCTGCATTTTTATAAGGGAGGACTGAAATGTCATACAAGATCGAGACACTTATCAGTAAGGAAGAGCTCAGGGCCGGTATACAGCGAGTAGCGGATGAGATCAACAGGGACTATGAGGGAAAGAGCATACATCTTATCTGTATCATCAAGGGCGGAGTCTTCTTCATGACCGAGCTCTCCAAGTACCTCAAGATGGATGTGACCATGGACTTTATGGCAGTATCCAGCTATGGATCGGATACGGTCTCTTCAGGCATAGTCAAGATAATCAAGGACCTCGATGAGCCCATCGAAGGCAGGGACGTGCTTATCGTGGAGGATATCATAGATACGGGCAATACCATGGAATATCTGATGGAGCTCTTAAGGGACAGGAAGCCGGCTTCCTTAAAGCTCTGTGCGATGCTGGATAAGCCGAGCCGCAGGCTCAAGGATATAAAGGCAGATTATCTTGCCTTCCCCATTGAGGACAAATTCGTAGTGGGCTTTGGCCTTGATTACGATCAGAAATACAGGAATCTGGATTATATAGGAGCAATAGTATTTGATGAATAATAAGAGACCGCAGAATGTCAGGGTACCTTGGTTCCTCATGATACTTCTTATAAGTGTCATACTGCTGTCGCTGATACCGTTTCGGGTGCTTTCCGAAAGGATAACGGCCATGCAGCTTCAGGATGTACTGGATGCCCCTGAGACTATAGTTGATGTGGTGGTGGAGCTGAGCCCTGACAGTGATGCAGCAGATATAGTGCTGGAGCTTAGTGACGGAAGGTCAGTGAAGGCTACGGTGGAGGATGTAAAGGCCCTTACCTCTGATTTAAGGGCCAATGGCATAGACTATACCATAAGCGGCATGACTGAGAGCTCGCTGATAGACAGCATACCTACGCTTATGCTTGTGGCCTTGGCCGTATTCCTGCTTTTCTCAGTTCTGGGCAATAGGGGCATGGGGGCTTCAGGCGGCGGCATGAATGCCCGGCTCATGAATTTTGGAAAGAGCCGCGCCAAGCTCGTGACCGAAAGCAGAGTAAGATTTTCCGATGTGGCAGGCATGGAGGAGGAAAAGAAGGAGCTTAGGGAGGTAGTGGAATTCCTGAAGCATCCCCTTCGTTTTGCCCAGATGGGAGCCCGTATACCGAAGGGCATCATACTGGTAGGCTCACCCGGCACAGGAAAGACCCTCCTTGCCAAGGCAGTGGCAGGAGAGGCGGGAGTGCCGTTTTACAGCATTTCAGGTTCGGATTTTGTGGAGATGTATGTGGGAGTAGGTGCGGCAAGGGTCAGGGACCTGTTTGAGGAGGCCAAGAAGTCAAGTCCCTGCATCATTTTCATAGATGAGATAGATGCCGTGGCTAGGCGCAGAGGAACAGGACTGGGCGGCTCCCATGATGAGAGGGAGCAGACCCTTAATCAGCTCTTGGTGGAGATGGATGGCTTTGCTCAAAATCAGGGCATCATAGTCATGGCGGCCACCAACAGGGTGGATATATTGGATCCGGCCATCATGAGGCCGGGACGCTTTGACCGTAAGGTGGCTGTCAGCAAGCCGGACGTAAGGGCAAGGGAGGAGATACTTAAGCTCCATGCCAGAAACAAGAGGCTTTCAGAGGACGTGGATCTGGAAAAGGTAGCGAGGACCACGGCTGGATTTACCGGTGCCGACCTTGAAAATATACTCAATGAGGCTGCCATCGAGGCCGCCATGGAGGAAAGGGAGGACATCAGCGAGAGGGATATCGAGGAGGCCTTCATCAAGACCGGCATAGGCACGGAGAAGCGTTCAAAGCTCATATCCGAACGGGATAAGCGCATAACCGCCTACCATGAGACCGGACATGCCATACTCTTCCACGAGCTCAAGGACGTGGGACCGGTGCATATCATAAGCATCATACCCACGGGAGAGGGCGCGGCCGGCTACACCATGCCCCTTCCGGACAAGGATGATATGCACGTGACCAAGGGACAGCTCATGCATATGATGATGGCTGCCATGGGAGGACGCATAGCTGAGGAGCTGGTACTTGATGATATTACGACCGGGGCCTCTCAGGACATCAGGCAGGTCACCAAGATAGCAAGGGCCATGGTCATGCAGTATGGCATGAGCAGCAGGGTCGGTATGCTTAATTATGAGGAAAATGGGGACGATGTGTTCCTTGGCTACGACATAGCCCATAACAAGAGCTACAGTGACAAGATGCTGAGTGAGATAGATGAGGAGATAAAGGCGCTGGTGGACCAGTGCTACAGGGATGCAAAGGCCATAGTGATGCAGCATCTGGACGTGCTGGAACGAAGCTGCAGCCTCCTCATGGAAAAGGAAAAAATAAGCGGAGAAGAATTCGACAGGCTCTTTGAAAATGGCTGATAAGCCTTGTTTTTAGCCGTTTTGTGTGAAATAACTAAAACTTCAAAAATTGATTTTTAAAATCTGTTGAGTTTGTAAGATGACATAAAAAGGGAGCTTTGCTATTATAATAGACGTAACCCCCAATACATTATATAGTTTTGCTACACCCCATAAGAAA
>DVNS01000060.1 GCA_018714145.1 Candidatus Avilachnospira avistercoris
AGTTCTTAAAAGAAAAGGCATGTATGTTTTTTCTTTTAAGAACTTGCGAACTGCAAAACATGAATATAGAGCGATTTTTCCAAAGGGAAAATCAGCGGAATATGAATGATTTGCAGAAGCGTGGGAGCACTGAGTGCGTAACGCTTCGTTAGTATAGTAAATTTATTGCGAGCTGCTTTATACCATATTATCAACTATATCGGGGACTGAATATGCACGAACTTAACAGCATGACCGGCTTTGGGCGCTGTGAGCTTATAAATGACGAGCACAGGGTGCTCTGCGAGATAAAGTCTGTCAATCACAGATATCTGGACGTAAGCATCAAGATGCCGAGGCGCTTAAACTGCTTTGAGGCAAGGATAAGGAAGCTCCTTTCCGAATATATGCAGAGGGGCAAGACCGAGCTTTATATATTTTATGAGGACTATACTGCAGGGAGCAGGAAGCTGAAGTATAACAGGGAGCTCGCTTCAGAGTATGTGGAATGCCTGAAGCAGCTTTCCGAGGATTTCGGTATTAAAAATGACGCCGGAACCTCCGTCATATCGAGATTTCCCGATGTCATCATGATGGAGGAGGCTGCGGATGATGACGAGAGGCTCTGGTCCATCATAGAGCCGGTACTGAGGGAGGCCCTGAGCTCCTTCGTGGAGGCAAGGCGCAGGGAGGGGGAAAACCTGAGAAATGACCTCCTCATGAAGCTCCAGAACATGGAGACCCTTGTATCCGATATAGAGGCCTATAGCCCCATGGTCCTTGAACAGTATAGGGAAAAGCTCCTTAAGAAGATAAGGGAGACCCTCGAGGGCCTTTCGGTGGAGGCTGATGAGGCAAGGATACTTACCGAGACGGCGGTATTTGCAGATAAGATATGCACTGATGAGGAGATGGTTCGTCTCCACAGCCACATAAGCTCAATGGCAGATAAGCTCAGGGCCGGAAGCCCCTGCGGAAGGGAGCTGGATTTCATAGCTCAGGAGATGAACCGGGAGGCCAATACCACCCTTTCAAAATCAGGCAGCCTGAGGATATCCGATACTGCCATAGCTCTTAAGTCGGAGATAGAAAAGATAAGGGAACAGGTGCAGAATATTGAGTAAGGAAACTGAAAAAAAGCATGACGGCTTCATAAGGCGTAAGGGCATACTGGCGGTCATTTCCGGATTTTCCGGAGCCGGCAAGGGCACCCTCATGAAGGAGCTCATCAGGAATTATGACAACTACTCCCTCTCCATATCGGCCACCACGAGACAGCCGAGGCCCGGAGAGGTGGACGGGAAGGATTACTTCTTTGTGTCAAAGGAGCGCTTCAAGGAGATGATAAAAAATGACGAGCTCCTTGAGTACGCCCAGTATGTGGATAATTACTACGGCACGCCTAAGGCCTATGTAGAGGCCGAGATGGAAAAGGGCAAGGATGTCATCCTTGAGATAGAGATACAGGGAGCCCTTAAGATAAGGGCCAAGTATCCCGATTCGGTGCTGATATTCATAACCACCCCTTCTGCGGAGGAGCTCCTTTCAAGGCTTAAAAAGCGGGGCACCGAGAGCGACGAGGTCATAAAGAAGCGCATCGAAAGGGCCATGCTTGAGGCCGTAGGCGTAGAGGCCTATGACTATATACTGATAAACGACAATCTGGATAAGACGGTAAAGCATCTGAACTATCTTATTCAGGACCAGCACATGAGGGCATCACAGCAGCTTGAGTTCCTTGAGGAATTCCAAAAGGAGCTGAGGACTGTTATCTGATATAGAAGCTGAGGCTTATGTCTTTCTTTTAACAGAAGGGGCAGCATGCCTTTGCAGTAGATTCTGGAGGAAATATCTATGGCAATGTTAAGACCTACATACAATGACCTGATGGAGGTCACCAACAGGGATGTAAATGAGGGCGAGGAGCCCATCGTAAAGAGCAGGTATTCGGTAGTCATAGCTGCGGCAAAGAGGGCAAGGCAGCTGGTGGACGGAGCTCCGGCGCTCGTAAAGGAGCGTGATGAGAAGCCCCTTTCCATAGCAGTCGAGGAGCTCTATGAGGGCAAGGTCAGGATACTTGGAGAGGGACCGGATGCCAAGGAAAGCTGAACATGATGTAAGACCAAGGCTCAGCCTTCTGTCCCTTGGCTGCGACAAAAATCTCTGTGACAGCGAGCGTATGCTTGGCGAGCTTATTTCAGAGGGCTTTATATACGAGCCCGACGAGGAGAGGGCAGATGTCATCATCATCAACACCTGCTGCTTCATAGGAGATGCCAAGGAGGAGAGCGTAAGGGCCGTGCTGGAGGCAGCAGAGCTCAAGAAGAGGGGAAGCCTCAAAAAGCTCATCGTCACCGGTTGCATGGCAGAGCGGTACAAGGATGAGATACTTGCGGAGCTCCCTGAGGTGGATGCGGTCATAGGCACCAATTCCTTCCAGCAGATAGGAGCCATACTTAAGGATGTAAGGGCAGGGGAACGAAAGGAGCTTTTCCTGCCTCTTTCTGAAAATCATCTTTCCGAGGTCTCGGGTATGAAGCGGGAGCTTTCGGGCTTCGGAGGTTATGCCTATCTGAAGATAGCCGAGGGCTGCAATAAGCGCTGCTCCTACTGCATAATCCCCTATCTTCGGGGACCCCAGCGCTCCGTTCCCATGGAGGAGCTGGTAAATGAGGCTTCCGAGCTTTCGGAGAGGGGCATAAAGGAGCTCATACTCGTGGCTCAGGAGACCAGCGTATACGGAGTCGACCTCTATAAGAGGAAGATGCTCCCTGAGCTCTTAAGGAGGCTCTCCGGGGTGGAGGGCATAGAGTGGATAAGGATACTCTACTGCTATCCCGAAGAGGTGACAGACGAGCTCATAGATACCATGGCGGAGCTTCCGAAGGTCTGCCATTATTTGGACATACCCATTCAACATGCCTCGGACCATATACTGAGGCGTATGGACAGGGCCACTACGAGGGCCGAGATAACGGAACGCATCGGGCGCATACGGGAACGCATACCGGACATAGCCCTGCGCACGACCCTTATCTCAGGCTTTCCGGGAGAGAGCGATGCAGATCATCAGATACTTTGTGAGTTTGTTCGCGAAATGGAGTTTGACCGGCTCGGTGATTTCACTTACTCGAGGGAGGAAGGCACGAAGGCCGCTGCATTTAGTCATCAGATCTCAAAACGCCTCAAGGAAAAGAGACGGGACGAGATAATGGAGATACAGCAGGAGATAGCCTTTAAGAAGGCTTCCCTTCGGGTAGGAAAGACCTACAGGGCCCTCATCGAGGGAAGGCTTACCGACATAGATGAGCTTCCTTTGGAGGCGGAGACCTCCGCAGACGAGGGCATCTCAGCTGATGAAAGCACCATGGAGGGAGGAAACTCCCCTAAGGAGGCCTTGTCCCATGGGGACCATGGCAATATCTACATAGGCCGCACCTATATGGATGCCCCCGATGTGGACGGCTATGTGTATATAGACGCAGGAAAGAGGGAGCTCATGAGCGGAGACATGGTGTCAGTCAGGGTCACCGGAGCAAGGGGCTATGACCTTCTTGCGGAGCTCATACCTTAGAAATAGAGGCAGGAAGCAGGATAGGGCGTTAGCTTCATTAGTATTTGCATGAGGCCGTGAAGCCTTTCCCTGACCTTCAGCCGGACCTGCTTTAGATATCGAAGCCTTATGGAAAGGAGAGCAGATGAATCTGCCTAATAAGCTGACCCTTTGCAGGGTCATCATGATACCGTTTTTTGTGGCAGCCATGCTTTTGAGCCACAGCGAGGCGGTATGGGAGCATATCACCAATGATTTCAGCTATGCGCCCTATCTCATACTTCGCTATGCTGCCCTTATCATATTCTGCGCTGCCTCATTTACGGATTTCCTTGACGGACATATCGCAAGGAAGAGGGGCCTTGTGACAAACTTTGGAAAGTTCATGGACCCCCTTGCGGATAAACTGCTGGTGTGCTCGGCCCTTATACTGCTTACGGCTGAGGGCAGCCTAAGTCCCATCGTGACTCTCATCATCGTGGCAAGGGAATTCATCATAAGCGGTTTCAGACTGGTAGCCTCCGACAATGGAGTAGTCATAGCTGCCAGCAAGTGGGGGAAGTTTAAGACAGTGGTGCAGATGATAATGTGCATACTGCTCATCTTCCCGTATACATATTTTTATCAGGATCGATATATCTTTGAGGGAATGAGATTTATCACCGTGGGAGGGCTGATGGGCTTCATGGAGCTTCTGGCGGTGGCGCTTACCATTATTTCCCTCGCAGACTATATAGCTAAGAATCACAGAGTCATCACCGAAGGAGGTATGTGATGTCAGACAAGAAGAATAAGAAGGACGAGGCAAAGGCATCAGAGGGCAAGGAGTCCTTATCAAAGATCATGAAGGAGGCAGGAGCCAAGGAACTTAAGGAGGAGCCGTCACTTTCTCCTGAGGCAAGGCTCTTTAAGCTCCTTAAGGAAAACGGACTCACCATATCGGTGGCAGAATCCTGTACCGGAGGACTGGTATGCTCAAGGCTCGTGAGCAACCCCGGTGTGTCCGAGTATTTTAAGGAGGGCTTCGTGACCTACTCTAATAAGGCCAAGAGGCGTACCCTTGAGGTGTCCAAGTCCACACTTAAGAAGCAGGGCGCCATATCCGGTCAGGTAGCCAAGGAGATGGCCTTAGGAGCTGCGGTCAATACCGACTCTGATATCGCTGTAGCCATCACAGGCAATGCCGGCCCTGAGGCTGAGGAGGATAAGCCCGTAGGTCTTGTCTATATAGGCATCTACTGCCAAGGCAAGGTCAAGGCCTTTGAGTACAGCCTTGAGGGAGAGCGTGAGGACATAAGGCAGCAGGCTGCTACTGAGGCCCTGATGCTCTGCTGTGAGACCATCGAAAAGCTTAAGAAGGACGATAAGCATTAACTGCCATGATATCCGTTTTGGCAGGCATTCTGAAGTTCATACTCATCTTCCTTCTGGCAGCTGTTTTATTACTGCTCCTGCTGGTTTTGCTCCTGTTGTTTTCTCCGATAGGCTATAAGTTAAGGGGCACATTTTTAGAGGAGAGGGCAGACGGCACGGCCAAGGCCTCGGCCCTGTTCGGAGCCGTATCCGGAGAGATATGCTATCACCATGGCATAGCAGTGAGCGGAAGCCTGAGGCTGTTCGGCATAAAGCTCTTTGGCATAGAGGGAAGGAAAGAGGACGATGATGGAGATGATAAGGGAGCTGTTTAAGCGGCTCCGCATGCTTTTTGGCATACTTCGGAAGGAACATAATAAACAGGCCCTTTCCCATGTCCTGAGGAATCTTAAGCAGATACTGGGAAGGCTTGCACCGAAGAAGGGCGGAGGCTATATACAGTTCGGCTCAGGTGACCCCTACAGCACCGGCCGTATCATGGAGGCGGCAGCATTTTTATATCCCCTGTACGGAGATAAGATAGAGGTCACTCCTCTTTTTGACAGGGCGGAGCTTAAGACTGACCTTGATGTGCGGGGACGCTTCTGCTTGGCTCAGGTGGTATTTCCCCTTTTGGGACTCCTTATGGATAAGGATGTGCGCAGGGCCCTTAGGGAGCTCAGGGAGCTTTCAGAGACCTGAGGCCATGTTTTATATAGTTTTTGAGGGACACGTATGGCTGAAGATAAGAAAAAGAAATACGAGGGTGTAAAAGAGCAGATAAAAAATGGCTCGGTAAAGCTGGATGCCTATCTTAATGATGACAGCATCGGCGTTACCCTGAGCGCTCTTTTTAAGGGACTTGAGGGCTTGGCCTCTACCAAAACCGTGGTGGGAGAGCCCATTTACATTGATGATGTGAAGCTCATACCCCTCATAGAGGTGACGGCGGGGCTTGCTTCGGGAGCCCTTGGCAAGAACGCCAGACAAAACGGTGCAGGGGCCATGAGCGCCAAGGTTACGCCCATTGCCATACTCATCATGCAGAATGACAGGATAAAGCTGGTATCGGTAAAGGATCAGGATATATTTACAAAGCTCCTCGACATGATACCCGAGGCCATAGACAGGCTGACAGGCAATCTGATGCCGAAGCGCTACGAGGAGGAAGCAAAGCAGAGCCTTGATGAGATGGGAGTGGAGGTCATAGACCCAAAGGACGGAGAGAGCTTAGCTGATGACTGAGGATAGGATAAAGATAAAGCTGCCGGAGGAGTTCCTTTCAGCAATGGAGGGGCTCCTTTCGGAGGAGTTTGAGGACTTTCTTGAAAGCTACGAAGATAAGCCTAAGAAAGGCCTCTTCTTTAATTTGAAAAAGGCAAGGCCGGAGACCATGGCAAAGCTCATAGATGAGTGGAAGCTTGAGCCTGTGCCGGGGACAGAAGGCTGGGGCTATATCTATGATGGAGAGGCCGTAAGGCCGGGCAAGTCTCCCTACCATGACTCGGGTCTTTACTACATACAGGAGCCCTCTGCCATGATACCGGTCATGAAGGCAGATATAGGACCCGGAGATAGGGTGCTGGACCTCTGCGCCGCACCGGGCGGAAAGGCCTCCCAGATAGCCCAGCTTGCGGGACTCTTAGTAGCTAATGAGTTCATACCTAAGCGCTCAAAGATACTGAGCTCCAACATCGAGCGCATGGGCTATGACAATGTCATAGTCTGCAATGCTGCGCCCTCTGAGCTTTCGGAGGCTTTTCCTGCTTACTTTGATAAGATAATCGTGGATGCCCCCTGTTCAGGCGAGGGCATGTTCAGAAAGGACGAGACTGCAGTAGCTGAGTGGAGCATTGACAATGTGGACCGCTGCATAAAAAGACAGCGTGAGATACTTGAGGAGGCCCTTAAGATGCTTAAGCCCGGAGGCAGGATAGTATACTCCACCTGTACCTTTGAGCCCTACGAAAACAAATGGCAGCTAAGACGCTTCTGTGATATCCACGCAGACGAGCTTAGCCTTAAGGAGTTTGAGACCCTGTATCCCCACAGCTTCCCCGGCGAGGGGCAGTTTTATGGTGTCATGGAAGGAAGCATGGCCGGAGAGAGTCAGATCCATGGAGCTATGCGAGTAAGTATGAGCGATGAGGAAGCCGCATCGGGGGCTGAAGCTTTATCGGGACCTGAAGCTCTGGATGTTAAGGATGATTTGTGTGTTCCATACGCTCAGGGGACTCAGAAGGATATTGCTGATAAAAATGATGGAATAGATAGCGAGCTTTGTTTTGATGAAAAAGAGCTTAAAAGGAACTTGAATGAGCTTAAGCAGAGGATGAAGGCTTCAGGGATCCATGTGCTTCGGTGCGGCATAGAGGAGGGACAGTCCATAGTCGGAAAATATCGGGCAAAGGAGCGTTATGAGCATAGCCATGCCGAGGCCATGAAGGGAGGCATACCGTTATTGGAGGGATATGCAGACCTCATTGATGAAGGACTGGCCCTCAGATATCTCTCCGGAGAGAGCCTGAGGCTCTCGGACATGCCTGAGGGCAGCCATAAGCTTTGTGCCAAGGAGGGAGAGGAGCTCAGGGTGCTTTATGACGGCTATCCCTTGGGCCTTGCGAAGCTTAGCGGGGGAGTGCTTAAAAATAAACTTCCCAAGGGACTGAGAAGGCTGGGATAAAGATACTGCAAAGGAAGTGGAGCCTGAAAGTAAATTTAGTTTGTAAGAGTAAATCCTACGGGAAATGAAAAAGACAAAAAAACAAAAACAAGG
>DVNS01000004.1 GCA_018714145.1 Candidatus Avilachnospira avistercoris
AGCAAAGCATTGAAACTGCTTATTTTGTAGGATATAAATCTTCAGGAGGTTATTGATATGAGATCAAGGATCAAGATGCTCGCAACAGTTGCCATGGCAGCAGGTCTTATGGCAGCAACTGTAATCACGGCTAATGCAAAGTCCATCGGCGATGGACAGTGGCGCAACGGTACAGGAGCTGATGCTTCCAAGTATTGGTTCGCTACTTCTCCCGACGGTTCAAGCTACCTTGCCAATAGATGGATGTGGATAAAGGGAAGCGACGGAGTAGTAAGAGGCTTCTACTTTGATGCTGAGGGCTGGATGGCAGCCAACACCACTGTTGACGGCAAGAAGGTCGATGCTGACGGATGCATGCTCGATGCCAACGGCAATGTAGAGATAGGCAATGAGGCTGAGGTGGATTTCTATACACATCAGAATGATTTTGCGGCAGCAGCCCAGACTCAGACCCAGACACCGGCTCAGACCCAGACTCAGACCCCTGCTTCCACAGTTAAGGGCAATACCATAAAGGGAAGCGGAGCTGGAGATAACCCTGCCAACATGCAGGCGCCTGCACTTGGTTATGCAGTATCTGCAGTAAACGGCAAGACCATCACCAACTCATGGGCTAACTTCACCATGACTTTCCCTTCAAATTCCGGCACCATCCTTGTTGGTGCAGCAGATGAGGGCTTCGATGTTCAGAACATCACCAATGATGCTGAGCTTACCATCAGATATGTGCCTGTAGGAGAGTATGGCGGAACTACCCTCGACAGCTTCATCGCCGGATTCGTAAAGGACGGACGTGATGGACTGATGGGCGCTACCCTTGGCGCAGATATCACCTTTGGCGATTATACCTTCAAGCAGGTAGCCTTAAAGGTGCCTAACCCTTCAGGAACCGTATATGATCACGCTTACTTCAGAGTAGTTGACGGAACAGGCTATGTTCAGGTCATCAATGTTGAGCAGAACGGTTCTTCAGAGGACTTTGCATCTACCCTCAACACCATGAGGAAGATAGCATAAACAGGATATCTTAAAGGCCGGATATGATCCGGCCTTGGATATATAGATTAAAAGGATGGATGACGGGACGCAGGGATGCGTCCCGTATTTTATTTTGACCGAAAAAGATTTTTATGATAGTATATATCTCGTTTTAATGTTCATAAGAGGGAAGCTATGCCATTTACATTCAAAAGCAAAGTAAGATATTCGGAATGTGACAGTGAGTCGGAGCTCACTCCATTTTCAGTCATCAACTACCTTCAGGACTGCTCGACCTTTCAGTCGGAGGAGCTTGGAGTAGGAGTGGAGCATCTAAGGGAGAAGAACAGGGCTTGGTTCCTTAATAGCTGGCACATATATTTTGACAGATACCCAAGGCTTGGGGAGGAGATCGAGGCTGGCACCTTTGCCTATGGCTTCAGCAGCTTTTATGGCTACAGACATTTCTTCATTAAGGGAGAGGATGGAGCCTATGCGGTCAGGGCAGATTCGGCATGGTTCTTTTTTGACACTGAGCATAAGGCCCCTGTAAGACCGGAGCCTGAAGATACTGAACCCTATGATGAGGCTTGCGCAGATCGTCTCCATGGGGAGCTTGCCATGCCAAAGCTTCAGCGTAAGATAGCCCTTCCCAAGGACTTAAGCTCAGGAGAGCCGATGACAGTTACCAGACACCTTCTGGATTCAAATCAGCATGTCAATAATGCTTGGTATGTGGATATAGCTGCGGCGGCCTGCGGTATAGAGAGGCCCTCCGAGCTCAGGGTGGAGTATAGGAAGGCAGCCTTGCTTGGAGACATCATCATACCGAGGATATCGGTTTCTGATGGAACGTATACCGTAGTTCTTTCTGCTGAGGGCGAAAAAAACTATGCTTTAGTAGAACTTAGGGTTTAAACAGGAATAGACTCCATGTGATGCGTGTGCCGAGGAGAAAAACAGACGATGTCAATAAAAAGTAATAAACATCAATATTATAAGAAGGATATCCTAAGAGTGCTCAATAAGGGCGGACCGGATATGGGCTTCATATTAAAAAGGACCACGCTGCTCGGGACCTTGGGTGCCTTGATATTTGCAGTGGACCAGTCTTTTAAAAACAGGATAGAAGCGGAGCCCGAGGGCTCCCTTCCAAGGGACATGGATGGCAAAAGGGGAAGCTATGTGCGCTTTGCAAGATATCATAACAGGGGCTTTGCCCTTGGACGGCTTAAGGAAAGGCCTGAGCTTGTAAAGAGCATAGGTACGGCAGGATGTGCCTCCCTTCTTCTGACTTATGTGACGGCTCTCGTCAGAAGGGAGAGCATTATAAGGCAGACAGGACTTATGCTGGCCATATCGGGGGCATTTTCCAATCTTTTTGACCGTCTGACAAGGGGCTACGTGGTGGATTATATCATCATAAAGAGGAAGCCCTTAGACCGCATAGTCATCAACATAGGAGATGCAGCCATATTTGCAGGCTCTCTCCTCATGGCCATTTCGTCCCTTGCAAAAACAGGGAAATAATAAAGGGGAAAAAAGATGAATTGGTTTATATTATCACTGATAACTATATTTTTCTGGTCAGGCTCTGACTTTTTTTCTAAGCTCGGCTCACCGGCATCTGATAAGTTCAGCCATTGGAAGATGGTCATAGCCGTAGGCCTTGTGATGGGACTTCATGCCGCATATATGCTCATATTCGGCGGAGAGACCGTGACACTTAGGGACTTTATCGTATATATGCCGGCTTCGGCCTGCTATATACTGTCCATGATAATAGGCTATGCAGGCCTGAGATATATTGAGCTTTCCATATCTTCACCGGTATGCAATTCCTCAGGTGCGGTCAGTGCCATACTTTGTGCCATCTTCCTTGGACAGAGCATGCTGGGCTATCAGCTCATCGGCGTGGTGCTCATAACTGCCGGCATCATAGCCCTTCAGGGTGTGGACATACATCTGGATGATGAGCGCAAGGCTGCTGACCCCAAGTACATCAGGTCAGCCAAGGCCATCATCTACCCGCTCTTATACTGTGCCATAGACGGTATCGGTACCTTTGCTGATGCATGGCTCCTTGACGGTCATATAGAAGAGGGCCCTGCCAATATAGCCTATGAGCTCACCTTCCTTGCCATGGCGGTATTTGCAGTGGTATATGTGAAGCTCATAAAGAAGCAGAGGCTTTACGGAGGCGGCAGCGAGGCCATCAAAAAGATAGAGGCTCCCAAGTTCCTTGCGGCCATATCTGAGACGGCAGGACAGTTTGCCTATATCTATGCCCTGTCTGCCAATGCGATACTGTCAGCACCGCTGATATCCGCGTATTGCGTGCTCTCTATGGTATGGAGCAGGATATTCCTGAAGGAAAGGCTGACAAGGAGCCAGTATGCGGCCATAGCAGTGGCGGTAGCAGGTATCATCATACTTGGCTTCGGAGATGCCTGAGAAGGGGCCAGTCACCTGAGGAAAACTTCAGGCTCAGGCGTTTATCCATGGGCAGCAGCCCTTGGAGGCATCAGGAAGCAGATATATGACCTATAAGGATATTTAGGAGAAAACAGTTGAGATACGAGATAGTTGCAGAAGAGGGCAGGGCCAAATCTGCTCATATGGAGACGGTCCATGGCGTCATAGAGACTCCGGTATTTATGAATGTGGGGACCGTAGGGGCAATCAAGGGAGCGGTGTCCACCATGGACCTTAAGGACATAGGCTGTCAGGTGGAGCTTTCAAATACCTATCATCTTCATGTCAGGACCGGAGATGAGGTCATAAAGGAGCTGGGAGGCTTAAGGCGGTTTATGAACTGGGACCGTCCGGTGCTGACGGACTCCGGAGGCTTTCAGGTATTTTCCCTGACCTCCCTTCGTAAGATAAAGGAGGAGGGAGTGTATTTCAGCTCCCATGTTGACGGCAGGAAGATATTTATGGGACCTGAGGAGAGCATGAGGATACAGTCAAATCTCGGCTCTACCATAGCCATGGCCTTTGATGAATGTCCGCCGGCCCTTGCGGAGCGCAGCTATATCGAGCAGTCCGTGGCAAGGACCGCAAGATGGCTTAAGCGCTGCAAGGACGAGATGAAGAGGCTCAATGAGCTTCCCGACACCATCAACAAGGAGCAGCTTTTATTCGGTATCAATCAGGGGGGCATACTGCATGACGTAAGGGTAAGGCATGCGGATATCATCTCTGAGATGGAGCTGGACGGATATGCAGTGGGCGGACTCGCAGTGGGAGAGAGCCATGAGGAGATGTATGGCGTGCTGGACGAGGTGGTGCCCCATCTGCCGAAGGCTAAGCCTACCTATCTTATGGGAGTAGGGACTCCCCTCAATATCATAGAGGGAGTATACAGGGGCATAGATTTCTTTGACTGCGTATATCCCAGCCGCAACGGACGCCATGGACATGTATATACGAAGTTCGGGAAGCTGAACCTGCTCAATAAGAAATTTGAGAAGGATATGAGGCCCATCGAGGAGGGCTGTGACTGTCCGGCCTGCAGGAATTACTCGAGGGCATATATAAGACATCTGCTGAAGGCGGGAGAAATGCTGGGCATGAGACTTTGTACCTTGCATAATTTGTATTTTTATAATAAAATGATGTCTGATATCCGTACGGCGATACGGGAAGGACGCTTTGCCGCATATAGGGCAGAGATGACTGAGTCCCTCACAAGGGGCTCGGAGGACTAAGCGGCTTTTGGCCATCCGTTATGGAAGGGTGGCAGGGCCTTTCTGAAAGGCTCAGACCTAAGTCCTAAAGTGAATCAAAGAAAGGATCCGGAGGAACATTAAATGGAAGGTTCATCACTTATCACCATTGTAATTTATTTTGTCTTTATCTTTGCAGTATTCTACTTCATCGGCGTAAGGCCCCAGAAGAAGGAGCAGAAGAAGCATGAGGAGATGCTCTCCAAGATGGCTATCGGAGATTACTGCCTGACCACCAGCGGTATGTATGGACAGATCATCGATATCACAAATGATATGGTCATCGTAGAGTTCGGAAACAAGAACTGCCGTATCCCCATGCTCAAGTCCTGCATACAGAGTCTTGAGAAGCCCGATGCAGTGGTAAAGGGCACATCTGATGAGGGCAAGGAGGCAAAGTAAGTCCCTTTGTAAGGCAGATGAAAGGGAACAGACAGACGAATTAAGATTTTCATAATATTTTATTCAATCTTAATTCAAACTATTTCGGGATGGATATGATATACTTTAGCCAAGTTAAGAAAAAGAATTCACTTTCATCCTTTTAATCCTACAAGATAAGTTTACGGGGAAGCCAAGAGGCTTCCCTTTATCTTTGCGCTTTTTTGATTTGAAATTTCCCATATATATGTTAATATAGTGATGTTTATGCGAATACATGACCGGCTTAGAGCATTCAAAAGAGCCGGTGAGAAAGTGAGATAAAGTATGAAGCGCAATATAGCAGTTATATTCGGAGGCAGGAGCTCAGAGCATGAGGTGTCCTGCATGTCTGCGGCAAATATCATAGGCTGGATAGATAAGTCCAAGTGGAACATAATCCCCATCGGCATCACAAAGGATGGCCGCTGGCTCAATACGGAGAAGCTTGAGGATATCAAGAGCGGAAACTGGGTCAATTCCTCTGTGACTGCTGAATTAAGCCCCGATGCGACCAGAAAGAGCGTTATAGTGACCGAGCCCTCAGGCGAGGTGACGGATGTGCCGGTGGATGTGATATTCCCTGCCCTTCACGGAAAGTGGGGCGAGGACGGTACCATACAGGGCCTCTTTGAGATGTCCGGCATCCCCTATGTGGGCTGCGGAGTGCTTTCCTCAGCAGTCTGTATGGATAAGCTCTATACCAAGCTCATCGTGGACAGCATAGCTGACGAGGCGGGCGTAAGGCAGGCCAGCTTTGTCGGTATCAGGGAATACGAGGCCAGAGATATGAATGCCGTGTGCAATAAGGTAGAGGCAGTGCTCAGCTATCCCGTATTCGTAAAGCCCTCAAGGAGCGGCTCCTCCTGTGGAGTGACCAAGGCTCTGGACCGCTTCCAGCTTATCGAGGGCATAGAAAAGGCCCTTGAGATAGATTCCAAGGTGCTGATAGAGGAATTCATCCTCGGGCATGAGGTGGAGTGTGCCGTATTCGGAGGCGGAGCAGAAAAGCCCATAGCCTCGGGCGTGGGGGAGATACTGGCTGCGGCAGAGTTCTATGACTATGATGCGAAGTACAATAACCCTGACTCGGTGACCGTGATAGATCCGGACCTTCCGGGAGGAGCAGCAGAGGCCATAAGGAGAGCAGCGGTACGCATCTTCAATGCCCTTGACTGCTATGGACTTGCGAGGGTGGACTTCTTCGTAAAGGATACGGGAGAGGTCATCTTCAATGAGATAAATACCCTCCCCGGCTTTACTGCCATCTCCATGTACCCGAAGCTCTGGGAGGCAAGGGGCGTGGCCCCGACCGAGCTTGTGGAGAAGCTCATAGACAATGCCTTCGAGAGATATCAGGCGGAGTAAGGATAGTTATTTAAACATTGACAATCAGCATTATTTCTGTTACTATACGAAAAATCAGATCGCATAGATAGAGGCGCGGGCTTCAAAAGTAGCTTCATGCAAGGACAGGCATCCGCAGGGAGCGAAAGGGGAGACCGCCGAAGCTTGACAGGGCTGCCTGAGCCCGCCATGCTGGGCTTAAGGGGAATACCCTTAGGACTGTCACATTTTGTGGAGCGCTATTGAGACGATGAGAGACCCCTTATATCAGTTTTATTTGGGGAAGCTTTTGTGTATTCATGGACCGCTCTATGGAGCGGTCCATTTTTTGCCGAAGGAGTCCCTTTTCCGAAAAAGCTGTTTCAGATAAAACTTTAATACATTTTTTGCGAGAAAGAGGAATAAGGCGTGAAATAGGGTAATACCTGAGATATTATTAGCTTATATGATAAAGAGGAGGAGAACTATGAAAAAGCTTATGACTATGTGCACGGCCGTGGCTATGGCAGCCATGCTGCTTACCGCCTGCGGCTCACAGGATGCCGAGGAGCAGATAGCCTCCATGGCAGCAGAGGCAAGTGAGGCAGCGCCTGAGGCTTCGGAGGAAGCGGCTGCGGAAGGAGAGTCAGCAGAGGAAGCGGCTGCAGAGAGCGGAGTAGAGGACGGAGTGCTCACCGTAGGCATGGAGTGTGCCTATGCTCCCTATAACTGGATGCAGATGGATGATTCCAACGGCGCGGTGCCCATCTCTAATGTATCCGGCTCCTATGCCAATGGCTATGACGTGATGATTGCTAAGAAGATATGTGAGGAGAATGGCTGGGAGCTGGAGGTGGTATCCAGTGCATGGGATTCCCTTGTGCCTGCAGTTCAGTCCGGAACCCTTGATGCCTGCATCGCAGGCCAGTCCATGACCGCAGACCGTATGGCTGAGGTGGACATGGCAGGCCCCTACTATTATGCTACCATAGTCTGCGTGACCACAAAGGACAGCCCCTATGCCTCTACCACATCCATAGCAGAGCTTGCAGGCGGAAAATGCACCGCTCAGTCAGGTACCATCTGGTATGATTCCTGCCTTCCCCAGATAGAGGGAGCGGAGCTTGTTTCACCGGCGGAGACAGCCCCTGCCATGATCATGGCCCTTGAGACCGGCACGGTGGACTTTATCTGTACTGATATGCCCACTGCCATGGCTGCGGCAGCCAAGGACGAGGAGCTTGTGATACTTGACTTCTCCGGCACCGACGGGGATTTCCAGTTTGCGGATGAGACTGAGAGGGCAGAAAATGTCAATATCGGTATCTCAGTGCGTAAGGGCAATACTGAGCTCCTTGATGCCATGAATGAGGTCCTTGGGGAGATGACGACAGATGATTTCAATGCTTTGATGGATGAGGCTATCTCAATCCAGCCAGAGGTATAAGAGAGGCAGCTTGTGGATAGGATAATAAAGCTCGGCAGCGATATGGCGCTGCTTTGGACAAATTATAGGGGAGCATATCTGGGCGGCATAGCCAATACGCTGATACTTGCCCTTGTGGCTACGGCCATAGGCTGTGTCATCGGTCTTTTGTGCGGTATACTCAATACCATACCGTACAATGACTATACCCCCAAGCCTAAGCGTTTCCTGCTTAAGCTTATAAGAGCGGTGATAAGGATATATGTGGAGGTATTCAGGGGCACGCCCATGGTGCTTCAGGCGGTGTTCATCTATTATGGACTCCCTTACTTTACAAACAATACCATGCAGTTTGAGAGCCTCTGGAGTGCGGCCATCCTCATCGTATCCATCAATACGGGAGCGTATATGGCCGAGTCCGTGAGGGGAGGCATCATTTCCATAGACCCCGGACAGACTGAGGGGGCAAAGGCCATAGGCATGACCCATGTTCAGACCATGACCTCCGTCATACTGCCTCAGGCCCTTCGGAATATCATGCCCCAGATAGGAAATAACTTCATCATCAATGTCAAGGATACCTCGGTGATGTTCATCATAGGCTTTACGGAGTTCTTTGCTTTCCATAGATATATCACCGGCGTCAATAATATGTATTTCCCTTCGGCTGCCATCGAGATGGCAGGCTATCTCTGCATGACGCTGATAGCCTCCGTGATACTGCGCTTTATCGAAAGGCGTATGGACGGAGATGACAGTTATGAGCTTGCCAGCGAGGACCAGCTCGTCATGGCTGCAGGCACCTATACCCATCCCGCCAAGGGCTCGCCCTTTGATGAATACAATAAGGAGGGCGGCGAGCTGAAACGTGTGCCGGAAAAAAGAAAGGGCTTAAAAAGAGGAGGTGACAGGCTGTGAGTGAGGCCATACTTGAGATAAGACATCTGTCAAAGAGCTTCGGCTCCCACAGCGTACTTAAGGATATAGACTTTGATGTGCGGCCCGGGGATGTGACCAGCATCATCGGGGCCTCGGGCTCAGGCAAATCCACCCTGCTCCGCTGCATCAACCTCCTTGAGACCCCCTCAAGCGGTGAGATACGCTACCATGGCTCGGTCATCACGGGCCCCGGAGTGGATGCGGCCAAGTACCGCTCCCATGTGGGCATGGTGTTCCAGTCCTTCAATCTGTTCAACAACATGACTGTTCTTGAAAACTGCATGGTGGGGCAGATAAAGGTGCTTAAGAAGAGCCGGGAAGAGGCCAAGGAAAAGGCCATGTACTATCTGGACAAGGTAGGCATGGTGCCCTATATCAATGCGAGGCCCAGACAGATATCCGGAGGTCAGAAACAGAGGGTGGCCATAGCGAGGGCCCTTGCCATGGACCCTGAGGTGCTGCTGTTCGATGAGCCCACCTCGGCCCTTGACCCCGAGATGGTGGGAGAGGTGCTGAATGTCATGCAGCAGCTTGCCGAGGACGGCATGACCATGCTGGTGGTGACCCATGAGATGGCCTTTGCAAGGGATGTGTCAAAGCGAGTGGTATATATGAATGACGGCGTCATCTGCGAGGAGGGTACTCCGGAGGAGATATTCGGGGATCCGAAGAAGCAGGAGACGAGGGATTTCCTGTCGAGGTTCAGACGGGAGGGCTGAGGCCTGAGCTTACGAAGACAGCTTCCGATGGCCGGCAGCTTTTACCTCATCGAAACAGGATGCTGTGGGCTATAGGATAAGTATATCGGAGGCAGACCTCAGCATAGAGGATATTATGCGGCGCATAAACAAAATAAAAACGGGTATGGAGCAAAACTCCGTACCCGTTTTCGTAACTTCATGACCTATAAATCTTTTCAGGCCTTGCCGGCCTTCTTTGCTTCCTTTGCAGCCTTCTTTTCTGCCTTTGCCTTTTGCTTCTGCCTCCTCTTAAGGGCCTTCTCATCGAGGACCGCACCCTTTACTATCTCTGTAAGGTAGAGGCCGCTTATCTTGACCTTGCATTCGGCCTTGACCGGTATCTGATTGAAGACCGGACCGTCGGTGATGAGGTTCACTACCTTCGGACCTATCTTTGCCTTTATGACACCTATCTTTGCAAAGCGCATATAGAAGGGTGCATTTTCAAATACCTGCTTCGGAAGGGGAGCTTCCTTCATCCGCATCCGCTTCTTATCTATGACTAGTATAGTGACGGTCTGGGATGTCTGCTCTATCAGCCTCTGGGATTCTATCTGGTTAGTCTGGACCTTGCGGCCGAGATACCAGAGGACGCCGAGGACGATGAGCGCTATGACTGCTATGACTAAAAGTACTGTCCAGAATGTGTTCATTTATCCGCTACCTCCGAAGACAATTCAAATTATTATATCATCAGACAGAAAAAAAATCAAGGAAATGCTTGACACCTTGACAAGCCTGTGTTATCTTTAAGGTTGCATTATCATGCCATCATGGGCTCGAATGCCCATATATTCTATTATATAATGGCGGAAAATGCAAGCTGATTTGTAACTGTATATTATATATATTAATGATAAGAGGTGGGGAATGTCAATGCAAAAGAGCAGGATGCATCCGGTGACCGCCGGAAAGGGACTCAGGATGAGCTTTTCAGAGCAGAAGCAGGTCCTTGAGATGCCTAACTTGATCGAGATCCAGAAGAACTCTTACAACTGGTTCCTTACAGAGGGACTTAAGGAGGTCTTTGAGGATATTTCACCTATCGCCGATTTTGCCGGACACATGAGTCTGGAGTTCGTCGATTACAAGCTTTGCAGAGATGAGAGAAAGTATACCATCGAGGAATGCAAGGAAAGGGATGCCACCTATGCGGCACCGCTCAAGGTAAAGGTCAGGCTTATCAACAACGATAAGGACGAGATCAAAGAGCATGAGATCTTTATGGGAGACCTCCCTCTTATGACTGATACAGGCTCCTTCGTTATAAACGGTGCTGAGCGTGTCATCGTATCCCAGCTCGTAAGGAGCCCCGGCATCTATTATGAGATAGGACATGACAAGCTCGGAAAGGAGCTTTATTCCTGTACCGTCATCCCTAACAGGGGAGCATGGCTGGAGTATGAGACGGACTCCAACAATGTCTTCTGGGCTAGGGTGGACAGGACGAGGAAGGTGCCCGTTACCGTGCTCATAAGGGCTCTCGGCATAGGCACCAACAGGGAGATAACCGAGCTCTTCGGTGAGGAGCCCAAGCTCCTTGATACCCTTGCAAAGGATACCTCAGACAATTATCAGGACGGACTTCTGGAATTATATAAGAAGATAAGGCCCGGCGAGCCCCTTTCAGTGGATTCTGCCCAGAGCCTCTTAAACAGTATGTTCTTTGACCCCAGAAGGTATGACCTTGCCAAGGTAGGACGCTATAAGTTCAATAAGAAGCTTCTGCTCCGCAGCCGTATCGACGGCAAGATCCTTGCAGAGGATATAGTTGATATCAATACCGGTGAGATCATAGCCGAAAAGGGACAGACCCTCAATAAGGAGCTCTGCGACAAGATACAGAATACCGGTATCATCTCCGTGCTCGTAAAGGGAAGACCCGATGCAGAGCATGCGGAGGGCAGGGATGTAAAGGTCCTTTCAAACCGCATGGTAGAGCTTTCCGCATATGTGGATATCGACCCTGCAGAGGTGGGCATACATGAGCTTGTATACTATCCTGCTCTGATGGATATCCTTGAGGAGATGCAGGGAAGGCCTGAGGAGGAGTTAAAGACAGCCCTCAGGAAGAACGTCCATGATCTGGTGCCCAAGCACATCACCAGAGAGGACATCCTTGCCTCCATCAATTACAATATGCACATAGAAGAGGGCATAGGCACCTCCGATGACATAGACCACCTCGGAAACCGCCGCATCAGGGCGGTGGGCGAGCTGCTTCAGAACCAGTACCGCATAGGTCTCTCCCGTATGGAGAGGGTGGTAAGGGAGCGTATGTCCACTCAGGACATAGAGGAGATAACTCCCCAGTCCCTTATCAATATCAAGCCCGTGACCGCAGCGGTGAAGGAGTTCTTCGGCTCCTCCCAGCTCTCACAGTTCATGGATCAGAACAACCCTCTTTCAGAGCTGACCAATAAGAGACGTCTTTCAGCCCTTGGACCCGGCGGACTTTCCAGAGACCGTGCAGGCTTCGAGGTACGAGACGTACACTATACTCACTATGGACGCATGTGTCCCATAGAGACCCCCGAGGGTCCCAATATCGGACTTATCAACTCACTGGCTTCCTACGCCCGCATCAATGAATACGGCTTCATCGAGGCCCCCTATAGGGTAGTGGATAAGGCAGACCCTCAGAATCCGGTAGTTACCGAGAACATCGTCTATCTTACTGCCGATGAGGAGGATAACTTCCGTGTAGCTCAGGCTAATGAGCCGCTGGATGCAGAGGGACATTTCGTTCATACCAATGTATCAGGACGTCATCGCGAGGAGACCACCAGCTTCAACCGTTCAGAGGTAGACCTGATGGATGTATCCCCTAAGATGCTGCTTTCCGTAGCTACCTCCATGATACCCTTCCTTGAGAACGACGACCCGACCCGTGCGCTGATGGGCTCAAACATGCAGCGTCAGGCAGTTCCCCTTCTTAAGACCGAGGCCTCAGTCATCGGTACCGGTATCGATGACAAGGTGGCAAGGGACTCTGGAGTATGCGTAGTGGCAAAGAGCGACGGCGTGGTAAAGACCGTATCCTCAGACCGCATAGAGGTGGAGACCAAGAACGGACTTGAGGTCTATAAGCTGACCAAGTTCATGCGCTCCAACCAGTCTAACTGCTATAACCAGAGGCCCATAGTATTTGCCGGGGACCATATAAAGGAAGGCGAGATCATAGCCGATGGACCTTCCACTTCCAATGGAGAGATAGCCCTTGGAAAGAACCCCCTGATAGGCTTCATGACTTGGGAGGGTTATAACTACGAGGACGCAGTGCTCCTTTCAGAGAGGCTCGTACAGGATGACGTATACACCTCCGTACACATGGAGGAATACGAGTGCGAGGCCAGAGATACGAAGCTTGGACCCGAGGAGATAACAAGGGATGTACCCGGCGTAGGCGACGATGCCCTTAAGGATCTGGATGACAGAGGCATCATCCGCATAGGTGCAGAGGTCCGTGCCGGTGACATACTGGTAGGCAAGGTAACTCCTAAGGGAGAGACGGAGCTTACCCCTGAGGAGAGACTGCTTCGTGCCATCTTCGGTGAGAAGGCAAGAGAGGTAAGGGATACCTCCCTTAAGGTGCCCCACGGAGCCTATGGCATAGTTGTGGATACCAAGGTATTTACAAGGGAGAATTCAGATGAGCTCTCACCCGGTGTGAGCGAGTCTGTAAGGATATATATAGCTCAGAAGCGTAAGATCGGCGTCGGCGACAAGATGGCAGGACGTCATGGAAATAAGGGTGTCGTTTCAAGGGTGCTGCCCGTGGAGGATATGCCTTATCTGCCCAACGGCCGTCCCCTTGACATCGTGCTGAACCCCCTCGGCGTTCCTTCCCGAATGAACATCGGACAGGTCCTTGAGATGCACCTGAGCCTTGCGGCCAGAGCCCTTGGCTTCAATATCTCCACCCCCATATTCGAGGGTGCAAACGAGAATGACATTCAGGACTGCCTCGAGATGGCCAACGACTATGTAAACGGCAGCTGGGAGGACTTCGAGAAGAAGTATAAGGACATACTCAAGCCTGAGGTCATGGAATACCTTGGCACTCACCTTGAGCACAGAGCCCTCTGGAAGGGCGTGCCCATAAGCCGTGACGGAAAGGTAAGGCTCCGCGACGGACGTACCGGAGAGTTCTTCGACTCGCCGGTTACCGTGGGACACATGCACTACCTGAAGCTTCATCATCTGGTAGATGATAAGATACATGCCCGTTCCACCGGCCCTTACTCACTGGTTACCCAGCAGCCCCTTGGCGGTAAGGCCCAGTTCGGCGGACAGCGTTTCGGAGAGATGGAGGTTTGGGCTCTTGAGGCTTACGGCGCATCCTATACCCTTCAGGAGATACTGACCGTCAAGTCCGATGACGTGGTAGGCCGTGTCAAGACCTATGAGGCCATCATCAAGGGAGAGAATATCCCTAAGACCGGTACGCCTGAGTCCTTCAAGGTGCTCATCAAGGAGCTCCAGTCTCTGGCCCTCGATGTCAGAGTATTAAAGGACGACGGAACTGAGGTAGAGCTCAAGGAAAATCTTGACGATACCGACATGAACCTGCACAGGCTCCTTGAGGGAGACCGCAGGTATCGTGACAATGACAGACGTGACCTCGGAAGCTATGGCTATACAGAGCAGGAGTTCAACCAGTCCGGAGAGCTTACTGATGTTTCTGACGACGAGGCCTTCGACGGAGATGACGAGCTCAGCCCCGGAGAGTCAGTCTATGATGAAAATGAAGCTTACGGAGACAGTGACGATTCATCCTACGAAGATTGAACGGAGGTAGAAGGATAATGGCACAAGTGCAGGACACATACGAGCCGATGACATTCGATGCTATAAGGATAGGGCTTGCATCGCCCGAAAAGATCCTTGAGTGGTCCCACGGTGAAGTCAAGAAGCCTGAGACCATCAACTACAGGACCTTAAAGCCGGAGAAGGACGGTCTGTTTTGTGAGCGTATCTTCGGACCTACCAAGGACTGGGAATGTCACTGCGGTAAGTATAAAAAGATAAGATTTAAGGGAGTTGTCTGCGACCGCTGCGGAGTCGAGGTCACCAAGGCCTCCGTAAGGCGTGAGAGGCTTGGACACATAGCCCTTGCAGCCCCCGTTTCACACATCTGGTATTTTAAGGGCATCCCCTCAAGGATGGGCCTTATACTTGATATATCCCCGAGGGTATTGGAGAAGGTACTCTATTTTGCTTCCTATATAGTATTGGATCCCGGAGATACCGGCCTTCAGTATAAGGAAGTCCTTTCCGAGAAGGAATACAGGGACGAGATAGAGAAGCATGGAGCCGATTCCTTCAGGGCAGGCATGGGAGCCGAGGCTGTGCTGGAGCTCTTAAAGGCCATAGACCTTGACAAGGAGTCTGAGGAGCTTAAGAAGGAACTCAAGGATTCCTCGGGACAGAAGCGTGCCCGTATAGTCAAGAGGCTTGAGGTCGTTGAGGCCTTCCGTGCCTCAGGCAATAAGCCCGAGTGGATGATAATGACCGTGATACCGGTCATCCCTCCCGACCTTCGTCCCATGGTACAGCTCGACGGCGGCAGATTTGCCACCTCAGACTTAAATGACCTGTACCGCAGGATAATAAACAGGAATAACAGACTTTCAAGGCTCCTTGAGCTTGGAGCCCCTGAGATCATAGTCCGCAACGAGAAGCGTATGCTTCAGGAGGCTGTGGACGCCCTCATAGATAACGGCCGCCGCGGTCGTCCCGTAACAGGACCGGGCAACAGGGCGCTTAAGTCCCTTTCAGACCTGCTTAAGGGTAAGCAGGGACGTTTCCGTCAGAATCTGCTCGGAAAACGTGTGGATTACTCAGGACGTTCGGTCATAGTCGTAGGACCTGAACTTAAGATATATCAGTGCGGTCTTCCGAAGGAGATGGCCATCGAGCTGTTCAAGCCCTTCGTCATGAAGGAGCTGGTACAGAACGGCACTGCTCATAACATCAAGTCAGCCAAGAAGATGGTGGAGCGTATGGAGCCCGCTGTCTGGGATGTGCTTGAGGATGTCATCAAGGAGCATCCCGTTATGCTGAACCGTGCCCCGACACTGCACAGGCTGGGCATACAGGCCTTTGAACCCATCCTTGTAGAGGGTAAGGCCATAAAGCTGCATCCCCTTGTATGTACCGCCTTCAACGCAGACTTCGACGGAGACCAGATGGCAGTGCACCTGCCCCTTTCAGTGGAGGCTCAGGCTGAGTGCCGCTTCATGCTGCTCTCACCCAATAACCTGCTGAAGCCCTCTGACGGAGGCGTGGTAGCAGTTCCTTCACAGGATATGGTCCTTGGTATCTACTACCTGACTCAGGAAAGGCCCGGTTCAAAGGGAGAGGGAAAGGTCTTCAAGTCAGTCAATGAGGCCATACTTGCCTATGAAAATGAAGAGGTCACCCTCCATTCAAGGGTAAAGACCAGAGTTACAAAGGAATTCCCTGACGGCTCAGTAAAGACCGGCATCGTGGAGACCACGGTCGGAAGGCTGATATTCAATGAGATCATACCTCAGGATCTGGGCTTCGTGGATCGCTCAAAGGAGGAGAACCTCCTGCTTCCCGAGATAGACTTCCTTGTAAAGAAGGGCGGTCTTAAGGATATCCTTGAGAGGATAATGCGCATACATGGCGCTACGGAAACAGCCGTGGCCCTCGATAACATCAAGGCCATCGGATATAAGTATTCCACAAGGGCAGCCATGACAGTCTCCATCTCAGACATGGTAGTGCCTGAGAGCAAGCAGAAGATAATAGACGATACCCAGAAGATAGTAGACAGCTTTGCCATGGATAAGGAGATGGGTCTCCTTACCGAGGAGGAGCGCTATAAGCAGGTCATCAATGCTTGGAAGGAAGCGGATGATGAGCTTACGAAGCAGCTGCTTGCAGGACTTTCTGATTATAATAACCTTAAGATGATGGCTGACTCAGGAGCCCGTGGTTCCGATAAGCAGATAAAGCAGCTGGCAGGCATGAGAGGTCTGATGGCAGATACCACCGGACACACCATCGAGCTGCCCATCACCTCCAACTTCCGTGAGGGTCTGGATATCCTTGAGTATTTCATATCCGCCCATGGAGCCAGAAAGGGACTTTCCGATACAGCACTTCGTACTGCGGACTCAGGATACCTTACCAGACGTCTTGTGGATGTATCGCAGGAGCTTATCATCAGAGAGACGGACTGCTCTGAGGGCAGGGACGACATCCCCTACATGGAGATAAGGACCTTCAAGGATGGAAGCGAGACCATAGAGGAGCTCGAGGAGCGTCTTACCGGCAGATACATCGCCGAGACCATCATCGATCCCGAGACCAAGGAGATAGTCATAAAGGCCAATCATCTCTGCACTGCTGACAAGGCAGGCAAGGTAGTCAAGGCTCTCGAGAAGATGGGAAGGGATTCCGTCAGGATAAGGAGCGTGCTTACCTGCCGTGCCAAGACCGGCGTATGTGCAAAGTGCTATGGTGCAAACATGGCTACCAGCCAGCCCGTACAGGTGGGCGAGGCAGTCGGCATCATTGCAGCCCAGTCCATAGGTGAGCCCGGTACCCAGCTTACCATGAGAAACTTCCATACCGGAGGCGTGGCTACCAATCAGGATATCACACAGGGTCTTCCCCGTGTCGAGGAGCTGTTTGAGGCCCGTAAGCCTAAGGGACTTGCCATCATTTCCGAGATAAATGGAACCGTTTCCTTCAAGGATACGAAGAAGAAGCGTGAGATAACCATCACCGACGATGAGACAGGAAACTCAAAGACCTACCTTATACCTTATGGTTCAAGGATAAAGGTCATGGACGGAGATGTGCTCGAGGCCGGCGATGAGATAACCGAGGGTTCAGTCAATCCCCACGACCTCCTTCGCATCAAGGGACTCCGTGCCGTTCAGGATTATATGCTCAGAGAGGTACAGAGGGTCTACAGACTTCAGGGTGTTGAGATCAACGATAAGCACATCGAGATGATAGTGCGTCAGATGCTCAAGAAGGTCAAGGTAGAGGAGGAGGGAGATTCCGATTTCCTTCCCGGAGTTACCGTGGATGCCCTCGAATTCAACGAGGTCAACGAGAAGCTCATCTCTGAAGGAAAGACACCGGCAGAGGGACATCCCGTCATGCTCGGTATCACCAAGGCATCGCTGGCTACGGATTCCTTCCTTGCAGCAGCTTCCTTCCAAGAGACCACCAAGGTGCTTACGGAGGCGGCCATCAACGGCAAGGTGGACCATCTGGACGGCCTTAAGGAAAATGTCCTCATCGGTAAACTGATACCTGCAGGTACCGGTATGCCCGAGTATGCCGACATAAGGCTTTCCACCGACAGTCAGAAGACAGTGCCTGAGGACGACGACCTCATCATGATGGATGACGGAGAGCCTGAGGAAGAGGAGCCTTCGGAGGGCGAAGAAGCCCCTGCGGCTGAGGAAGCTTCAGAGGCAGAGACCCCCGAGGAGACATCTGAGGAGAGCACTGAGGAATAAGCCGCCTGAAGGGACGAAGGGCCTGCTTATCAGGACCATTGATCCTTAAATATAGGAAAAAAATGTCCTGTAAAGGCATATATGGCAAATTCCGCTGAAGTGAAAAGTTAAATTCCACTATGGAAAGGTCAAATTCCTTTTCGTGCATACAGGAAAATACTTGACAATCAGATATTCGGATAATAAAATAATATGGCGCGTGCTTCGGCATGCGTCATATTGTAGTTTACGACCTATCAATATCATAAGGAGGTGAAAACAGGATGCCCACATTTAACCAGTTGGTAAGGAAGGGAAGGCAGACTTCAGTTAAGAAGTCAGGCGCTCCTGCTCTTCAGAGAGGCTTCAACTCATTGAAGAAGAGGCCCATCAGCGAGTCATCGCCCCAGAAGAGAGGTGTCTGCACAGCAGTTAAGACTGCTACACCGAAGAAGCCTAACTCAGCTCTTCGTAAGATCGCGAGGGTACGTCTTTCTAACGGTATCGAGGTTACGAGCTATATCCCCGGTGAAGGCCACAACCTTCAGGAGCATAGCGTAGTCCTTATCCGTGGCGGACGTGTTAAGGATCTTCCCGGAACACGTTACCACATCATAAGGGGTACACTGGATACGGCAGGCGTTGCAAACCGCAAGCAGGCCCGTTCCAAGTACGGAGCAAAGAGACCTAAGGATAAGAAGTAATCAGTCTTACTTCCGATCCAGAAGTATTCTGAACTAGATTTGTGATATTGATATGGTTGAATACATATTAGTCTCACATTCTGAGAGTACCGATGATCTAATGAAAAATAATTAAGGAGGGAAGTATTGTGCCGCGTAAAGGACATACTCAAAAGAGAGACGTACTGGCTGACCCTATCTACGGCAACAAGATAGTTACCAAGCTCATCAACCACATAATGCTGGATGGTAAGCGTGGGGTAGCCCAGAGGATAGTTTACGGCGCTTTCGATGAGGTCGCTGAGAAGACAGGCAAGCCCGCTATGGAAGTCTTTGAACAGGCCATGAACAATGTTATGCCTGTACTTGAGGTAAAGGCTAAGCGTATCGGCGGAGCTACATATCAGGTACCTATCGAGGTAAAGCCCGACAGGAGACAGGCTCTCGGACTTCGCTGGCTTACGACATTTTCTCGTAAGAGAGGCGAGAAGACTCAGGTCGAGAGGCTTGCCAATGAGATAATGGATGCAGCCAACAACACAGGCGCAGCCGTTAAGAGAAAAGAAGAGATGCATAAGATGGCAGAGGCTAACAAGGCATTTGCTCATTATCGTTTCTAAGGTACCTGTAGGAGGAAAAGATGGGAAGAGAATATCCGTTAGAGAGAACTCGCAATATCGGTATCATGGCACACATCGATGCCGGTAAGACCACATTGACAGAACGTATTCTTTATTACACAGGTATTAACTACAAGATCGGCGATACCCACGAGGGTACCGCTACCATGGACTGGATGGCGCAGGAGCAGGAGCGTGGTATAACCATCACCTCTGCAGCTACCACCTGTCACTGGACAAAGCACAAGGACAATAAGCCCGATCCCAACGCTCTGGAGCATCGTATCAACATCATCGATACCCCGGGCCACGTTGACTTCACCGTAGAGGTCGAGAGATCTCTCCGTGTACTGGACGGTGCTGTCGGAGTGTTCTGTGCAAAGGGCGGCGTTGAGCCCCAGTCAGAGAACGTATGGAGACAGGCAGATACCTACAACGTTCCCCGTATGGCCTTCATCAACAAGATGGATATACTGGGAGCCAACTTCTACGGAGCAGTTGACCAGATCCGTGAGAGGCTTGGAAAGAATGCTATCATCACCCAGCTTCCCATAGGCAAGGAGGACAGCTTCAAGGGTATCATCGATCTGTTCGAGATGCGTGCCTATATCTATAACGATGAGAAGGGTGACGATATCAGCATAACTGATATCCCCGAGGACATGAAGGACGATGCAGAGATGTATCACACCGAGCTCGTAGAGAAGGTCTGTGAGCTGGATGACGATCTGCTCGCCATGTACCTTGACGGGGAGGAGCCCTCCATCGACCAGCTTAAGAAGGCCCTCAGAAAGGGTACCTGTGAGTGTACTGCAGTTCCCGTATGCTGCGGTTCTGCTTACCGCAACAAGGGTATCCAGAAGCTGCTTGATGCCATCATCGACTTCATGCCTTCACCCCTTGACATACCGCCCATCGACGGTGTAGACGAGGACGGCAATGAGGTGGTTCGCCACTCTTCAGATGATGAGCCCTTCTCAGCTCTGGTATTCAAGATAATGACCGATCCCTTCGTAGGAAAGCTTGCATACTTCAGGGTATATTCCGGTACAGTTAATTCCGGTTCTTATGTGCTCAATGCCACAAAGAACAAGAAGGAGCGTGTAGGACGTATACTTCAGATGCACGCCAACAAGCGTAAGGAGATAGACAAGTGCTACTCTGGAGATATCGCTGCAGCCGTAGGCTTCAAGTTCAGCGGCACCGGTGATACCATCTGTGACGAGCAGCATCCCGTTATACTTGAGTCCATGGAGTTCCCTGAGCCCGTTATCGACGTGGCTATCGAGCCCAAGACCAAGGCATCACAGGGTAAGATGGGTGAGGCCCTTGCAAAGCTTGCAGAGGAGGATCCTACCTTCCGTGCCAAGACTGACCCTGAGACAGGACAGACCATCATCTCCGGTATGGGTGAGCTTCACCTTGAGATCATAGTTGACCGTCTGCTCCGTGAGTTCAACGTAGAGGCAAACGTAGGTGCGCCTCAGGTTGCTTATAAGGAGACCATCACAAAGCCTGTTGACGTAGAATCCAAGTACGTTAAGCAGTCAGGCGGTAAGGGACAGTACGGACATTGTAAGGTCAAGTTTGAGCCCATGGATGCAAATGGAGAGCAGACCTACAGCTTCGAGTCTACCGTTGTGGGCGGAGCTATACCGAAGGAGTACATACCTGCTGTTGACGAGGGTATTCAGGAGGCTATGAAGGCCGGTATGCTGGGAGGCTTCCCTGTTATCGGTATCCATGCCAACTGCTATGATGGATCCTATCATGAGGTCGACTCCTCAGAGATGGCCTTCCATATCTCAGGTTCCCTTGCCCTTAAGGATGCCATGCAGAAGGGTAATCCCGTACTGCTTGAGCCCATCATGAAGGTCGAGGTCACCATGCCTGAGGATTACATGGGAGATGTTATCGGAGACATCAACTCAAGACGTGGACGTATCGAGGGTATGGACGATGTAGGAGGAGGAAAGATAGTAAGAGCCTTCGTTCCTCTTGCTGAGATGTTCGGTTACTCCACAGACCTTCGTTCAAGGACTCAGGGACGTGGTAACTACTCCATGTTCTTCGACCACTATGAGCAGGTTCCGAAGAATGTTCAGGAGAAGGTCCTGAATGAAAAGAAGGGTAAATAAGCCCCAATTTTGAAAAAAGGGGAGGAAGCTTTGGAAGTCAGCCTTAATTAGGCTGCTTCCGGGGCTTAAAATACTTGAAAAATAAGTATCTTTCCCTTATAATAATACAAGTCTTTAATTTTCATTTTTAGATGCTATTGATATCGTTAAGCAGAGAGATGAATTCTTTTAAGGAGGAAAAGCTATAATGGCTAAGGAGAAGTTTAACAGAACAAAACCCCACTGCAATATCGGTACCATCGGTCACGTTGACCATGGTAAGACAACTCTTACCGCTGCTATCACAAAGACTCTTCACGAGAGACTTGGTACCGGTGAGGCTGTTGCGTTCGAAAATATCGATAAGGCACCCGAGGAGAGGGAGAGAGGTATCACCATCTCTACCGCTCACGTTGAGTACGAGACCGCAAAGAGGCACTACGCTCACGTTGACTGCCCGGGCCACGCTGACTACGTTAAGAACATGATCACTGGAGCTGCGCAGATGGATGGAGCTATCCTCGTTGTTGCTGCTACTGACGGAGTTATGGCTCAGACCAGAGAGCACATCCTGCTTGCTCGTCAGGTAGGCGTTCCCTACATCGTTGTATTCATGAACAAGTGTGATATGGTTGACGATGATGAGCTCCTTGAGCTCGTTGAGATGGAGATCAGAGAGCTCCTTACAGAGTACGAGTTCCCCGGAGATGACATCCCCGTTATCAGAGGATCTGCTCTTAAGGCTCTTGAGGATCCTCAGAGCGAGTGGGGCGACAAGATCATGGAGCTTATGGATGCAGTTGATGCATACATTCCTGATCCCGTTCGTGAGACAGATAAGCCCTTCCTTATGCCCGTCGAGGACGTATTCACCATCACAGGCCGTGGAACCGTTGCTACAGGCCGTGTAGAGCGTGGTGTGCTTCATCTTAACGATGAGGTTGAGATCGTTGGTATCAAGGAAGAGACCAAGAAGACCGTTGTTACCGGTGTCGAGATGTTCCGTAAGCTTCTTGATGAGGCTCAGGCCGGAGACAACATCGGAGCACTTCTTCGTGGTATAAACAGAGATCAGATCGAGAGAGGACAGGTCCTCTGCAAGCCCGGTTCAGTTACCTGCCATAAGAAGTTCAAGGCTCAGGTATACGTTCTGACCAAGGATGAGGGTGGACGTCATACTCCTTTCTTCAACAACTACAGGCCTCAGTTCTATTTCAGAACAACTGACGTTACCGGAGAGTGCGTACTTCCTGCAGGCACCGAGATGTGCATGCCCGGTGATAACGTAGAGATGGAAGTAGACCTTATCCATCCTGTAGCTATGGAGAAGGGACTTCGTTTCGCTATCCGTGAGGGCGGAAGAACTGTAGGTTCAGGCGCTGTTACCGAGATCATCGAGTGATCCCTATAAGTTTATAAAGCTTGATATAAGACCCGAGGGCGTGAGCCTTCGGGTCTTTTTTGCTTCATAAAAAGGCGGCGTGCAGAGCACACCGCCTTTAAAGCTTATCAGATATTAAAATATGCGTTAGAGAATTTAAATCAGCTCTTTAACCTCGTAAAGCCTTTTTAGGACTTATGCCTCGCAGAGCTTCTTCATGACTTCAACTAGGCAGTCATACATACGCTTGAAGGAGGCAAGATCGAGGGCCTCCTCTGTGGTATGGGCCTCCCTTGCGGTGGGACACATACATACTATATCGAGATCGGGTATCTTGCTGCGGAGCTCTCCGCACTCCAAGCCGCCGTGGCTGAAGGTATATACCATGTCCTTTCCGAACATATCCTTATATACTCCGGAGCAGAGGGCCCTGAGCTTTGAACCCGCATCATAAGCCCAGCTTCCGAAGCCGGTGCCCCGTTCAGCCTCAAAGCCGCAGAGGGAGGCAAGGGTCTCATAGCGCTGGGATATCTCATCCCTGAGGGTATCCTCTACCGCTCTGATGCAGTCAAGGACGTGTATCCTGCCGTCGGGAAGGAGCTCAAGCACGCCCACATTGCTGGAAAGGAGTATAAGTCCCTTCATCTCCTGACTCATCACATGGATGCCGTCGGGAAGGAGCTCGATGAAGGCTATGAGGGCCTTGCTGTCGGCGGGGCTCATGACCTTATCCGCTTCGGAGGCCACGCACTTGAATTCAAAGCCCGGGTCACTTACCTTAAGCTCGGCCTTTATATCTGCAGCAAGCTTTTCTGCTATCCCGGCTGCTTCCTTGCCCTTTCCCTCAGGTACGGTTATGACAGCATCGGCGTCGCTTACGATGGCGTTCATCTTCATGCCGCCGGAGAAGGAAACGACACCTACCTCCATCTTCTTTGAGATGGCTGAGAGCATCCTTGCCATGAGCTTAAGGGCATTGCCCCTGCCCTGATCGATGACGATGGCAGAATGTCCGCCTAAGAGTCCCCTGATGGTAAGGGAGAGGACATCTCCATGGGCAGCTTCAAAGGTCGGTGTACGATAGAAGTCATATACCTGACCTCCTGCAGAGGAGACGACTGACATATGGTCCTCGGAGGCTCCGCCATCCATGTTTATCATCATCCTTCCGGATATATCTGAGGTATCGAGGGCAGCGGCTCCCAAGAGGCCTATCTCCTCCATGCTGGTGAATATACACTCAAGGGGAGGACATACAAGGTCCTCCTTTGCAAGAAAGGCCAGCATATAGGCTACGGCTATGCCGTCATCGGCTCCAAGGGTGGTACCCTTTGCAGTGAGCCAGCCGTCCTTTATCTCAAGCTCGATGGGGTCCTTATCAAAGTCATGCTTACAATCTGGGAGCTTTACGCAGACCATATCGGTATGGCCCTGAAGTATCAGTGCAGGGTCATCCTCATGTCCCTTTGAACCGGGCCTTTTGACGATGACGTTGTTGGCCTCATCCTTTCTGTACCACAGGCCATGCTCCTTGGCAAATCCGCAGATATAATCTGCAATGGCTGCCTCATTTTTTGAAGCTCTGGGTATGGCTGATATCTCTTCAAAATATCTTAATGCATCTGAGGGCTCAAGGCCCTTTGTAATATATCCCATTTAGGTGCTCCTCCTTTTTTTCTTTACCGCCAATTATATCTTATATAAAGGATATGCACAACTCCTTGACATGCCGATGTAAAAAAGTTAAAATTATTTAGTAAATTTTACTATAAGCAAGTGATCGTTTGAAGATATATATACGATAATGCTGATGCCGCCATACGGCATCAGTTTGTGTTGGTTATAGTGAACATTGACAGATAAATATAGAAGGAGGTGTATGATGATACCGATACCATTACTGATCGTCATAGTAGCGGTCGCGGTAGTCATTGCCGCGCTGGTTGCCTTCGCCACAGGAAAGAATAAAGCCGTAACTGAATATGAACAGAAGGTCGGGACGGCTGAAACGAGGGCGCGCGCCATCATAGATGATGCGGTAAAGACGGCGGAGACAAAGAAAAGGGAAGCTCTCCTTGAGGCAAAGGAAGAGGCTCTCAAAAATAAGAATGAATTTGAAAAGGAACAGCGTGAGCGCAGACGTGAACTCCAGCAGCAGGAACAGCGTATCCTGAAGAAGGAGGAAAATGCGGACAGGCTTCAGACTGAACTTAACAAGAAGGAAAAGGAGCTCAATCAGAGGGAAAGCAGTCTCTCAAAGCGTTCAGAGGAGATAAAGAACCTGCATGCTCAGAAGGTGACTGAGCTTGAGCGCATCTCAGGCCTTACTGCGGAGCAGGCAAAGTCAGAGCTCCTTAATTCGGTCAGGGAAGATATAAAGCATGATACGGCCAAGATAATCAAGGAATATGACAATATCGCCAGGGAAGAGGCCGAAAAGAAGGCCAAGGAATATATAGTCACCGCCATACAGAGGTATGCGGCTGACAATGTGGCCGAATCCACTGTATCAGTGGTACAGCTTCCCAATGATGAGATGAAAGGAAGGATCATAGGGCGTGAGGGCAGGAATATCAGGACTCTTGAGACCCTTACCGGAGTGGAGCTTATCATTGATGATACTCCTGAGGCAGTAGTGCTTTCCGGCTTTGACCCCATAAGGCGTGAGATAGCAAGGGTCGCACTGGAAAAGCTTATAGTTGACGGAAGGATCCATCCCGCACGCATAGAGGAGACAGTAGAAAAGGCAAGGAAAGAGGTCGACAATACCATCCGTGAGGAGGGCGAGGGAGCCGTCCTTGAGGTGGGAGTTCACGGGATCAACTCGGAGCTTGTAAAGCTCCTCGGCCGTATGAAGTTCAGGACCTCATACGGACAGAACGGACTCAGGCACAGCATAGAGGTTGCTCAGCTTTCGGGACTGCTTGCCTCTGAGCTTGGATATGATGTAAGGCTTGCCAAGAGAGCCGGCCTGCTTCACGATATAGGAAAGGCAGTGGATCACGAGCAGGAGGGTACCCATGTATCCCTTGGAGTGGAGCTCTGCAAAAAGTATCATGAGCCTGCTGTGGTCATCAATGCTGTTGAGTCCCACCATGGGGATGTACCTGCAACCAATCCTATATCATTCATCGTAGCTGCGGCAGATGCCATATCTGCTTCAAGGCCCGGAGCCAGAAGGGAGTCTCTTGAGACTTATACCCAGAGGCTCAAGCAGCTTGAGGATATCACCAATTCCTATAAGGGAGTAGAAAAATCCTTTGCGGTCCAGGCCGGCAGAGAGGTCAGGATCATGGTAGTGCCTTCTGAGGTCAGTGAGGATGATATGGTGATCATGTCCCATGACATAGCTAAGAGGATAGAGAATGAGATGACCTATCCCGGACAGATAAAGGTCAATGTCATCAGGGAGACCAGAGCCACTGCAACGGCAAAATAAAATACCTATTTTGTTCATAGTTTATTCATATTTACTTTTTATACTAAATATATAAAAGATGCATATGATAGCAGATGAACATTAGAAGAATTGCACATAGATTTTTCATAATTGCCCCGGATGATCCCAAGCGATCTCCGGGGCCTCCTCTTTTCAGGGAATGATGAAGTATAAATATGCTTCGCAGTCTTGATGATATATGCTATACTGTTCTGGAATATATTATAGAAGTTTGAATAAGGATTCAGAGGATAGGACTTATGTACCAGATAGATTTCAATGACCCCTGCCGTATACACTTTATCGGTATAGGCGGCATCAGTATGTCAGGCCTTGCGGAGATACTCCTCAGCGAAGGCTTTCAGGTCAGCGGCTCAGATATCAGGGAGACCGGCCTTACGAAGCATCTTGAGAGCCTTGGGGCGAGGGTAACGATAGGTCAGAGAGCTTCCAATATAGACGATCCGGATGTGGTAGTGTATACAGCTGCCATACATCCCGACAATGAGGAGCTTTGTGAGGCAAAGCACAGAGGCATCCCTCTGCTTACTAGGGCGGAGCTTCTGGGGGAGCTGATGAAGAACTATGGGGAGGCTATTGATATAGCCGGTACCCATGGCAAGACTACCACCACCTCAATGGTCACTGAGATACTTATGTATGCAGGCAAGGATCCCACAGTAACGGTGGGAGGCATCCTGGATTCTATAGGAGGCAATATAAGGGTGGGAGCCTCTGATTTCTTCGTGGCAGAGGCATGTGAGTATACCAACAGCTTTTTAAGCTTCTATCCTACCATAGAGGTCATCCTCAATGTTGAGGCAGACCATCTTGACTTCTTCAAGGATCTTGATGATATCCGCCACAGTTTCAAATTATTTATCAAAAGACTGCCCCAGGATGGGCGGGGGTTCCTTGTCATAAACGGAGACATAAAGGACCTTGATTACTTTGTTTCCGATATAGGCTGTGACTATGTGACCTTTGGATCCTCAAAGGCCAATGATTACAGTGCAGAGGATATCAGCTATGATGAGCTGGGACACCCTTCTTATACCCTCATAAAAGAGGGAGAGGAGCTTGGCAGGGTCGAGCTTTCAGTAAACGGCATCCACAATGTCTATAATTCGCTGGCTGCCATAGCAGTGGCAGAGAGGCTCGGCATCCCCATCTATGATGCCAAAAGGGCCCTTAAGGGCTTCAAGGGTACTGAGAGGCGCTTTGAGTATAAGGGAGAGGTAGAGGGCTTTACCATCATCGATGACTACGCCCATCATCCTCAGGAGATAGAGGCTACCATAGAGGCCGCAAGGCTTTACCCCCATAAGAAGCTCTGGGTGGCCTTCCAGCCCCATACCTATACTAGGACCAAGGCCCTCCTTTCGGACTTTGCCAAGGCCCTTTCCATGGCTGACGAGGTCATACTTACTGACATCTATGCAGCAAGGGAGCAGAATGTGGTGGGCATAAGTTCACTGGATCTGGCTGAAAAGATACGGGAGGCCGGTGGCCATGTGGAGTACATAAAGGAATTTGAGGATATTGAAAAATTTATTTTAAATAATTTAGAAACAGGGGATCTGTTGATAACCATGGGTGCCGGAAACATAGTAGATGTAGCGGACCAGCTGATCTCAAAGTAGTTATCAACTTTATCCACAGGAACGTTCATAAACATAAGGGAACAGGAATGTGGATATATTTTTGTAAAATCTATGTCAAAAGAGATGGCTTTGTGTCCTGATATCCACTTTGTCCACAGTATCTTCTCCTCGGGAGGGCTCT
>DVNS01000061.1 GCA_018714145.1 Candidatus Avilachnospira avistercoris
CCGCATGATGGAATTTGACAACGGAAGTTCATTAAATATAATGTTTTCTTAGGACGTATTAATTTATATGCAGCGAGATGTTTTTTATACTGAATTAAATAAAGGCCTTGCTGAGCTTTCACTCTGTCTAAGTGCTGAGCAGAAGGAGCAGCTTTTTGAGTATTACTCTATGGTGGTGGAGAAAAATAAGGTCATGAACCTCACTGCCATCACTGAGGAGAGGGAATTTGTCATAAAGCATATCATTGACAGCCTCTCCATCGTTAAGCTTGGGGAGCCGGTGACGGATATGCTGCCGTTTAGACTTATCGATATTGGCACCGGAGCAGGGATGCCCGGGGTCATACTTAAGATTGCTTTTCCTAACCTTTCTGTAGTGCTTTTTGATTCCCTTAAAAAGAGGCTTAATTTCCTTGACGAGGTAATAGAGGCCCTTTCCCTTAAGGATATTGAGACCCTTCATGGCAGGGCTGAGGATATGGGGCAGGATAAAAATTACAGGGAGAGCTTTGATATGGCTGTAAGCCGTGCCGTAGCGAGACTAAATGTGTTGTCTGAATATGGCCTTCCCTTTGTAAAGCTTGGCGGCGCCTTTGTCCCCTATAAGTCCGGAGATATAGCCGAGGAGCTTACTGAGGCAAAAAATGCCATAGCCATGCTGGGCGGTAATCTGGAGCGGGACCTCAGGTTCCGGCTTCCTGATTCGGACATGGAACGAAGCCTGTTATATATAAAGAAGAAAAAGCCTACGCCGAAAGCCTATCCCCGGAAGGCGGGTGTTCCTTCCAAAAAGCCGATAATGTAATGTTTCACGTGAAACATTCCATTAAGAAAAGCTTCGGTGTTAAATCAGGGGATGCTGCTTATGAATGTAGTTATTAAGGAGATAAAGGAGCACAAGGAAGACTATATGTCGCTCCTGCTTATCGGAGATGAGCAGGAGGATATGATAGAAAGGTATCTAGATAGGGGAAGGCTCTTTGTCGCTTTCAGTGATGGTAAGGAAGCCGTCGGAGTGATGGTCCTGACCGATGAGGGCGACGATGTGGCGGAGATAAAAAATCTTGCCGTGCTGCCTAAGCTTCAGCGCAGGGGCATAGGAAGGGAGCTCATAAACTATGCCGCAAATCTCTGCCGAGAGGACGAAAGCTATACTGAGCTTTTAGTAGGCACAGGAGAGGCTCCGGGCAATCTTACATTTTACAAAAAGTGCGGGTTTGAATATAGTCATAGAATAAAGGATTTCTTTAAGGATAACTACGACCATGTGATAATCGAAGATGGCACAGAGCTAAGAGATATGATATATCTTAAGATGAAGCTTTGATAATGAGGATTGAAATAACGAAAGTATGTTTGATGAAAGCCTTTGGGTCATGTAAATGTGCGAGCCTAAGAAGTATACAAACAGGAACATAGCTATATGAATTATGAATCTAATGAAACCATCGCTGCCATAGCGACGGGACTTACGGAATCCGGCATCGGAATAATCAGGATATCCGGTCCGGAAAGCTATGACATTATAAGAGGGATATTCAGGACCAAGTCCGGCAGAGAGCCGGACCTTTCAGAGAGCCATAAAGTTCATTATGGGTACATCATTGTTTCACGTGAAACATCCGAGACCCTCGACGAGGTCCTGATGCTGAATATGAAGGGACCCAAGAGCTATACCGGCGAAGATACCATCGAGATAGATTGTCACGGCGGTGTGCTGATGATGAAGCGTATCCTTCGGACCGTGCTTCAGGCCGGAGCAAGGCCTGCGGAGCCGGGGGAATTTACAAAGAAGGCATTTTTAAATGGCCGTATCGACCTCAGTCAGGCCGAGGCTGTGGCGGATATAATCACTGCAAAAAATGACAAGGCTGCAAGGGCTTCGGTTTCACAACTCAGGGGCTCGGTATCAGAGAAGGTCAAGGCTCTGAGAGATATACTGCTTGAGGATACTGCCTATATTGAGGCTGCCCTTGATGACCCTGAGCATATAGAATTGGAGGGCTTTTCTGAAAAGCTTGCGAAGGATATCACAAGTGTCAGAGGAGAACTCAAGCGCCTGATAAGTTCCGCGGACAATGGACGCCTTATAAAAGAGGGCATCAATACGGTCATCCTTGGAAAACCCAACGCCGGAAAGTCATCACTGCTGAATGCCCTTCTTAAGGAGGAACGGGCCATCGTCACGGATATAGCCGGTACGACCAGAGATACCCTGAGCGAGACCATAAACTTAAACGGAATCAGCCTCAATATCATCGATACGGCAGGCATAAGGGAGACAGAAGACGTGGTGGAGCGCATCGGCGTGGAGAGGGCCCTTAAGGCTGCTGAGACGGCTGACCTTATAGTCTATGTGGCGGACGGTTCGGTAGCACTTGATGCCTCTGACCTTCAGATAATAGATTTTATAAACAGGACCGAGAAGAAGGCGCTGGTAATCATTAACAAGAGGGACCTTGAGCAGTCCATCTCCGAGGAGGATATAAGGAAACGCCTCAGGCAGGAGGTGAGACTGAGCTCGATTTCCGCCGTCAAAAATGAGGGCATAGATGAGCTGGAGGCAGAGATAACGGAAATGTTTTCCCAAGGGGAGCTTTCCTACAACGACGAGATATTCATTACCTCGGAGCGTCAGAAAACAGAGCTTATAAATGCGGACGAGAGCCTTTCAGAGGTGGAGAGGTCCATAGAAGCCGGATTATCGGAGGATTTCTATACCATTGACCTGATGAATGCTTACACGGAGCTTGGATATATATTGGGCGAAAATGTGGACGAGGATCTGGTCAATGAGATATTTGGAAAATTCTGCATGGGGAAATAGCAGCAAGGAGTAGATAGTTTGGACGAGAGCAGAGAAAAAGTTAAGGAGCAGTATCTTAGGGGTGTCCGAAAGGGTATCCCTGTTATTTTTGGATTTATACCGGTAGCCATAGCCTATGCGGTCATGGCAAGACAGGGCGGATTAAGTACCTTTGAGACCGTACTTATGTCGGCCTTGGTATTTGCAGGAGCGGCCCAGATGATGGCTGTGGAGATGATAGTGCAGGGTTCAGGGGCCATGGCTATAATCATAGCCACATTTATATTGAACCTAAGACATCTCATCATGAGCACCTGTGTGGTGGAGCGCATGAAGGAGCCGAACCTGAGGAAAAAGCTGCTGGCTGCCTTTGGAGTAACGGACGAATCCTTTGCCATATTTACGACGGAGCCGGAGGGAAGATGCACTACCATGTATTTCCTCGGACTTATAACCGTGACCTATGGCTCATGGGTAGCGGGAACGGTCATCGGCGCCGTGGCCTCGGACCTTCTGCCGCCCATAGTTTCAGCAAGCCTTGGAGTCTCACTTTATGCCATGTTTATCGCCATACTTACGCCCAATATCAGGGGCAATAAGCGCATAGCCCTGCTGGTGATACTGACGGCGGCGGTCAATTCGATATTAAATAAGTTAATGGCCTCGAGCTGGGCTTTGATAGCATCGACACTGATATGCGCATTTGCAGGGACATTTTTCGTGGAAATGGAAGACGAGCCGGTGGAAAGCATTGAGATATCAGAAGATGAAATCAAAAATTAAATCATAAAATAAAATCATAAAATAAAATCAAATAGAACCA
>DVNS01000062.1 GCA_018714145.1 Candidatus Avilachnospira avistercoris
ATGCGAAGCGGAGAGTCAATGACAGAAGTTTTGCTATTATCTGAAAGAGAAAAATAATGAAGATAAAATGCAATGATATAACAAGGGAATTTGAACGGGGCCTTAGCTGGAAGGAGATTTCAAGGGGCTTTTCCGATATCTTTGAGGACGATATCCTCCTGGTCCATGACCTTTCCGGAAACAGGCTCATAGAGCTTTTTCGGTCCTGCAAATCAGATAAAAATGTGCGCTTCCTAACCTATAGGGACAGCGACGGCAGGATGACCTATGCAAGGTCGGCTCTGTTCATGATGCTGAAGGCCTTCTATGAGACTGCAGGCTTTGACAAGGTGGACAGGATAGCGGTGGAATTTACCATAGGAGGCAATTTTTATATAGTTCCGAGGGGTGACTTTGAGCTTTCCTGCGAGCTTCTGGATAGGGTGGAGGAGCGCATGAGGGAGCTTCGGGACGAGGCCATACCCATCAGAAAGTCCAGCATCTCCGTGGAAAAGGCCATGAAGCGCTTCAGGAAGCATCGTATGTATGATAAGTCCGAGCTCTTTCGCTTCAGGCGGGTCTCAAGGGTCAATGTCTATGACCTTGAGGGCTTTGAGGATTATTTTTATGGGGCCATGCTGCCGGATACCTCCTATGTAAAGCTGTTTTCCCTGAAGCTCTATAAGGAGGGCTTCATGCTGATACTGCCGTCCTCAGAGGACCCCCGCCAGCTTTCAGTCTTTGAACCCTCGGATAAGCTCTTTAAGGTCCAGTCTGAGTCCTTCAAATGGGCCCAAAAGGTGGGCATAGAAAATATCGCGGACCTGAACGAAGCCATATGCAGGGGTAAGGCATCGGAGCTTATCCTTATGCAGGAGGCATTTTTTGAGAAGAAGGTCGGAGAGGTGGCCCAGCGCATCTCAAAGAAGGACAAGAAGCTCATACTGATTTCCGGTCCCTCGAGCTCAGGAAAGACCACCACGGCCAACAGGCTGGCTATTCAGCTCAGGGCCTATGGGCTCAAGCCCCATATAATCTCGGTGGATAACTATTTTAAGGGGATAAAGGAAAGGCCCCTCGATAAGGACGGCAAGCCGGATTTTGAGTCCCTGAATGCCGTGGATACGGAGCTCTTTAACAGTGACATGCTTAGGCTCCTTTCAGGAGAGAGGGTGGAGCTTCCAAGCTACAACTTCCTTACAGGAGAGCGGGAGTATAAGGGCAATTTTATTGAGATGCAGGAGGATGATATCTTCATCATCGAGGGCATACACTGTCTCAATGAAAGCTTTTCCGAGAAGCTTCCCAAGGAGCTCAAGTATAAGATATACATATCGGCCCTTACCCAGCTCAATATTGATGAGCATAACCGCATACCCACCACGGATATGAGGCTCCTTAGACGTATGGTCAGGGACAATAGGACGAGGGGCTATGATGCTGCCTCCACCATATCGAGATGGCCCAGCGTAAGGAGGGGAGAGGAGGAAAATATCTTCCCCTATCAGGATCAGGCAGACGTGATACTCAATACCTCCATGATATATGAGCTTGCGGTCATAAAGGCCTTTGCGGAGCCCCTGCTGTTTGGCATACCCATGGACGCTCCCGAGTATATCGAGGCCAAAAGGCTGCTTAAGTTCCTCGACTATGTGCTGCCCCTGTCGCCGGAGACGGTACCGGGGACCTCGATAGTAAGGGAATTCATCGGGGGATCGCTGCTGGATGTGGGGTAAACCGCATAGACCTTAGTCGGAAGCTCCCATCAAGCAATGGGGTAATACTATCGTGTGGGGGTGAGCTCCACTGCTGATCAGAATACCCTGTTTACTGGACGGCTTCCAACACGTTTTGCTCTATAACCAGTTTTGCTCTATAACCCCGTTTTGCCCTATAACTCAAGAATAAAAAAAGAGGCATCCAAGGACCATCTTGTAGAAAAGAGGTGCTTAGGATGCCGTTTTCTTTGATATGGCGAGATCCACTGTAAGCCGGGTTATGTCATTTAAAGCGTTCATCTATCTAGGACCTTTGTCACCAAAGGCCTCAAGCGTCCTACCCGGAGCATGACGGGCAGCCATATGACTCCTTCATGGACTTGCTGCGGATGGGGTTTACAATGCGCCCTCCGTTACCGGAGTGCCGGTAGTCTCTTACACTGCCATTTCACCCTTACCGTATCCGGACTGTCAGAAACGGAAAATCTTCCTATGCTCATTGAGATGAAGCTTAATGCCCTGAGCCTGAACAAAGGCCGGGATAACAGGGTTTATTTTCAATCTCTGACAGTCCGGATACGGCGGTATACTTTCTGTTGCACTTTCCTTAGGATCGCTCCCACCTGACGTTATCAGGCATCCTGCCCTATGCAGCCCGGACTTTCCTCTCCCTTAAAAAGGCAGCGAACGCTCATGGAACTCGCAGAGAAAAATTATACAAAAGTTCGGAAATTATTACAAGTAAAAAATGTAGCAAGAGGGCTTCATGGGAGATTTTCCTATTTGCCGAGAGACATTCGGGAGTGAGCCAAGGGACATTCATGGACCATTTAAGAGACATTTTCCTATGCGCTGGGAGACTTTCTCATAATTACTTAGCATACTTGCATAAAAATTACTGTATTTTTATCGGGGAATATGGTACAATTTATGCATATGTGGGACGGAGGACAGGAAGTCCCATGTTATCCTTACAAAAAAGCTTTGGAGAAGGCGCATTTTATGGAGAAAAAGAAATTCATCATAGCCATAAGCCGTCAGTACGGCGCAGGCGGAAGGGCAGTGGGGAAGGCCCTCGCCGAGGAGCTGGGAGTGCATTTTTATGATGAGGAGATACTTAAGATAACCTCTGAGACCTCAGCCATTGGCGAGCAGTACTTCAGGCTGGCGGACGAAAAAGCCGGCAACAACCTGCTCTATAAGATATTTGACAGCATAAGGCCGGAGATAAAGGAGCCCAAGGTCGGGGACCGGATGACGAGCCCTGATAACCTGTTCCGCTTTCAGGCTAAGATAATCAAGGAGATAGCCGAGAGGGAGTCCTGCATCATAGCCGGAAGGGCAGCCAATTATGTCCTTAAGGAGGCAGGCATCGATGATGTTATAAGCATCTATGTCTATGCTGACATGAAGCGTAAGATAGAGCGTATCATGGACCTTGAGTCTACGGATGCAGTTACCGCAGAGAAGCATGTCAGAAAGATAGACAGGGAGAGGACGGAGTTTTATAAGTATTATACCGGCCTTGACTGGAACGATATGCAGAACTATGACCTCTGCATCAATTCATCGGATATCGAGTACCCTCAGATAGCAAGGATAATCAAAGACTACATGCACACGAGGGGCTACGATATCTAAGGCTCGGATAAGCCCTTATGAAGCTGCTTTGCATTAAAGCTTTGAAGCTTCTTAAAGTAAAGGGGCGGGGCCTGAAGGCCTGAGCGGTCCGAGCAGTTAAAACGAAAATTACGCCGTTTTACATAAAAACTAAGAGAGGAGATATATCACATGAAGGCGTACAGGACAGAACAGATCAGAAACGTGGTATTACTTGGTCATGGAGGGGCCGGAAAGACGACTTTAGTCGAAGCATTGGCTAAGGTCACCGGAGTTACTACCCGTATGGGTAAGGTAGACGACGGAAACACCCTCAGCGATTATGATAAAGAGGAACAGAAGCGTAAGTTTTCGATATCCACTTCAGTAGTACCCATAGAGTATAAGGGCGAGAGCGGAGAGCTTAAGATAAATCTCCTTGATACTCCCGGATATTTTGATTTCTGCGGAGAGGTGGAGGAAGCGCTTTCTGTAGCCGATGCTGCGATTATAGTCATCAACTGTAAGTCCGGCATAGAGCCCGGCACAAGGAAGGCTTGGGAGTACTGCGATAAGTATGAGCTTCCGAGGGTCATCTTCGTTACGGACATGGACGATGATGAGGCCTCCTTCAGAGAGCTGGTCATCAAGCTCAGCATGGAGTTCGGACGTAAGGTATCCCCTATCCAGATACCCATCCGTGAGGACCGCAAGTTCGTGGGCTATGTCAATGTCGTAAAGATGAAGGGACGCCGCTTCACCACAGAGAGCAATTATGAGGAGTGCGATATCCCTGATTATGTAGAGAAACAGCTGGAGACAGCACGCAACGCCCTGATGGAGGCCGTTGCCGAGACCTCTGACGATATGATGGAGAAGTACTTCGGTGGCGAGGAGTTCACCTACGAGGAGATATCCAAGGCACTTCGTCAGAACGTTTCCGAGGGCAGCCTTGTTCCCGTGCTCTGCGGCTCAGGCTATAACTGTCAGGGTATGAGCACCCTGCTTCAGTCCATAGACAAGTATTTCCCTGCACCCTCAGAGCGTGAGTGCGTGGGCAAGGATATGTATACCGGCGAGCGCTTCGTTGCTAAGTTCAATCCCGAGGCCAACCTTACTGCCATGGTATGGAAGACCATCGCCGACCCGTTTATCGGTAAGTACAGCCTCATAAAGGTCGTTACCGGCGTCATGAAGCCCGACAGTGTCATCTATAATGTCAATAAGGAAGCTGACGAGAAGATAGGCAAGCTCTATATCATGCGCGGCAAGGATACCATCGAAGTGGACGAGCTCTGTGCAGGAGATATCGGTGCCATCTCAAAGCTCACCGTGACCCAGACCGGGGATACCATTGCAGAGCGCAATGCTCCCGTTGAGTACCAGACCGCAGATATCGACAAGCCCTACACCTACATGGCATATAAGCCTGTCAACAAGGGCGATGATGATAAGGTAAGCTCAGCTCTTCAGAAGATGCTGGATGAGGATCTGACCCTCCGTGTAGTCAATGACGCAGAGAACCGCCAGTCCCTTATCTACGGCATCGGAGAGCAGCAGCTCGACGTGGTGAAGTCTAAGCTTGAGGGCAGATATAAGGTACAGATAGAGCTTTCAAAGCCCAAGTTTGCATACAGAGAGACCATCAGGAAGAAGGTCAAGGTACAGGGACGTCATAAGAAGCAGTCCGGCGGACACGGACAGTTCGGCGATGTCATCATGGAGTTCGAGCCCTCAGGAGATCTTACCGTTCCTTATGTATTTGAGGAGAAGATATTCGGCGGTTCAGTGCCTAAGAACTACTTCCCTGCAGTTGAAAAGGGTCTTCAGGACTGCGTACAGAAGGGCCCCATGGCAGGCTACCCTGTAGTAGGCATCAAGGCTACGCTTGTGGATGGTTCCTATCATCCCGTAGATTCTTCTGAGATGGCCTTCAAGATGGCAGCTACCATAGCCTTCAAGGAGGGCTTCATGCAGGCAAGCCCCGTCATCCTTGAGCCCATCGCCTCTCTTAGCGTGACAGTTCCCGACCAGTACACCGGAGATGTCATGGGAGACCTGAACAGAAGGCGCGGCAGGGTGCTCGGTATGAATTCCGACCACCATGGCAAGCAGACCATCGAGGCTGAGATACCCATGTCAGAGCTTTACGGCTATGGCACTGACCTTCGTTCCATGACCGGAGGTCTCGGAGTATTTGCCTATGAGCTCGCAAGGTATGAGCAGGCTCCCAACGACGTGCAGAATGCAGTCATCGCTGCAGCTGCAGAGGGCGGAGAGGAGTAAGGCCTCTCAAAGGAGAGCATGGCTGATGCTTTAAAGAGCTTTAGTTAAAAACATAAAGGCTTTAAAAGGCCTATAGAGGAGTTGCTGTAAAATAGATGTCTGACCATCTGTAGAGCAGCAGCTCCTTTTTTAGTGCGATAGAGACCAGTGCGAGCCTGCGAGGGGGTGTGGGATTCAAG
>DVNS01000063.1 GCA_018714145.1 Candidatus Avilachnospira avistercoris
ATGGGAGACATACCATACTTATTTTATTATGCACTTTTTTAAGGAGGATGATTAACATGGCACACAAATGGGTGTATATGTTCAAAGAGGGTAATGCAGATATGCGTAACCTTCTTGGCGGTAAGGGTGCCAACCTCGCCGAGATGACGAATTTGGGCCTTCCGATCCCTCAGGGATTCACCGTTACCACCGAAGCATGTACCGACTATTACACACAGGGAGGCAAGATCTCTGATGAGATCAACGAGCAGATCCTTGAGGCTCTTAAGAAGGTAGAGGAGATAAACGGCAAGAAGTTCGGCGACAACGCAGATCCCCTTCTTGTATCAGTTCGTTCAGGAGCCCGTGCTTCCATGCCCGGTATGATGGATACCATCCTTAACCTTGGACTTAACGATCAGGCAGTTGAGGGCTTTGCTGCAAAGACAGGCAACCCCAGATTTGCTTACGATTCCTACAGAAGATTCATCCAGATGTTCTCAGACGTAGTTATGGAGATCCCTAAGTCTACCTTCGAGAAGATCATCGATGCCGTTAAGGAAGAGAAGGGCGTTAAGTACGATATCGAGCTTGATGCTGACGATATGAAGGAGCTTATCAAGCGCTTCAAGGAGTACTATAAGGAGCAGAAGGGTGAGGAGTTCCCTCAGGATCCCATGGTTCAGCTCATGGAGGCTGTTAAGGCCGTATTCCGTTCATGGAACAACCCTCGTGCCATCGTTTATCGCCGTATGAACGACATCCCCGGAGACTGGGGCACAGCCGTAAACGTACAGACCATGGTATTCGGCAACATGGGCAATACCTCCGGTACCGGCGTTGCATTCACACGTAATCCTTCCACCGGTGAGAAGGGTATCTATGGTGAGTACCTCATCAATGCACAGGGTGAGGACGTCGTTGCAGGCGTTCGTACTCCCAGCCCCATCACTAAGCTGGAGCAGGATCTTCCCGAGTGCTACAAGCAGTTCATGGAGCTCGCCATGAAGCTCGAGAACCATTATCATGATATGCAGGATATGGAGTTCACCATTCAGGAGGGCAAGCTGTTCTTCCTTCAGACCAGAAATGGTAAGAGGACTGCACAGGCTGCCATCAAGATAGCCTGCGACCTCGTTGACGAGGGCCAGATCACTCCTGAGGAGGCTGTATGCCGTATCGAGGCTAAGTCCCTTGATCAGCTCCTGCATCCTACATTCGTACCCGAGGCTCTTAAGGCCGGCAAGGTCATGGGCGAGGCCCTTCCTGCATCTCCCGGAGCTGCTGCAGGTAAGATATACTTCACAGCTGAGGAGGCAAAGGCTGCTCACGCCAAGGGCGAGAGAGTTATCCTTGTAAGACTTGAGACCTCTCCCGAGGATATCGAGGGTATGCAGGCTTCAGAGGGTATCCTTACCGTAAGAGGCGGTATGACCTCTCACGCAGCCGTTGTTGCAAGAGGTATGGGAACCTGCTGCGTATCCGGATGCGATGCCATCAAGATGGATGAGGAGAACAAGAAGTTCGAGCTCAACGGCAAGGAGTACCATGAGGGAGATTACATCTCACTTGATGGAAGCACAGGTAAGATCTACGATGGCGACATCGAGACTCAGGATGCTACCGTTGGCGGAGACTTCGGACGTATCATGGCTTGGGCAGACGCTAACAGGAAGCTGAGCGTTCGTACCAATGCTGATACTCCCAGAGATACACTTAAGGCTATAGAGCTTGGCGCTGAGGGCATCGGACTTTGCCGTACAGAGCATATGTTCTTCGATGCAGAGCGTATACCTAAGATCCGTAAGATGATCCTTTCCGAGACTGTAGAGGCCAGAGAGGCAGCTCTTGCAGAGCTCCTGCCTTATCAGAAGGGCGATTTCAAGGCTATGTATAAGGCTCTTGACGGAAGACCCATGACCATCAGATTCATCGATCCTCCTCTTCACGAGTTCGTTCCCAAGACTCAGGAAGAGATAGACGAGCTTGCTAAGGATATGGGACTTACTCCCGAGCACGTAAAGGCAGTCTGCGACAGCCTGCACGAGTTCAACCCCATGATGGGCCACAGAGGATGCCGTCTGGCAGTTACCTATCCTGAGATAGCAAGGATGCAGACCAGAGCCGTTATGGAGGCTGCTATCGAGGTTCAGGCTGAGACCGGAAAGACCATCGTTCCTGAGATCATGATCCCGCTCGTAGGCGAGAAGAAGGAGCTCAAGTACGTTAAGGATGTAGTCGTTGAGGAAGCAGAGAAGGTCAAGAAGGAAAAGAACTCTGACATGCAGTACCACATCGGTACCATGATAGAGATCCCCAGAGCAGCACTTCTTGCAAACGAGATCGCTGAGGAGGCTGAGTTCTTCTCATTCGGTACCAACGACCTTACTCAGATGACCTTCGGCTTCTCCAGAGATGATGCCGGCAAGTTCCTTGATGCTTACTACAAGGCTAAGATCTATGAGTCAGATCCGTTCGCTAAGCTTGATCAGGCAGGTGTAGGCCAGCTTGTCAAGATGGCAGTTGAGAAGGGCAGAGCTACTCGTCCTGAGCTTAAGTGCGGTATCTGCGGAGAGCACGGCGGAGATCCTTCCACCGTTGAGTTCTGTGATAGCATAGGCCTCAACTATGTATCCTGCTCACCTTTCCGTGTTCCTATCGCAAGGCTTGCAGCCGCACAGGCAGCTATTAAGCGTGAGGGCAAGGCCTGATTCATAAGGTAAAGACCAGTTGGTTTAAACATATATCCCCGACCACCTATGTGGCCGGGGATATTTTTGTATTGTCGCAGGCTCGTTAAGATGCTATGCTAAGTATATAGTTGCAGGGCTGATAAAGCGAGATGAAGCCTTCTAAGGCTTCATGGACGGGCATATCATGAGTTTGAGCTATTTGTACCTTGAATAGCTCATGCTCCGATAGGTCAGAACAAGGCATATTGCTCACTTTTTTGCCAAGGTTCAAGTTACGTCAGCCTAATGAAGTGAGGGGAGGGTATAAAATGGAAGAGAATAAAACTTGCCTGAAAGGTAGCGGGAGCGGGACGGAGGTAAAACCCGAGGACATACTTAAAAAGCAGCTCTTTTGGAGCAGGGTCACGGGTATATGCAGTATATTTGGAGCCGTATGTATACTGATACTTATGGCAGCTGTCCTGTCCTTCGTGCCGGCGGTGACCGATATCATGACCAATTTTGAGGAAGTATCGGCCGAGCTTAAGGATATGAGTACGGAGATAACCAAGGTCCTCCGCTCTCTGAATGATCAGGGCCTCAATGAGATATACGGGACCCTGAATAACATACAGCAGATAGACATCAAAAAGCTCAATGAATCCATAGACAGTCTCTATCGTATCATCGATCCCATTGCGGAGCTTTTCAAATAGCAGCCAAAAGCCTCAGGCAGTTTCAAACTGGCTCATGTAGAGCTCGTGATAGAAGCCGCCCTTTGCCATGAGCTCATCATGGGAGCCCTGCTCTATGATGTGGCCGTCCTTCATGACCAAGATGATATCGGCCTCTCTGATGGTGGACAGCCTGTGGGCCACGATAAAGGAGGTCCTGCCCTCCATCATCTTGGCAAAGGCCTTCTGGACACGCTGCTCAGTCATGGTATCTATGGACGAGGTAGCCTCATCCAGTATGAGCATGGGCGGCAGCTTCAGCATGACTCTGGCTATGCAGAGCAGCTGCTTCTGGCCTTGGGAAAGGCTGCCTCCGTCCTCTGATATGACAGTGTCATAGCCATCCTTCATGCGTTCGATAAATCCATCAGCATAGGCTTCCTTTGCGGCCTTTCTTACTGCCTCATCACTGGCATCAGGATCCGAATATGCGATATTGTCACGAACAGTACCGCTCTTCAGCCAAGTTTCCTGAAGCACCATGCCGAAGTTGTCCCTGAGGCTTTCTATCAGTATATCCCTTGAGCCTTTTCCGTCTATGCTTATGCTGCCGGATCTGGGCTCGTAAAATCTCATCAATAGATTTATGAGGGTGGACTTGCCTGCTCCGGTAGGTCCGACTATGGCTACCCTCTGTCCCGGCTTTACATCGAGGTTAAGATCCTCGATAAGGGGCACGGTCTCATCATAGGAAAAACATACATTGGAAAGCTTTATCTCACCCTTTACCCCGGAAAGCTCTGAGGCTCCGTCCCTGTCATATGAGGGCGCCTTGGCATCTATTATCTCAAATACACGCTCGGCTGAAGCCAGAGCATTCTGAAGCTCGGTGACCACGCCGCTTATCTCATTGAAAGGCTTGGAGTACTGACTTGCATAGGTGAGGAATGAACTCAGGCTTCCTACGCTCATCATGCCGTTCATGGCGGTGATGGCCCCAAATATCCCTACTACCGCATACACAAGGGCATTTACGAATCTTGTGCAGGGGTTCGTTATTGAGGAATAGAAGGTGGCGGTGCGGTAGTATTTTTCCAGCTCATCATTTATCTCAAAGAATCTTGCCTTGGCCTCCTCCTCATAGCCGAAGGCCTGAACGAGCTTCAGCTTATCTATCATCTCATTGGACAAGGCTGAAAGTCTTCCTGCGGTCTCCGACCTTTTGTAGAACATGGTATAGCTGCGCTTTGACACGAAGGCTGCTACAAAGAAGGACAGGGGAGTCAGCACTACCACGGCCAAGGTGATGAGCGGGTCTATGCTCAGCATGAAAAGGAGGGTCCCTATGATGGTGAGCACACCGGAGAAGAACTGGGTAAAGCCCATCAGTATACCGTCGGAAAACTGATCCGTATCGGAGATGATACGGTTGACTATATCTCCCTGAGGCCGCTGGTCAAGGTAGGAAAACGGCAGCACCTCCATCTTATTGAAGGCTGCTATCCTCAGGTCCTCAGCCATGCGATAGGTGAGTATGTTATTGATATGGTTCATCAGCCACTGGGCGCAGGCTGAGATGAGAGCACATAAAAGCAACAGCATGAGCTTCTCTATAAGTGCATCAAAATCCACTCTGCCGGGAGCGATGATATCATCCACGGCCCTTCCTATAAGTATGGGGATAAAGAGGGTCAGTACGACGCTTAAGAGGGCCAGCATGAAGGAGACCAATACAAAGCCCCTGTATTTCTTTATATGGGAAAGTATGCGCCTTATGACCTTTCCTGAGCCGGGCTTTAGCTTAAGCGATCTCATCTCTCTTCACCTCCTCCTCTGTCATCTGGGTCTCACATATCTCCCTGTAGGTAGGACAGCCGCAAAGGAGCTCCTTATGGCTGCCTATGCCGGCTATGCTTCCATTGGAGAGTACGATGATGCGGGTGCAGTCACGGACTGCTGAAACTCGCTGTGAGACTATGAACACGGTCATGCGGCCGCTGTATTCCTTAAGACGCTTCCTGAGCCTTGCATCTGTGGCGAAATCGAGGGCCGAGGCAGCATCGTCCAGTATCAGTATCTCAGGCTCTTTGGAAAGGGCCCGGGCAATGGTGACTCTCTGACGCTGTCCGCCTGAAAGATTGCGGCCATCCTGCTCTATCATATGATCGAGGCCGCCCTCCTTTATCTCAAGGAGCTCTGAGGCCTGTGCATCGTCCATTGACCTAAGCAGAAGTTCATCCTCTGCATCAGGGTTTCCAAGACGAAGATTATCCCTTAAGCTCATGGCAAAGAGACCTGCCTTCTGGGGCACCAAGCCTATGCGCCTTCGAAGCTCCTTTATATCAAGCCTCCGAATGTCTTTGCCATCTATCAGTATCTCGCCCTCATCTATATCATAAAATCTCGGTATGAGATTTATGAGGGTGGACTTTCCTGAGCCGGTACCGCCTATGATGCCTATGCTATCTCCCTTTGCCGCGGAAAAACTTATATCATTAAGTACATGGGCACTGCCATTGCCATAGGAAAATGACACATCCTTAAACTCAACTATCGGAGCAGGAGAGGCGGAGGCTTTAGCCATATCAGCAAAAGAAGCTGAGCTGCCGTCCTCAGCAGAGGTGTTTAAGGCCTCTGAAGCCTCAAGGGACACCGTATTCCTGCTTTTTCCTTCAGGCTCAGAAAGCTCAGAGGGCTCTATAGCCTGCTCACTGGTCATGGGATTTTGGACATCCATTATCTCATTTATGCGGTGCATGGAGGTAAGGGCCCTCGATATGAGTATGATAAGATTGGCCAGCTTTATGAGCTCCACCAGTATCTGATTCATATAGTTTACGAGGGCGATGACCTGTCCCTGACTCAGATCTCCAACATTGACCTGTATGGCTCCGCTGTAGAGCAGACATACGATGCCGATATTGACCACGGCCGTGGTGAGGGGATTCATAAGGGCGGATATCTTTCCTGCAAAAAGCTGGAAGGAGAGGAGACGGTCATTTTCCTCTGCAAAGTCCTTCTTTTCCTGCTCCTGCCTGTTGAAGGCCCTTATCACACGCTGACCGGAGAGGGTCTCTCTGGTAAGGAGAGTGACTCTGTCCACACTCTGCTGTACCCTGCCATAGTAGGGCATGGTACCGATGAGGATGCCGAAGACTATGATGAGCAGTATGATGACCAGTACGACAAAAATGGATGCTGTCTTTGCGTCCACGCTGAAGGCCATGACTACGGCTCCGAAAACTATGAAGGGAGAACGCATGAAAAGCCTCAGGAACATATTGATGCCTGACTGGACCCTCGTGACATCGGAGCTGATACGGGTGAGGAGCTTTGCAGTGCCTATCTCGTCTATCTCCCTATAGCCAAGGCTCAGTATGTGGGAAAAGAGATCATTTGAAATGCTCTTTCCTATGCCGGCAGCAGCCGTGGCAGAAAAATACTGAGCCGTAAGGGAAGTGATGAGCCCCACCAGAGCCAATAGGAACAGAAGCCCTCCTCTGCTTAATATATATCCTATATCATGGGTGGATATGCCGATATCTATCATATCGGCTACGACAAGGGGTACGAAAAGCTCGAAGCAGGCCTCAAGACACTTGAAAAGCGGTGCCATGACGGACCTGAAACGATATTTTTTAAAATAAGGTAATAATCTGTTCATGAAAATTGATTTTACGATAAAAGGGGCTTGGTTTCAAGCTTATAAGCATAAAATCCTGAAAAAGAGGGCAGGAAGGGAAATGCTGGAAGAGAGATAGTACAACGGAAAAAGTCTGTTAGGATAGAACAACAGCTTGATCCATGGATATAGCCGGCAGAAGGAGTGCGCTGATCTATGAAGAGGAGCATCACAGAGAACAGCTTGGCAGTAAAAAAACGGGCGCAGCTTATGCGCCCGGATAAGTGTTGAAAATGCTTTTATTACTCTCCGAATACGGCGATGTAGTCCTTCTTGAACTTCTCGATACCGATATCCGTAAGGGGATGATTGAACATCTGCATAAGTACCTTGTAGGGAACTGTAGCGATATCTGCACCGGCCTTTGCACACTCGGTGATATGCATGGGATTCCTTGTGGAAGCCGCGATGATCTGGGTCTCTATATCAGGGTAATTCGAGAAGCACTCAACTATATCGTAGATAAGATCGGTGCCGCAGGTAGAGATGTCGTCCAGTCTGCCGAGGAACGGAGATACATAGGTAGCACCTGCCCTTGCAGCAAGGAGTGCCTGATTAGCTGAAAATACCAAGGTAACATTGGTCTTGATGCCTTCCTTGGAAAGGACCTTGACAGCCTTGAGGCCTTCGGGAGTCATAGGGATCTTAACTACCATGTTCTTATGGATAGCGGCGATCTCTCTGCCTTCCTTTATCATATCCTCTGCCTTGGTGGTGGTAGCCTTTACCTCACCGGAGATAGGTCCGTCAACGATGGAGGTTATCTCCTTTATGACCTCGTTGAAATCTCTGCCTTCCTTAGCGATGAGTGAAGGATTGGTGGTAACACCGCAGATGATGCCCATCTCGTTGGCTTCCCTGATCTCATCAACATTTGCTGTGTCGATAAAAAACTTCATGATTACCCTCCTGAAAATAAAGTTTTTGATGAATTCGGGGCAGTATTTAAAGCTTCCCCGAGCTTTTGGAAAACGTTTGCAAATAAATGCATGAACATTTTGACTAAATATAGTATATTTTAAATGGCGGCTAAAGGCAAGCAAAAGATAAAAGGCTTTAAAGGTAATAATACGACTGTTTTATAGACCTTGATATAAAATTATCTTTAAGTATCAAATTATGAGCATGACAGAGTCTTGGTCCTTGTTGATATGGACTTTTGCCTGTGATATAATATCCTCACTTTGTGAGGATAAGGCTGCTCGGCAGCCTTCAGCGGCGCTGCCGCTGATTATACTATTCGTAAGAAAAGCTTACTCATATTCCCGACCGGTCGAAACAAATGCTCACAAGTTCGCGCTTGTTTCGCTTGCGGTCGTGATATAATATCCTCACTTTGTGAGGATAAGGCTGCCCCGCAGCCTTCAGCGGCGCTGCCGCTGATTATATTATTCGCAATCAGAGATTGCTCATACCAGTCTCGGGAAGTAAATGCCGCCTGCGGCAGGAGGAGATATATATGAAGAAGTATTGTGAGATGACAAAGCAGGAGCTCCTATCAGAGTACGAGGAGCTGAAAAAGGAATATAAGGCCTTTCAGTACAAGGCCCTGAGCCTTGATATGTCCAGAGGCAAGCCTTCACCTGAGCAGCTTGACCTTTCCATGGGCATGATGGATGTGCTGGATCCTCAGGCAGATATGACAGGCGAGGACGGAGTGGACTGCCGTAACTACGGAGACCTTGATGGTATTCCCGAGGCCAAGGAGCTGCTTGCGGATATCATGGAGGTCAACCCTGACAATATCATCATTTACGGCAACTCTTCACTGAATGTCATGTTCGACTTCATCAGCCGCAGCTATACCCATGGCGTTATGGGCTCTACCCCTTGGTGTAAGCTGCCCTCGGTCAAGTTCTTATGCGTAGTGCCCGGCTATGACAGGCATTTCAAGATAACCGAGTACTTCGGCATCGAGATGATAAATGTGCCCATGCTCGAGACCGGCCCCGATATGGATATGGTGGAAAGGCTCGTAAGCTCTGATGAGAGCATAAAGGGAATATGGTGCGTACCCAAGTATTCAAATCCCACCGGCAATTCCTATGATGATGAGACCGTAAGGCGTTTTGCAAGGCTCAGACCTGCGGCGGCAGATTTCCGCATCTACTGGGACAATGCCTATACCATACATCATCTTTACGACCATCATCAGGATCATCTTATAGAGATACTGGCAGAGTGTAAGAGGGCAGGCAATCCGGATCTGGTATATAAGTTTGCCTCCACCTCCAAGGTCACATTTTCAGGCTCAGGTATCGCAGCCTGTGCAGCCTCTCTCAATAACCTTGAGGATATAAAGAGGCAGCTCAGAGTCCAGACCATAGGACATGATAAGGTCAATCAGCTCCGCCATGTGCGCTTCTTCAAGGATATCCATGGAGTAGTGGAGCACATGAGGAAGCATGCAGATATAATCAGGCCTAAGTTTGAGGCTGTAGAGGGAATTTTTGAAGAGGAGCTTGGCGGCCTTGACATAGGCACATGGACCAAGCCCAACGGAGGTTATTTCATCTCCTTCGACTCCCTTCCCGGCTGTGCCAAGGAGATAGTAGCTAGGGCAAAGAAGGCCGGAGTGACACTGACTCCTGCAGGGGCCTCCTTCCCCTATGGTAAGGACCCCGAGGATAAAAATATCCGCATAGCGCCTACTTATCCCTCACTTCAGGAGATAGAGCAGGCAGCAAGGCTATTTACCCTCTGCGTAAAGCTGGTATCGGCTAAGAAATTCATTGACGGTGAGTTCGGAGAGCCGAAGCCAGAAAAGGCAGCAAAGAAAGAGACCAAGGACTGAGTATCAGGAAGGCCCGGGACTTTATATCCGGAGTATAAAATGCAGAGTCTTATTGATAAGAAAAACCGGATAAAGGAGCTTACAGCCCTGCTTTCCGAGGCCTCGAAGGCCTATTATGCGGAGGGCAGGGAGATCATGCCCAATATCGAGTATGATGCCCTTTATGATGAGCTTCTGGCCCTTGAGCAGGAGACAGGCATAGTGCTTTCAGGTTCTCCCACGCAGAACGTCGGATATGAGGTCATATCCGAGCTTCCCAAGGAGCGCCACCAGAGTCCCATGCTCTCCCTCAACAAGACCAAATCCGTGGAGGAGCTTCAGGGATGGCTAGGCGATAAGAAGGGCATACTCAGCTGGAAGCTGGACGGCCTTACCATCGTCCTTACCTATGAGGGAGGAGAGCTTAAAAAGGCAGTGACAAGGGGCAATGGTGAGATAGGCGAGGTCGTCACCCAAAATGCCAAGGTCTTTGAGGGCCTGCCCCTTAAGATAGGATTTAAGGGAGAACTCGTGATAAGGGGAGAAGCTGTCATAAAATACAGTGATTTCGCCCGTATCAATGAGGAACTTCCGGAAGCTGATGCGGCATACAAAAATCCCAGAAACCTCTGCTCAGGATCCGTAAGGCAGCTTGATCCTTCTATCACAAAAGAAAGACATGTCAATCTTATAGCTTTTCAGCTTGTAAAAGCAGAAGGCGTAGATTTTAATAATTCCTTTAAGCAGCGATTTGAATGGCTCCGGGAGCAGGGCTTTGAGATCGTGGAATATACCGAGGTGGACAGAGACAGTATCGGAGCCGCCGTGGAGGATTTCAAGGAGAGGATAGCTTCGAACGATTTTCCCTCCGACGGACTGGTGCTCTGCTATGAGGATGTGGAGTACGGTCTGTCCCTTGGAAGGACTGCAAAGTTCCCGAGAAATTCCATAGCCTTCAAGTGGCAGGATGAGACTGCGGAGACAGTGCTCCGAAAGGTGGAATGGTCTGCCTCAAGGACGGGGCTCATCAATCCCATTGCCGTATTCGACCCTGTGGAGCTGGAGGGGACCACGGTCTCAAGGGCCAGTGTCCACAATATAAGCATAGTCAGAGAGCTGGGACTCGGCATCGGGGATAGGATAAAGGTCTATAAGGCCAATATGATAATACCCCAGATAGCTGAGGACCTGACTAAGAGCGGAAGCCTTGAGATACCCAGCGTCTGTCCGGTCTGCGGCGGAGGGACCGAGATAAGGAGGGATAAGGAGGCGGAGACCCTCTACTGTACTAATGAGGACTGCGCCGCAAAGCGCATAAAGTCTTTTACCCTCATGGTGAGCAGGGATGCGCTCAATATAGACGGCCTTTCTGAGATGAAGCTGGAAAAGTTCATTCAGGCAGGCTTTATCAGAGCCTTTTCGGATCTCTTTGAGCTTGAGAGATATAAGGAGCAGATAGTTTCCATGGAGGGCTTCGGAGAGAAGTCCTGCGACAACCTGCTCTCTGCCATAGAAAAAGCAAGGGATACTGAGCTCTACCGTCCCCTTTACGGGCTTGGCATACCCGGCATAGGCCTTTCGGGAGCAAAGCTCATCGCCAAGCATTTTGACTCTGACTATGACCGTATAAAGACTGCGGACAAGGAGGAGCTCCTCTCCATAGACGGCATAGGAGAGGTATTGGCTGATGCCTTCATAGCCTACTTTTCCGATGGGGGAAAACGAAGCGAGGCGGACCGCCTTATGGATAAGCTTCGCATCAGGACTGAAGCCTCGGATGACGAGGGGGACAGTGTTGAGCTTTCGATAGGCGGGGAGAGCCTTCAGGTAAGAAGGGACAGATTTGCAGGGCAGACCTTTGTCATAACCGGTGATGTGGAGCATTTTAAAAACAGAAGGGAGCTTCAGGATATCATCGAGCTTCTGGGAGGAAAGGCCTCAGGCTCAGTGTCCAAAAAGACCTCCTTCCTTATCAACAATGATATCAACAGCACCTCATCAAAAAATAAGAAGGCAAAGGAGCTTTCAGTACCCATCATGACTGAAGAAGATTTTATAGAGCTTTTAAGGACATGAGCGCTGTGACCATCGATAAGGAAAAGACCATAGTGAGCGGTCAGGAGGCCCACCGCATCGGAGACTGTATCATAGCCTTGGGTGAAAAGCTCCTTCGCTATGGAGGAGAGGTGAGCCGTGTAGAGGATACGGTCTACAGGCTTGGTGTAGCCTATGGCTTTCGCTCCGTAGACTGCCTTACCATCATGAACTGCATCGTGGCTAGCTTCGTATGCAGCGATGGGGACTCATTTACTCAGATGCGCAGGGTCCTTGAGATACGAAAGGATATGGAAAAGATAAGGGCCTGCAATGAGCTCAGCAGAGCTGCCTGCAGAAAGCCCTTGGGGCCTGAGGAATTTGAGGAAAGACTAAGGGGCATAGAGGAGCTAAGGGGGTATATACCTTGGCAGATGTGCCTTGTGTATATGCTGACCTCGGCCTCCATGACCTTGTTTTTCGGAGGAAGCCTCCATGATGCCATGGCCTCCGCCATAGCAGGCGTGGCCCTGTACCTTTCCGGACGGCTCATGGATTTTGCGAGGATACAGAACTTCGTCACTGCCTATATCGAGGCCTTTATGGTGGGAATGAGCATCTGTCTGCTTATAAAACTTGGACTGGGAGACAATTATGATCTCATATCCATGGGAAACATCATGCTCATGATATCCGGCTCAGGCCTCATGACCTCGGTACGGGATATGATAAATAATGATATCCTGAGCGGTATGATGGGGCTTCTGTCGGCAGTTATTGGAGCTGCGGCCATAGCCTTAGGCTTTGTATCGGCAGCACTTTTGTTTATGTAGGAGGCGGGGATGGAAGGATATATCGTCCCGGTGCTCTGTGCATTTTTAGGGACTTTAGGCTTTTCGATATATTACAATGTAGGCTTTCTGATATCGCTGATAAATGCGGTCGCCTCAATGGCAGGTTATTTCATGTATGCGGCGCTGCTTTCATGGACGGGGAGTATTTTCCGGAGCAACTTTTTAGTGGCTGTGCTCATGACCATGGTCTGCGAGATATGCGCCAGACATTTCCGGGTGCCTACCACCATGATGCTGGTGCCGATGCTGTTTCCGGAGATACCGGGAAGCTCGCTTTACAATATGATATGGAACCTGCTTATCGGAGAAAAGGAGCTCTGCATAAGTTATATGACAGATCTTGTTGTGGTCATAGCTGCGCTCAATCTTGGGATAGTGCTTGTTACGGCCATTATAAAGATATATACTAATATCAGGATCAGGCTTCGCTACGGCCGTTATGAGGGCTATAGGTAATATGGCCGCCGTGAAGTCTGCGGATAAGCTATGGCTTTGGCAGAGGCTTGGGAAACCGGCAGCTGCTGAGGCTCAAGAAAAAAGATATGGAGTGGAACGATGAGAGGAGTAGAGACAAGGATACAAGAGATCAGGCATAAGATATTTACTGAAGTGGCACGCCTTGCCTATGATGTAGATGCGGATATAGATAAGCGCATCGAAGAACTGCCTTATAAGATCATACCCGGTGAGGTGGGTAAGTACAGGAACAATGTATTCTGGGAGAGGGCCATAGTCGGAGAGAGGCTTAGGCTTGCCATGGGACTTCCGAGCAGAAGCGCTGCGGAGCACGCACCTATCTCAGACGGCATCGAGGCTGCCAATAAGGCAGAGACCTATTATACGCCGCCCCTTATCAATGTGCTGAAATTTGCCTGCAACGGCTGTGCTGAAAAGAGGGTCGTGGTGACCGAGGGCTGTCAGGGCTGCCTTGCCCACCCCTGCGAGGAGGTATGTCCTAAGGGCGCGGTAAAGCTCGATCTCAACGATGGCAAGTCCCACATAGATCAGGAAAAGTGCATCAAATGCGGACGCTGTGCAGAGGTCTGCGCTTACAATGCCATTATCATACAGGAAAGGCCCTGTGCCAGGGCCTGCGGTATGGATGCCATCAGCACCGATGAAAATGGCAAGGCAGAGATAGATTATGACAAATGCGTATCCTGCGGACAGTGCCTAGTGAACTGCCCGTTCGGAGCTATTTCAGATAAATCTCAGATATTCCAGGTCATAAGGGCTATCCAGTCCGGAGAAAGGGTATATGCGGCAGTTGCTCCTGCCTTCGTAGGCCAGTTCGGAGCCAAGGTGACTCCCGGAAAGCTGAGGGCAGCCATGAGGGAACTTGGCTTTGCCGATGTATTTGAGGTGGCTATAGGAGCTGACCTCTGTGCTACTCAGGAGGCCATAGACTTTGTGACGGAGGTTCCGGATAAGAAACCGTTCCTAGCTACCTCCTGCTGTCCTGCATGGTCTGTGATGGCAAAGAAGCTCTTCCCTGAGCAGGCTGAGTGCATCTCTATGGCACTGACCCCGATGACCCTAAGTGCAAGGCTCATAAAATCTCAGCATGAGGCGGCCAAGGTCGTATTTATAGGACCCTGCTCGGCTAAGAAGCTGGAGGCCATGAGGAGGAGTGTCCGCTCAGAGGTGGATTTCGTGCTTACCTTTGAGGAGATGACAGGCATTTTTGAAGCAAAGAACATAGATGTGGCAAGCCTCGAGGAGGAGGAAGATGTCAATGACGCCTCCACCGACGGACGTAACTTTGCCGTGGCTGGAGGAGTGGCTAAATCAGTAGTGGATGTCATCCATAATATGTATCCCGACAGGGAGATAAAGACGGTCAATGCCGAAGGCCTTAAGGAATGCCGCAAGATGCTGACCCTTGCAAAGGCCGGAAAATACAACGGATATCTGCTGGAGGGCATGGCCTGTCCCGGAGGCTGCGTAGGCGGCGCCGGTACCATGCAGCCTATCAAAAAGTCTGCGGCTCAGGTCAACCTCTATGCCTCAAAGGCCAACCACGTCAATTCCAATGAGACAGAGCACGTCAAGGAGCTTGAGAAGCTGCTGGATTGATGTAAGGCGTTTAGGACCTAAAAATCTCAGGAACCATAACTAAGTAAAGCCAGAGCTTCCCTCCGATATGGAGGCAGTCAGCGGATATATCGGAAGCAACTAAGGCAGATGGTACATTTTTAGATAAGAAAACAACATAAATCAACGCATAAAGCTCGAAAGGGGGATAAATGGAAAATACCAATCAGGAAATGATCATAGTCATGGACTTCGGCGGACAGTATAACCAGCTCATAGCTCGCCGCGTCCGTGAATGTCACGTTTACTGCGAAGTACATCCTTCAACACTTTCCATCGAGAAGATAAGGGAGATGGCGCCAAAAGGCATCATATTTACCGGAGGCCCCAATTCCGTATATCTTGAGGAGTCCCAGCATGTGGATAAGGCCATCTTTGACCTTGGCATCCCTATCCTCGGCATCTGCTATGGAGCCCAGCTCATAGCCTATACCTTGGGAGGAAGAGTAGAGACGGCACCCACCTCCGAATACGGCAGGACTGAGATAAGCTATGACTGCTCCTCGGTGCTGTTTAAGGATGTTCCGGAAAAGGGCATAGCTTGGATGAGCCATACTGATTATATAGCAGAGGTTCCGGAGGGCTTTAAGATAACAGCCAAGACATCCGTATGTCCGGTGGCTGCCATGGAATGTCCGGAAAAGAATGTATATGCCATTCAGCCCCATCCCGAGGTAAATCATACTGAGCATGGCTTTGATATGCTCAAAGCCTTCGTCATGGATGTCTGCGGCTGTAAGGGTGACTGGACCATGGGCTCCTTCATAGAGAGGAGCATAGCAGATATCCGTAAAAAGGTAGGAAACGGCAGGGTGCTGCTCGCCCTTTCAGGCGGAGTAGATTCCTCAGTATGTGCAGTCCTCCTTTCCAAGGCCATAGGAAAGCAGCTCACCTGCGTATTTGTGGATCATGGGCTCCTTCGTAAAAATGAGGCTGCTGAGGTAGATGCGGTATTTGGAGAAAAGGGTATATATGACCTTAATTTCGTTCATGTGGATGCTTCTGAGAGATTTTACGACAAGCTTTCAGGAGTGACCGATCCCGAGCAGAAGCGTAAGATAATAGGCGCTGAATTCATAAACGTATTTGAAGAGGAAGCCAAAAAGATAGGTGCGGTGGAATTCCTTGCACAGGGCACCATCTATCCCGATGTCATAGAGTCAGGACTTGGAAAGAGCGCTGTCATTAAATCCCATCATAATGTGGGAGGCCTTCCCGAGCACGTGGACTTTAAGGAGATCATCGAGCCCCTGAGGCTTTTGTTCAAAGATGAGGTTAGGGCAGCAGGTCTTGAACTTGGACTTCCTGAGCATCTTGTTTTCCGTCAGCCCTTCCCCGGCCCCGGACTTGGAGTGCGCATCATCGGCGAGATAACTCCGGATAAGATAAGGATAGTTCAGGATGCCGACTATATCTATCGTGAGGAGATAGCAAAGGCAGGTATGGATAAGCAGATAAGCCAGTACTTTGCAGCCCTTACAAATATGCGTTCCGTGGGCGTCATGGGAGATTTCCGTACCTATGACTATGCCGTAGTCCTTCGTGCAGTGCTGACCTCAGACTTCATGACCGCAACTGCAGCGGACCTTCCCTATGAGCTTCTGCAGCGCATCATGACCCGCATCGTCAATGAGGTCAAGGGAGTAAACCGCGTACTTTATGACGTGACCAGCAAGCCCCCGGGCACGATAGAGATGGAATAATTTCAGAGGTCGAAAAAGCCCAGTGAACACTGGACTTTTCGAGGATTAGAGCCTTTCGTGGCAACGAAATGGCAACAAAACTTCATTATTCAAAGATAAAGAGCTAACTGATTTTGATTAAGTCAGTTAGCTCTTTTTGTTTTAGTTGTTGTATTTGTTAAGGGTAAGGCAAAAAGGATATGCGGAAAAGCATGCAATCATCCTTCCGCTTATAAATGCAGCTTATGCTCAGAATGCACACTGTACTGTAAGGACTTCAAAGAGGATATCTGTTCCGTCAGGACAAAACCTCCTTACGTCTGTAATGGATGCAGCGAGCTTCCTAAGAGTACGCTCCTTAAGCGTATCTATGACCCCGCTGATGCCCATGAAAGGGCACATCTTGTGATCTCACAAGCCCGTACAGGGATCTTGTCAAATGAGGACGATATCTCAAGGATCAATCGTATCATAAGCCCCTGGTCAAAAATGGGAAGTCACTTCACCAGATATACCTTGATCACATAGATGACCTCATGTGCAGTGAGAAAACTTTATATAACTACGTGGATGCCCGGCTCTTTGATGTAAGGAATATCGACCTTCCAAGGAAGGTGAAGTACCGTCCCCGCTACAAACAGCCCGAATTCAAGGTGGATCGCGGCTGCCGTATCGGGCGAAGCTATATCGACTTTCAAAGGTTCCTTGAGGCATATCCCGAATCGACAGTCGTTCAGATGGATACCGTCATAGGAAGAGTAGGAGGCAAATGTCTGCTTACGATACACTTCGTTGAAACCAGCCTTATGCTGGCCTTCCTAAGGGATGCCAATACTTCAGGCTCTGTCATACGCATCATTGATGCCCTTGACCGGATACTGGGGGCGGAAGCGTTTGACAGGCTGTTTCCTGTCATCCTGACTGATAACGGAAGCGAGTTCTCCAATCCGAAAGAGATAGAATATCGGGAAACGAGTCCCTGCCACAGGACACATGTCTTTTACTGTGACCCGAGCTCTCCCTATCAGAAAGGAGCCTGTGAGGTGAACCATGAGCTGATACGCCGTATCCTCCCCAAAGGGACCAGCTTTGATGATCTCACCCAGGAGGATATCTTCCTGATGATGAACCATATCAATTCCTATAAAAGG
>DVNS01000064.1 GCA_018714145.1 Candidatus Avilachnospira avistercoris
ACAGCAGCGCCAAAGTCTTAAGGTCTTAGGCTTTTGATTTATGATATCGACCTTCGCAACTATCCAAATCAGAATTTAAAAATTCAACCGTCCGATTTCAGCCTTCAGCCGCAGAATAATCTATTATCACCTTTTTACAGCCTTCACAGCAGAAAGCGGTGAGCCTATCGTAATCCCAAAAGGGCCTATTAAGGATTATATCTCCTTGTTTCTTGTTTATAAATTGAATAGGCCTGTGCTCATTGGAAAAGAACAGCCATACTCCATTTCCCCGGATATAGCCCTGCCTCATTTCATTTCCGCAATATGGACATTTCTTAGAAATCTCAGTTCCTCCGCCTTTCCTACGGCGATAAAATCTCTGTCAGCAGTATTTTCAGCTCAAGCTTTCCTCTCAGCCCTTCATCTGCTCAAGATAGATGAGCAGTACCGATATATCTGCCGGAGATACGCCGGAGATACGGCCGGCCTGACCGATATTTTCAGGGCGTATCCTGCTTAGCTTCTGCTGGGCCTCAAGCCTGAGTCCCTTAAGCTTCCCATAGTCTATGTCCTTGGGTATGCGCTTTCCCTCCAGCTTCTTAAACTGCTGCACCTGCTGCCGCTGGCGTCTTATATAGCCCTCATACTTTATCTCAATATTGACCTGCTCCCTCACCCTCCATGAAAGCTCAGGACGTTCCTCATCTATCTCCGATAAAAGCTCATAATTGAGCTCCGGCCTCTTTATGAGCTCGGCAAAGCTCACGCCCTTGCTGTCCGGAAGCTCCGCAGAGCCATGGCGGCGAAGGAAGGCATTGATACGCTCATTGGAGCCTGCCACGGTGCGCCTCATGCGCTCTATCTCTGCTTCTATCTGGACACATTTTTCCTTAAAGCGCTCAAATTCCTCATCGGACACAAGGCCAATGTCATGGCCTATCTCCCGAAGTCTGAGGTCAGCATTGTCCTGACGAAGAAGGAGCCTGTACTCCGCCCTCGAGGTCATCATGCGGTAGGGCTCGAAGCTCTCCTTAGTCACAAGGTCATCTATCAGCACGCCGATATAGCCCTGTGAACGGTCTATGACTACCTCCTCCCTGCCCAAGGCCGAGAGGGAGGCATTGACTCCTGCCATAAAGCCCTGAACCGCAGCCTCCTCATAGCCGGAGGAGCCATTTATCTGGCCTGCTGCATAAAGTCCCTCTATCTCCTTAAATTCCAAGCTGGGTTTAAGTATCGTCGCATCTATGCAGTCATACTCGATGGCATAGGCATTTCTCACGATGTGAGCATGGTGAAAGCCCGGCATCGTGCGTATCATGGCCTCCTGAACGTCCTCGGGAAGGGAGGAGCTCATGCCAGAAAGGTACATTTCATTGGTATACAGCCCCTCCGGCTCCACAAATATCTGATGGCGCTCCTTATCGGGGAATTTCATGACCTTATCTTCGATGGAGGGGCAATATCTGGGCCCCGTGCCCTTTATGTCTCCTGAAAATAGGGGCGAACGGTCGATATTGTCCCTGATTATCTCATGGGTCTTCGCATTTGTATAGGTCAGCCAGCAGGAGACCTGCTCCTTCCATATATCCTCAGGCTCATTTGAAAATGAAAATGGCCTTATGAAGTCATCTCCAAGCTGCTCCTCCATCTCGGAAAAATCTATGCTGCGCTTATCTACCCTCGCAGGGGTGCCGGTCTTGAAGCGTCTCACGGCTATGCCGTTTTCTATGAGGGAAGCCGTAAGCTTATTGGCAGCTCTTAGGCCGTTGGGCCCTGTGTATTCGCTCACCTCACCGTAGATGCAGCGGGCATTGAGATATACTCCGGTGCAGAGCACCACCTTCCTTGCATGATAAACCGCTCCTGAGGTGGTCTTGACTCCGGCTATCCTCTTTCTTGCTGGACCATCCCCAGATGCAGAAGAAGATAAGCTATGCTGGCCTGCTTTTTTCTCCGCCTCGTCACAAAGCCCCAGTCCCGAAGTTCTTTCTTCTGAAAATGCTTCTGCCGCTCCTATTTTCTCTTCGGCTCCCGAAGCAGTCCCTCCATCCTCCACCAGAAGCTCCGCCACCTCGGCCTGCTTTATATCGAGGCCCGGGGTGTTTTCCAGAGTATGGCGCATCCTTGCTATATAGGCCTGCTTATCGGCCTGAGCCCTGAGACTGTGGACCGCAGGTCCCTTTGACTTATTGAGCATCTTGGACTGGATATAGACCTCGTCTATGCACCTTCCCATCTCGCCGCCGAGGGCATCCAGCTCACACACAAGGTGGCCCTTCGATGTGCCGCCGATGTTGGGATTGCAGGGCATGAGCCCTATGCTGTCCACGCTCACTGTAAATACCACGGTCTTAAGCCCGAGCCTTGCCGAAGCCAGAGCCGCCTCTATGCCTGCATGTCCGGCTCCGACCACTGCCACGTCATAATATGCTTCTATATGCTTAGCTTCATTTTTCATATCATATAATTATAAAAGGAATATCCCAGTTTGGAAAGCTTTTATTTCACTACATATAGTTATCTCATTTTGCCAAAAACACAATTTTCCTTCCTATTAATATTTAAACTCAATTTTATACGCAATTTAAGGCGATTTTGGTTGACATAAGACTTCTTTTATCTATATAATAACAAAGATGTTTTAGCGCTTGGTCATGAATACTAAGGATTAGGAGGTGAGTAGATATCATGAAGATGACGTTTCAGCCCAAAAAGAGACAGAGATCTAAGGTTCATGGATTCAGAGCAAGGATGAGCAGCGCAGGCGGAAGAAAGGTGCTGCACAGAAGAAGAGCTAAGGGAAGAGCAAGATTATCAGCCTAAGGCGTTTATGGGACCGTCTCGAGCGGTCCTTTGTTTTCTTTATTCAGATGAAAAATTTTCCCTCTCTTAAAAAAAACAATGACTTCAGGGCCGTTTACAAAAGCGGCAGCTCCAAGGCCACTCCTTCCATAGTCATGTATGTGCTTAATAATAAGGAAGGAAAAAATCGCCTCGGCGTGAGTGCAAGCCGCAAATACGGCAATTCCGTGGAGCGCCACCGCTTTGCAAGACGGATGAGAGAGGTGTTTCGCTATTATCAGGACGTGACTAAGCAAGGCTATGACATAGTAATAGTAGCTAGGAACAAGGCTAAGCATATAAGCTTTTCCTCCCTCTGCGGAGACTACGAAAAGCTGCTTTTAAGTCATAACATTTTAATGGATCGAAGTGAGTAAGGAGATTTTATGATTTCCGAGATGATGATAAAGGCCATCAGGTTCTACCAGAAATACCTGAGCCCCCTTAAGGTGCATACTCACTGTATTTACACGCCTACCTGCTCTCAATACGCCATTGAGGCTATCAAAAAGTACGGCGCGTTTAAAGGTTTTTGTTTGGCATGCTGGAGGATACTTCGCTGTAACCCCTTTGCCAAGGGCGGTTATGACCCTGTTCCCTGATTTTAAGGAGGTAGTAATTTGACACCTATTTTCCTTGCCAGTAAAGGCGGCCTCTTAGGGCCCATCGCAAGCCTGCTGGGCATCATCATGGATGGCATTTTCCGTGTGATGTCAAGCTTCGGTATCGTCAATATCGGAGTCTGCATCATCATATTTACCATCGTGACCCGTATTCTCATGATGCCCCTTTCCTATAAGCAGGCAAAATCCCAGAAGATCATGGCCATGATACAGCCTCAGGTGGCCCTTATCCAGCAGAAGTATAAGGGTAAGGAAAACGACCAGAACGCCATGATGATGCAGAATGCGGAAATAAAGGCAGTTTATGAGCGCTACGGGACCAGCATGACCGGCGGCTGTCTGCAGCTTGTCATACAGTTCCCAATCATACTTGCCCTTTACCGTGTCATCCAGTTCGTACCCACCTATGTATCCGGTGTGCGTATCTACTTTGACACCATCATAGAAAAGATAGGCGGAGCCGCAGCCGTTTCAGCCGTCAATGATTTTGCCCACTCCAGTGAGACTCTGACCCGTATACTGAGCACTGCCCGTATCACGGACCAGACCATCACCTCCACGGACCAGATAATGGACTTCCTTTATTATCTGAACCCGAGCCAGTGGCAGAGCTTCATTGAGTACATCAGGACCAACGGTCTTGCAGCTGAAAATGTTATATCTCAGGCCATCACTCCCAATATGAATGCCATCATCGACATGAACAATTTCCTTGGGATAAATTTGGCCTCATCGCCCTCATCCTATGGACTTGCTTCCATTCAGGCTTGGATAATACCTCTCCTTGCAGGACTTTCCCAGTTCCTTGCCACAAAGATGATGTCCAAGACTACCCAGAGTGCCACCAGCGCTGACGCCTCAGCGGCTCAGATGATGAACACGATGAATTATACGATGCCTCTGATATCGATATTCTTCTGTTTCTCCATCTCCTCCGGTGTCGGCATATACTGGATAGCCTCTTCAGTCATCATGGGTGTGACCCAGTATCTTCTTAACCGTCATATGCAGAAGGTCAATGCGGACGACATCATCAAGAAGAACTTGGAGAAGGCCAATAAGAAGCGTGCCAAGAAGGGCCTTCCTCCCATCAATGAAAAGACTCAGGAGGACAATATCCGCAAGATGCAGCTTAAGCTTGAGAAGGAGGAGGCTAAGCGTCAGGCTCAGCTCGAGGCTACCAAGAGCCATATGGAGGACTCCAACAGCTATTATAAGACAGGCAGCATCGCAGAGCGTGCAAGGATGGTACAGCAGTACAACGAGAAGCACGATAAAAATCGTAAAAAATAATAAGGAGGGCATATGGAACCTATCAGAGTTTCAGCTAAAACTTTGGATGAAGCCATCACCAAGGCCTGCATAGAGCTTGGCGTGACCAGCGAATCCCTAGTTTATGATATAGTAGAGACCGGGTCCAACGGACTGTTCGGGATCGGAGCCCGGCCTTATGTTATAAGCGTGAGCGTTAAGCAGGAGGAGGAAGCCGTAAAGCAGGAGGAGCTCCCCAATAAGGAGGATAAGCTCTCTCCGAAGGAAAAGGCTATGGACTTCCTCAGCTCCGTATTTGAGGGCATGGGCATGAATGTGGACATCAGCGCAGAACTCAGCGAGGATGGCCGCGAGCTCGGTATCTCCCTTTCAGGGGATGACATGGGCGTGCTCATCGGAAAGAGGGGCCAGACCCTCGACGCCCTCCAGTATCTTACGGGACAGGTCATCAATAAGCACAGCGAGGGCTACATCAGAGTCAAGCTCGATACTGAAAATTATCGTGAGAGACGCAGGGAGACCCTCGAGAAGCTTGCAAAGAACATAGCCCATAAGGTAAAGCGCACCAAGAGACCCGTGGCACTTGAGCCGATGAACCCCTACGAAAGAAGGATAATCCACTCAGTGCTCCAGCCCGACAAGGAGGTCATCACAAGGTCTGAGGGCGAAGAACCCTACAGGCATGTAGTGGTTGCCCTTGCCAGAAAGAAGCGGGGATAAGGCCTGACGGCAGCGCAGCAAAAAAGATACATACATAAACTTAAAGCCTGAGCAAAGGAAGCTATATCCTGATGCTTAGGCTTTTCTTCTTTTCTATTCAGTTTTATCCGGTTTTCTCTGATTTTATATCAAACCTTCCTTGCTTATGGACAGCGTTTTGCCGTAAAAAACCTGCCTTGGGCCGTTTCTCTTCGTAAGGCCCTTCGGCAGGATTTTTGTCAATTTGGTTCAATGTATTTAATTTTATAATGTATTTTTTATGTTTATCACTATCTTGTGTTGACAACATTTTATCCACAAAATGTTGATATGCCTGTGCCTAAACCCCTGTTTTTGGCTGATTGCAGCGATTTTTGGCATATTTTGCGTCATTTTTCCACAAATTTCGGCAAAAAGCTAAATATTTTCAACAGCCGCCACAAACATTCCTCTAAACCTAAAAAGCGGCGGCCAGCCGCCAAAAAAGCCTGTCAAAGCCTAAATACCGGCGGCAGGCTGCCCACAGAGCTTTCCAAAAGGCAGCAAAAAGGCAGCAGGAGCAAAAGCTGCTTAGAGCCTAAGCTAAGCCTTCGTCCTGCTGCCGAACTCCTTCAAAAAACCTTTGACTAAGCCTGCCGCCGCACTGCTCCTGCCGCCTAAACTTAGCTTCTGACAGGCGGCCGGCGGCTGAGCGCCTACAGCTTCGTATTCACCTCATTCTGGGTGCGCTGAAAGTTCACCTGATACTCATAGGGATTGACGCCTATCTTCTTTTTAAAGGAGGTCGAAAAATAGCTCAGGGAGGAAAAGCCCACGGCCTCAGCTATCTCATATACCTTCATGTCCGTGGTCTCAAGGAGCTCCACCGCATGTCTCATACGGAGGTTATTGATATATGTCACGAAGTTGACTCCCGTCTCCCTGCTGAATACCTTACTGAAGTACTCGTGATTGAAACCGGCTATCTCCGCAGCCTCGAGCAGGGTTATCTTCTCCGAATAATGCTCGCTTATATAGTCTATGGCCCTCTTGACCGGGTCGGTGACGCCGGTATTTTCCTCCTTACGTCTTAAGAAGGGCTCAAATATCTCCTTCGCTGCCCTCTCTATCTGATGGAGATAGTCCGCATCCAGCACCCTGTGCCTGAGCTCCTCAGCCCTCCTGTCAGTCTCCTCCACCGGGTCCTCGGTAAAGTAGAGCACTGAACAGAGCATCTGGGATATCCTGAACTTTATCGTCTCTATGTCAGCGCTGTAGGCCTCATGGACCTCGTTGATATAGGCCTTCAGGAGCTCATAGGCTTCCTTATACTTTAATTCGGAGATATACTTTACGAACCAGGGCTGAAATCTGGCCTCCCTCTCTACCTCGCCTTCCTTCTCCCTTGCAAATACCCTCTTTGACGGCTCATAGAAGCTTAGCTTCGAGCGGTATATGGCCTCATGGAGCATGAAGCAGAGCCTCAGGTGGTCGTGGCAGACCTCACTCACCCCTGAATACATATCCCCATCCTTCAGTTTTTCAGAAAGCAGGTCAATAAGCTGCTCCCTTACGCCCTCAGCTCCTGAGAGCTTCGGGTCATCAGAGATATTGGCCGCAAATATGCCCCTCTCCTTATCTAGGGAAAAGTCTATCTCTGAACCAAGAAAGTCAAGCTCCCTGAGCCTTCCGAAAAGCTCCTCCCGTTCTTTTTCTCCGCCTATGACGGCTATAGCCACAAGAGGCTCCCTTGAAAAACCGAGGCCTGACTCCGAAAGCTCCGTCTCGCTTATCTCAGCCGGCTCCTTCCTCAGGCACAGGGCCTGAAGGAAATTGACATGGGAGCGCAGCTGGTTTACGTCATTTTTATTTTTATCAAGCTCTGCCTTGGCCTTTTTAAGCACGGTAAGCAGGCTCTCCTCTGTCATCTCGGTCTTGAGTATGTAATCGGACACGCCCTGCTTAAGGGCAGTCCTTGCATAGTCAAATACCTCATGGCTGGTGAGCACTATGGGATAGATATTTGGGTCATCCTTAAGTATCTCCGATATCATGGAGAGCCCGTTCATGCCGGGCATCTCTATATCAGATATGACTATCTCAGGAAATTCGAGCCTTGCCTTCTCTATGCCCTCTGAGGCATTGGATGCAGTTATGCAGCTGAATTCCTCGGTCCTTGATATGCAATAGCTGAGCCACTTCCTGATGGGCTCCTCATCATCTACTACTAATACCCGTATCATTGACTTCTTCTCCCTTATGTATCACAGGGACATTTATCATGGCCTTGGTGCCCTCGCCGGGGCTGCTCTCTATACGTATGCCATAGGCCTGTCCATAATAAAGCTTGATGCGTTCGTCTATGTTCTTAATGCCTATATGTACGCCCTTCTTAAGGTCATGGGCTTCGCTTAAGAGCCGTTCCGCCTTTTCCATGGTCATGCCGGCTCCGTTATCCTCCACCTCTATGACGAGCTTTCCCTTCTTAGTCCTTGCGGAGACTGCTATCACCCCGTCCCGGCTTCCCTTCTGTCCTACCCCGTGTATGATGGCATTTTCCAAAAGGGGCTGTATCAAAAGGGAGGGAAGGAGACAGTCGGAAAGTCCCTCCTCGTATTCTATTATGACATCGAAGCTCTCTCCGTAGCGGAGCCTCTGAAGGTCTGCATACTGCTTAAGGTCCTCCATCTGCTGTCCCAATGAGGTCATGGAATCCGGGTCAGCCAAGGTGCTCTTAAGGAGTTTTATGAAGGAAAACAGCATCCTCGAGGCCTTTTCATTGTCCGAAAGGTCCACAAGGCATTTGATGGAAAAGAGCGTATTATATATAAAATGAGGATTTATCTGGCTCTGAAGGAGCTGATACTGCATCTTACGCTTCTGCTCCTCCTTCTTTTTCTCGCTTTCGATGAGTTCCCGTATGCGCTTCAGCATACTGTTGATGCCCTGACTGAGGGTATTTATCTCGGAAAAGCTGTCCATCTTAAGCTCAGTATTCAGGTTCCCGGCCTCGACCTTAAGCACATAATCCCTCATCTTAAGTATCGGGTCAGTAAATCGCCTTGAAAGTATCCATGCAAGTCCTATGCCTATAAGTATGACCACGCCGGTAAGTATGAGCATCTGCTCGCCGGTCCTGATGATGGGCTGCATCAGATAGCTCATCGGTGTCATCTCAAATACGGTAAAGTCATAGTCCTCGTCCTGAAACTTGCTGAGCAGGGTCTTTTCCTTGGGAAGCTCCACCACCGCATAATCCTTATCGCCGAATATCTCGCTCAGATTATTCATATTGAAATAGTGGAAGCTCACTATCTTATTTATATTACTGGAAATGATATAGCCGTCATTGTCCGTGATATAGATATCGCTGCCCTCGGCTATGGCATCCTTATATAGT
>DVNS01000065.1 GCA_018714145.1 Candidatus Avilachnospira avistercoris
AGGGTCCTGCCCAATATGGAGACTTCGCCTGAATTTGGAAAGGCTTTGGAGGAAGCGGAGAAGGCCGGAGTAAAGATACTTTATCTGCCCTGTACGGTCAAAGAGGACGAAATAAAAATAGATGCCGAGAAAGCCTTGGAAATAAATGGAAGGATATGGTAAGGCCCTTTGTGATGATGCTGGCATACGGAGGAGAGGATATCTATGAAGGCTGGATGAAAAACAAAAGATCAGCCATGATATCCTGTAATGACGGTTTCAGGCCCGTGAGCTTCCTATTGGAAGCGATGGAAGATGAGTAATATATTGGAGTAGTAATATGCCTAAGATATTATCCGAAAACCTCATATATGAGATATTGTCCGTCGTTGATGAGATACCCTATGGCAGGGTGGCTTCGTACGGTCAGATTGCTAAGCTTATAGGCAGAGACAAAAATTCAAGGCTGGTAGGAAGGGTACTGAGTATGTCTCAGTTTTACGGAGATTATCCCTGTCATCGGGTGGTGAACCACCAAGGCAGGACGGCTCCTCACTGGAGGGAGCAGAGGTATCTTCTTGAGGATGAGGGCGTAGGCTTTAAGGCAAATGGCTGTGTGGACATGAAGCATTTTCAGTGGGATGGAGGCTGAAAGCTTGCTGTGTTCCTTCCTTTACTGCCGGGATATAATATTCACAACCTGTGCTGATAGGTCTGCTTTATGGCTCATATCGTCCATTGGACGATGATTATATTATGAGCAAGCAAAGCTTACTCATATTCCGGACGGTTGAAACAAATGCTCACAAGTTTGAGATTCTTTTGTTTTTGGCTAGGACATGACCCATATATAACATATAAGAATACATTGGCATAGTAGCGATGGGGATACGCTATTCTTGCGGTAACTGTCTCCATCAAAAACCTACATCCTAAAAAATATTCTTATAAAATTTAGCAGATTCTCGCATAAAAACACTTGACATCAGCCTTCTATTCTAATAAAATGATATGGCATTTGAATCAGTAGCTCAGCTGGATAGAGCATGCGCCTTCTAAGCGCAGGGTCGGGGGTTCGAATCCCTTCTGGTTCATAGACTGGGATGCGGAGGCCTCCGAAAGGCAGCTCGCTTCTGTATCAAAGTCAATGCGGTGGGTATAGCACAGTTGGTTAGCGCGTCAGATTGTGGTTCTGAAGGCCGTGGGTTCGAGTCCCACTATCCACCCTTGAGCTGTTATGGATGCAGCTCTTTTTTACAATGCAGAAACCATAGCCCCGGTAGATGCATTAGAAACATTGACATTTTCTATATGATATAACAGGAGTTCAACATGAAGAGTTATGTTGCTACAGCTTCTACCATTGAGAGAAAGTGGTATGTGGTGGATGCTACGGATAAGACCCTCGGTCGCCTTGCAGCAGAGGTTGCTAAGGTTTTGAGAGGAAAGCACAAGCCTACCTATACTCCGTTCCTTGATTGCGGAGATTATGTAATAGTAGTAAATGCAGAGAAGTTTGCAGTTACTGGCAGGAAGATGGACCAGAAGACCTACTTCAGCCATTCCGATCATGTCGGTGGAGTTAAGCTGACTACCCTCAGGGAGATGTCAGAGAAGCACCCCGAGAGAGTTATCGAGCATGCAGTTAAGGGTATGCTTCCCAAGGGAGCTCTCGGAAACCAGATGTATAGAAAGCTTTTCGTATACTGCGGACCCGAGCACAAGCATGCGGCTCAAAAGCCTGAAGAGCTTAAATTTTGATCGGAAGGAGGTTAAGACATGGCAGCTATCACATATTACGGCACAGGCCGTAGGAAAAAATCCATAGCAAGAGTATTCGTTACACCCGGAACCGGTGTCATCACAGTCAACGGAAAGTCCATAGATGATTATTTCGGACTTGAGACTCTTAAGGTCATCGTTCGTCAGCCTCTTGCTGCTACAGGCAATGAAGGCAAGTTTGATGTAAAGGTAACTGTTAAGGGCGGCGGCATCAGCGGCCAGGCAGGAGCCATAAGGCATGGCCTTTCCCGTGCACTCCTTCAGGAGGACAGCGAAAACAGGCCTTTGCTTAAGAAGGAAGGATATCTTACCAGAGATTCCCGTATGAAGGAGCGTAAGAAATACGGACTTAAGAAGGCTCGTAAGGCTCCTCAGTTCTCTAAGAGATAACGTGTTTGAGAGAGGAGACAGTGATGAAGAAGGATATACAGCCGAAGTATTATCAGGCAACTGTTACCTGCCATTGCGGAAATACATTTGTTACAGGCTCCACAAAGCCGGCGATCTCAGTCGAGATCTGCTCCAAGTGCCATCCGTTCTATACAGGTAAGGAGAAGGCAGCCGTAGCTCGCGGACGTATCGAGGCGTTCAACAAGAAGTACGGTACTGCTTCAAACTAATTTAATCAGTGACTATCTTACGGGGGATCGGGCTTTCGGCTCGGTCCCCCTTGTGCTAGTGGAGTTTGAATGAAATACAGCGGAATAGGCGGTCAGGCAGTTATCGAAGGCATCATGATGAAAAATGGCGACAAGTATGCCGTGGCCGTGAGAAAGCCTGACAAGGATATAGATGTTAAAACTGATACATATGTAAGTCTGGGAAGGCGATATGCTCTGCTCAGGCTTCCTTTGATACGGGGAGTCATCTCCTTCGCTGAATCCATGTACCTTGGTCTTAAGACCCTGATGTATTCGGCGAGCTTTTATGAGGATGAGGATGAAGGGGAGCCCTCTCGCTTTGAAAGGGCTCTGGAACGCATATTCGGAGATAAGCTCGATAAGGTCATATTGACCTTTTCCATGGTGCTGGCCTTTGTCATGGCCCTTATCATTTTTATGTGGCTTCCGCTTTTTCTTGCAGGGATAGTGAGGCCATTTATCGGAAATGAGACCCTGCTTTCCCTCATCGAAGGCATCATCAGGGTGCTGATATTTATACTGTATATAAAACTGGTCTCTAGGACCGAGGATATAAAGCGTACCTTTATGTATCATGGTGCGGAGCATAAGTGCATCAACTGCATAGAACACGGCCTTCCCCTTACTGTGGAAAATGTCGCCATATCCTCAAAGCAGCATAAGCGCTGCGGCACGAGCTTCATTTTCCTCGTGATGATAATAAGCATACTTTTCTTCATGGTCATAAGGGTGGACAGCATAGGCCTGAGGCTCCTTTCAAGGATAATCTTGGTGCCGGTCATAGCAGGAGTGAGTTATGAGGTACTGATGGCTGCCGGAAAGCATGACAACATCTTTATGGACATCATATCAAAGCCCGGTCTCATGATGCAGGAGCTTACTACCAAGGAGCCGGATAAGGATATGATAGAGGTGGCCATAGCTGCTGTCGAGGCGGTCTTTGACTGGAAAAAGTACGAGGCAGACAATTTCCCTGAAAATGTGAGGAAGCCCAAAGATGAGCCTGTTTGACCTTTATAGCTTCGGCAAGGAACAGCTTTCAAAGGCGGGTATAGCGGAGGCAGATTTGGATGCAAGACTGCTGCTCTGCGAAGCCTACGGCCTTGATACGGCGGCCTATCTGCTAAGGCAGAGGGAGGATGCGGAGACTGAGCCTGAGGCAAGGCAGCGCTTTCTTTCATGGATAGAGGCACGCTCAAAGCACAGGCCCCTTCAGTACATCTTAGGCTATACTGAGTTTATGGGGCTAAGGCTTTCTGTGGATGAGTCAGTGCTGATACCAAGGCAGGATACGGAGACACTCTGTGAGCTCGTGCTTCGGGAACAGCATGATAGGGCGAGTTCCCTGCTGGATCTCTGCTGCGGCTCCGGTGCCATCGCCATAAGCCTTGCCCGCATGGGAGGCTTTTATAAGGTCATCGGGACCGATATCTCCGAAAGGGCAGTGGAGCTTTCGGCGGCCAATGCAGGGGCAGTCTTTTCAGTATCTGAGAAGGCGGCTTACGATATGGCCCATAAAACAGGAGCGGAAGCTGACGTTAAGGCCCCTTATGAAGTTCAGACAGCGGTCAAAGCTCCGAGCTTTTATGTGTCGGATATGTTTTGCTCCATGCCGCAGATCATGGAAAAGGAAGGCATAGACGGCTTTGATATCATAGTTTCCAATCCTCCTTACATAAGGGAGGAGGTCATCAGGGGACTTGAGCCGGAGGTCAGGGACCACGAACCCCATACCGCACTTTCAGGCGGTGAGGACGGACTTTTATTTTATCGTATCATAGCCAAGGAGGCCCCCTTATATCTTAAAAGGCCGGGTATGCTGTATCTTGAGATAGGCTATGATCAGGAGGAACAGGTCAGGGATATATTTGAGACGGCAGGCTTTTCTGAGGTAAGCTGCATAAGGGATCTGTGCGGCATGCCAAGGGTCATAAGGGCTGCGTATAGGTGAAGGATATGATCATTTCCGATAAATTGAATGAACTTATGGCGAGATATGAGGAGATCATGCAGGAGCTCTCTGACGGGACCTCTGCGGCTTCCCCCGGGCGGCTTCAGGCTCTTATGAAGGAGCAGGCAGAGCTTCGTCCCGTGGCCGAGGCTTACAGTGCCTATAAGAAGGCGGAGCAGGATGAGCAGGATGCTCTCTGGATGCTTGACAATGAAAATGATCCCGAGCTTAAGGCCATGGCTAAGGAGGAGCTTTCAGAGGCAAAGCGCCTTATCCGTGAATATGAGGAGGAACTCAATATCCTGCTGCTTCCCAAGGACCCCAATGATGATAAAAATATCATCATGGAGATAAGAGCCGGGGTCGGAGGAGATGAGTCTGCCCTGTTTGCAGCAGACCTATACCGTATGTATATGAATTATGCGATAAGGCAGGGCTGGAGGACGGAGCTGGTATCCTTCAATGAAAATGGTATCGGCGGCTTCAAGGAGATAACCTTTATGATAACCGGCCATGGAGCCTATTCGAAGCTCAAATATGAGTCAGGGGTACACAGGGTGCAGAGAGTGCCTGAGACGGAGTCGGGAGGGCGCATACATACCTCTACTGCTACGGTGGCGGTCATGCCCGAGGCAGAGGAGGTGGATGTGGTCATAAATCCTGAGGATATACGCTGGGATGTGTTCAGGGCTTCAGGAAACGGAGGTCAGTGCGTCAATACCACAGATTCAGCGGTAAGGCTTACTCACTATCCCTCCGGCATAGTCATATCCTGTCAGGACGAGAAGTCCCAGCTGAAAAATAAGGATAAGGCCATGAAGGTCCTGAGGGCTAGGCTATATGAGCTGGAACTTGAGAAGAAGCACAATGAGGAGGACGATCTCAGGCGCTCTCAGATAGGCACAGGTGACCGCTCAGAAAAGATAAGGACCTATAACTTCCCTCAGGGAAGGGTCACGGACCACCGTATAAAGCTGACCCTTTATAAAATAGACTCCATCATAGACGGAGATCTGGACGAGCTCATTACAGCTCTGTCTACGGCAGATCAGGCAGCAAAGCTGCTTAAGATGAATGCTTCAGCGGCATAAATATAGAAACTTTAATGGTTACATCAAAAAAAGACAGAGAAAATAATAAATTTTACGATTTAAGCGGAAATATAGTCGGGAAAATAAAGCTTATTGGCGCAGGAAAAGCAGATGAGGGCAGGACAGAGCTTCCCCTGAACATGGGGGATGAAGCACCGCTGGTCTCGATATGCTGTATCACCTATAACCATGAGCGTTATATCGGTGAGGCCCTTGACAGCTTCCTGAAGCAAGACTGCGGTTTCAGCTATGAGATACTTATCCATGACGATGCCTCCAAGGACGGCACGAGGGCTGTCATAGAAAGCTATCAGGAACGCTACGGCGATATCATAAAGCCCATATTTCAGACTGAAAATCAATATCAGAAGGGCATTACTAACCCGAGCGGAGTGTTCAATTTTCCGAGGGCAAGGGGCAAGTATATAGCCATGTGCGAGGGTGACGACTTCTGGATAGATATGAGGAAGCTGCGCATACAGGCTGAGTATATGGAGGCCCATCCTGAGTGCTCCATGTATTGCCATGCGGCAAGGATAGTCAGCATGGACGATTCCTTCAGGGAACTTTCCCAGCTTCGCCCCTTTCATAATGACGGGGTTCTCAGTGCAGGGAGCGTCATATCCAAGCCTGCCAACTTCCCTACGGCCTCGCTTTTCTTCAGGACTGAATATGCAAAGGAGCTTCCGGACTGGTACTATGACTGTCCCGTGGGCGACATACCGCTTCAGCTTTTTATGCTGCTTAAGGGTAATGTCTATTATTCCAACAGGCTGATGTCGGCCTACAGGGTAGGCAATGAGGGCTCATGGAACAGCATGATGGCAGAGGGCAGCCGTAAAGAGACGGGTCTGCGCTGGGACAGACACTTTGAGGCCATGGAGAAGCTTTATCGGGCCTTTGATGAGGACAGCGGCGGCAGGTATAAGGAATTTGTCGCAGAGGCCGTGGAGCGGGAACGCTTTAAGGCAGAGGTCAATAAGGGCAACCTTCGGGTCTGCAGGGAGGAAAAGAACCTTAAATTCTTTAAGGAGCTTCCGCCCCTTCAGCGCAGTCTGGTCAGACTCAGGCTTTCTTGGCCCGGAGCCTATGAGATCATGGAGCGGACTTGGCGATTCTTACAAAAACGTAAGGAAGCTTAATGCTTTTTATCTTAAGGATATCAACTTGTAAACAGGTTTTCAGTATTATTAATTGACCTTTTACATAAAATGGTATAATTTATAAAGGCAAACTTTTATCAGGGAGACATTTTTATGCTGACAAGAAAGAAGACATGGGCAGCCTTCTGTATTGCTGTTCTGATAAGCGCTGTGAATGTGATGACCCCCTTTGCAGCTATCGTGGAGGGCATCAACGGAGGACCGGGAGTAAGCATGCAGACCGGTACGCCGGAGGGCAACACCGAGGGCAGCACGGCCCAGACGCCTGACGGAGGCCAGCAGCAGATCACGTCCACACCTCCGGTCTCAGAGACCCAAAGCAGCGGACAGACTAGCGGACAGACTGCTCTTCCCGAGAGTGCGGATTCATTTTCCGGAACGAGGAACGGTGCGGTGACCGGAGTTTCTCCGTATATAGATCCAGACACCATACAGGAGGCCGGACCGGGCTATACGCCGCCCGATACCTCCAACATAAGCGGATTTTCAGAGGAGATGCTCATAGCCAGTATCGGCCCTGACAATACAGATCTTTCCATAGGAAGGGAAGCTGGACAGGTGGGTCCTGATCCGGTGCTTGGAGAGATGCCTGAGCTTCATGCCCAGCTCATAACTCCAGACGGACAGCTTTCTGTCTTTGGTTTTACCTCAAATATGGATGCCTTCCCTTCGCCTCAGGACGGCATAAGCGGACTTAAGATGCGCATAGGCGTGGGCATAGGAGATATCTTCTACAGGGTCTACAGCGACCAGCACGGCTGGACCGCATGGGCCATGAATGAGATGCATACTCCCACCTATGGGGACGGAGCAAAGGCTACGGCTATCCAGATAAGGGCCAATGGCTATATCAGGAACCTTTACGATATTTATTATAGGGTGACACTGAATGACGGCACGGTCCTTGACTGGGCCCATGACGGACAGACCTCCGGCACCATAGGCACAGGCCGCTATATTCAGGCAGTGCAGATAAAGCTCTGGAAAAAGGGCCTTAAGTTCTATGAGCCCACGGCTCAGCATATGGCAGCCAACAATTATGAAGGCATAAAGTTCGATGCCTCCGGAAGGGCTGTATATTCCACTGCCACAGGCTCTCCCTATACAGGCTGGGCCTACGATACCGCCGGCAACAAATACTATTTTGTCAACAGCAATATCGTGACCGGCTGGCAGTACGTCGACGGCTATAAGTATTACTTTGATGAGCGCGGCATCGTGGTACGGGATCTGGAGCCCATAATGGGACTTACCGGAGACTATAAGATAAAGCTCAATAAGGAGATGAAGACCCTGACCGTTTATACCAAGGACGGGGCCAACGGCTACATCATCCCCTATAAGGTATTCCTTACCACCATCGGACCGGATACGCCCCTCGGTACCTACAATACCTATGTAAAGTACAGATGGAAGTTCATGCATGACAATATCTACTGCCAGTACCTTGCAAGGTTTTATCAGGGATACCTGATGCATTCGCTCATATACTTTGATAAGCCGGATTCATATCATTTTGATGCAGGCTCCTATAACTATCATGGAAAGAGGAGCTCCGACGGCTGCGTAAGGCTGACGGCAGGAGATGCTGCATGGCTTTATAACAACTGTCCTACCGGTACCTCCATCACCATATATGAGGACGAGTGGGTCATGGGACCTCTGGACAGACCTGCCATCGAATGGGCTATCCCTGCAGACCAGAATTATGACCCGACAGATCCGGTCATACTGGGACAGGAATAAATAAAGTCCTTTAAAAGCCTGATTGAATAAAGTAATAAAGCTGGCTTTAAGACCATAAGAGCTCTGACTATAGTACGGGCTATGAGGTACCATAGAGCTAAGGATATTTTATAAAGCTATTGCAAAAACCTATGTCATGGCATATCCTAGATGTGCCGGCAGCGGCTATGCAATAGCTTTTTTGATAGTTTTTTGAGGACGCCGAAGGAAGATCTTCAGAGGGCACGGCGGACTGATGTTACGGTCAAAAGGCATGTCATGGCTGACAGAGGAGAACATTAGAAGGCAGGGCATCAAAAGGATAAGATGCAGAGGTCTTAGGGAACTCTGGGAAAAGGCTGCCGAAAACAGGACGTTAAATGGAGATATCTGAAAAAAACAAAAATACCATAGCAAAGAGCCTTTTTTGGAAGGGTGTGGAAAACGGCGGAGATCAGGTCATAACCTTCCTTGTGTCCATCGTGCTGGCAAGGCTTCTGGGACCGGAAAAATATGGGACACTTTCAGTGATGCTGGTGTTTATCAGCATCTCCAATGTGGTCATACAATCCGGATTTCAGACTGCCCTGATACAAAAGCGGGAGGTGGCAGAGGAGGACCTGAGCTCAGTCTTTTTTATGGGTCTTTTCATATCTGCCTTGCTTTACCTCCTGATATGGCTCATCGCACCGGCCTCAGCGGATTTCTTTGGAGATACGGAGATAGCTCCTATGCTGAGGCTCCTTTCAGTGATACTGTTTTTTGGAGCTGTGACCTCTGTCGAGACAGCCATAGTTGCAAGACGTATGGACTTTAAGGCCCAGTGCATTGCGACCTTGGCTGCGGATATGGTGTCCGGAGCCATAGGCATAGTCTTAGCCTTCAGAGGCTATGGCACGTGGGCCCTTATATGGCAGCAGATACTAAAAAATCTGACTTTGATGGTACTGCTTATCATACTTATCGGCTGGAGACCTGAGTTCTGCTTTGATTGGGGGAGGCTTGGAGAGCTGTTTTCCTATGGCTGGAAGGTGCTTTTGTCGGGGCTCATAGATACCATATATAACAATGTCTATACTCCCGTCATTTCAAAGCTCTATAGCCCTGTCATGGTGGGATATTATAATCGGGGCAATCAGTTTCCACAGATCATAGCCAACTCGGTGGGACAGACCATGCAGTCGGTCATGCTGCCTGCCTACTCAGGACTTCAGGATAAAAAGGATGAGCTGAAGGCGCTGCTTCGCAGGACCATCAAGCTTTCCTGCTTTCTGATGTTTCCGATGATGGCGGGACTTGCCGCGGTGTCCGAGGACCTCTTGGGAGCGCTCCTTGGAGAAGCATGGCTGCCTGCTGCTTCACTGCTCTCCCTTTGCTGCCTTTCATACATGGTCTGGCCAATGCACGTTTCAAATATACAGGCCATCAATGCTCAGGGCCGCAGTGACATCTACCTTAAGCTTGAGGTCATAAAAAAGCTGCTGGGCATCATGGTGCTTATCCTGAGTGCGCCCTTAGGCATAACTGCCATGATAGGGCTCAAGGGAGTATCTGATATAATATGCACCTTCATAAATGGAGGACCCAATGCAAGGCTCCTTTCTTATGGGCCCTTGAAGCAGTGGAGGGACGTGCTGCCTGAGCTCATGCTCTCCATAGTGATGGGCATCCTTGTATACCTGTTCGGAGGATTCCTTAGAGAAATGGAGGTCTTGTTCGGACTTTCAGGAGAGCTTAAAATTATAGTTTCCCTTGCCCTTCAGGTGCTCCTTGGTGCAGGCATTTATATGGCGGGAGCTCTTATGCTTAGATTTGAAAGTCTGAGTTTTTTGATGGAAAAACTAAGGCCTGCCAATGTCAGAGGTATGTAATATGCTCGAAAATATTTTTTTCCTTATGAAGTATAAGGATAGTGACATCTATATAAAAAGGGAGGACCTGATACCCTTTTCCTTTGGGGGCAATAAGGTAAGGATAGTAAGGAAAGCTATTTCCGATATGGAGAGCGGAGGCTATGATGTGCTCATAAGCTATGGCTCAAAAAGCTCAAATCTCAATCGTGCGGCGGCCCATCTTGCAGCCTCAAGGGGTATGGCCTGCACCGTCATTTTTAAGGAAGAGGAAGGGCAGGCTAAGGCCGGATATGCTTCTTTCAATGAGCGCCTTGTGAGGGAAAGCGGAGCAAGGACCGTCTGCTGCAGGCCGGATAAGGTAAGGGAGACGGTGGAGGCGGAGCTTTCTAGGGAGCGCAGCAAAGGCCATAGGCCTTATTATATCTTTGGGGACTCCACAGGGAGAGGCCATGAGACCGTCCTCATGGAGGCCTATACAGAGGCCTATGATGAGATAGCAGCCTTCGAGGAGGAAAGGGACATTCGCTTTTCAAACATCTTCCTTGCCTCAGGTACGGGCCTGACCCAGAGCGCCCTTACAGCAGCATCGATACTGAGGGGAAGGTCAGCCGGACAGAGCATCAGCGGAATATCCATCGCAAGGAGCAAAGAAAGGGAGATACCCATCATAAAGGAAAACATAGAGCTCTATCTGGAAAGCAAAGGCAGGGGAGAGCTTCCGATTCCAGAGATAGATTTTGAGGACGGATACGTGCTCGGAGGCTATGGCAGAAGGGAGGAGCCCATAAGGGAGCTCTGCCTTGACATGATGAAAAAATACGGCCTGCCCCTTGATGAGACCTACACCGGAAAAGCCTTTTATGGAATGCTTGGGGAAATAGAAAAAAGGAGACTTCACTCACCAATCCTATTCATAC
>DVNS01000005.1 GCA_018714145.1 Candidatus Avilachnospira avistercoris
CATCCATGGAGTATCTCCTTGATGAGGAACAGAGACGGCCAGCGAGCGGCAGGCGCTCAAGACGCAGGAAGAAAAATGATAAAAACGGCTTCAGGGTGAGCCTGATACTTGGAGCTCTGCTCATAGCGGTTGCAGGCTGGATATTTGCAGGCCCCATCATCGAACGCTATACCCCCTCCAATGAGCCCAAGGACTTAAATGAATGGTTCGAGGTGGCCGGTGATGAGGTAAAGATATATTTCAATGATGCAGGCAACAATGACATACGGGCCAAGGCTCTTTCAGGCGAGGCCTATCTGCCCATCAGCTGGGTCCATGCCAACATTTCCAAGCGCTTTTTCTGGAGCCCTTCAGAGGAGCTCCTTACCTATACCTTTCCGGACAGGGTAGGTGACTACACTTCGCAGAGCACAGACGGCAGCGGACGTCCCATTTTCATTTATGATGAGAACGGAGAGATGATGCTCTCCCTTTCCTTCATAGAATCCTGTGAGGGGGATGTCTGGAGCAGGAGCTTTGTGGGCGACGATGTCAGCGCCAAGAGGGTATTTGTATATAAGGAGGCAGGAGAGCTTCAGAGGGCCGAGGTAAAGCGGGACACCAAGCTTCGTGTCAACAGCGGCATCAAGGCCGAGGTCCTTACCGACATGACGGACGGAGATATGGTCACAGTCCTTGACTCCACCGAGAACTGGTCGAGAGTCGTGACCGAGGACGGATTTATAGGCTACTGTCAGTCCAAGCGCTTGGGAGAAAGCGTAAGTGAGAGTCTGGACCCTGACTTTGAGGAGCCCCTTCCGAACTATCAGATGATGGACGAGAAGGTGGTGCTGTCATGGCACCTTGTTACCGGAAGTGCTGCGGCCAATACAAGCTTTGATGGCTTTGTGGCCAATACCGGCGGACATATGAATGTCATCTGCCCCACATGGATACAGATAAACAGTGCCTCGGGAGGCTATGACAATTTCTCCTCCAAGGAATATGTGGACAAGGCCCATGCCATGGGCATAGAGGTCTGGGCCGTGGTGGATAATTTCAACAATGCCACCGGCTTTTCAGACTTCAGCACAAAGGATTATTTTGCCATAAGCACAAACAGAAGGGACTTCATAAACAGGCTCATGGCCGATGCCGAGCTTTACGGCTATGACGGCTTCAATCTGGACTTTGAGAGCCTTCCTCAGGATGCCGGAGCAAGCTATTCCCAGTTTTATCGGGAGCTTTCCGTGGCCTGTCATGAAAGAGGCCTCAAACTGTCCATAGACAATTATGTGCCCTATGATTTCAATGACCACTATGACCTTTCAGAGCAGGGCATATTTGCGGATTATGTGATAATCATGGGCTATGACGAGCATACCAGCGGTTCAGAGGAGGCGGGTTCCGTATCCTCCATAGGTTACACGGAGCTTGGCATCACAAGGGCCCTTGAGCATGTGGCGCCGGAGCATCTGATAAATGCGGTGCCCTTCTATACTAGGGTATGGAAGGTAAGGACCGACGGCTCCATAAGCTCCTCAGCCATGGGCATGCAGGACGGCCTTGATTATGCAGATTCCAATGGCTTTGAGATAATATGGGATGAGGAGAGCGGACAGTATTATGCGGAACGGACGCTTTCCGGCGGTACCATAGAGAAGATATGGCTCGAGGATGAGCGCTCGCTTCAGCTTAAGCTGGATGCCATAAAGAGCTATGGCCTTGCAGGTGTCGCAGGCTGGAGACTCGGCTTTGAGCCCTCCTCAGTCTGGGAGCTTCTGGACCTTAATAAAGCCTGATGAGCTTTGATGGTCAGTGACATATTTTCTGGCATGAGTGCAGGCTTTTGGAGATAAGATGGATACAGTTCTTTATGAGCTAAATGATTATAAACGCACCGGCGTGCTGAGCGATGCAGACAGGGAAAAGCTTAAGGCAGCGGCCCGTATACTGAGGGACGGAGGCCTTGTAGCCTTCCCTACGGAGACGGTCTATGGCCTTGGAGGCAACGCCCTTCTTAAGGATGCGGCCCTCCGCATATATAAGGCTAAGGGCAGGCCTTCAGACAATCCACTGATAGTACATATAACAGATTTTGATGAGATAGGGCCCCTTGTAAAGGAATTTGGAGAGTCTGCAAGACGGCTTTCAAAGGCCTTTTGGCCGGGGCCATTTACCCTTATCCTGCCTAAGTCTGAGGTCCTTCCAAGGGAGACTACAGGGGGCCTTGATACTGTGGCGCTTCGCATGCCCTCTGACCCTGTGGCGAGAGAGCTGATACGGCTCTCAGGTGTGCCCATAGCAGCCCCCAGTGCCAATGCCTCCGGACGGCCCAGTACCACGACTGCGGCCCACTGCGTAGAGGACCTTTGGGGCAGGATAGAGGCCATAGTCGACGGGGGAAGCTGCCATATAGGCGTGGAATCCACCATAGTAGATGTGAGCGGGGCTGAGCCCATGCTCCTGAGGCCGGGAGCGGTGACGAGGGAGATGCTGACAAAGATACTTGGAGCTCCCATAGCCGTGGATCCGGCAGTGGAGAAGCCCCTCGAGCACAATGTGCATCCCAAGGCTCCGGGCATGAAGTACAGGCATTATGCTCCCAAGGCTCCTATGCTCATCATAGAGCCCAAGGCTGGGACGGATGCAGAGATTTTAAATGATAGGTCCAAGGCTGTAAGGGCCATGGCAGAAAGACTTATGGAGCTTGCAAAGGACAAGACTGCACTTGGCATAAGGACCGGCATCATAGTCTCAGATGAGGTGGCCTTGGAGATAGCTGAACTGCTTAAGGAAGACAGTGAGCTTGGCGCCTTGGAGCCCAAGCTTGAGCAGGAAGGAGAGCTTAAGGTCTATGAAGCTCAAAAGCTCATACTCATGGACCTTGGCAGCAGAAGGAGCGAAGAGGTCTGGGCTAAAAATCTTTTTTCGGCCTTAAGGCTCATGGATGAGCTTTCGGCGGAACAGATATATGCCGAGGGTGTGGACCAGCATGATATAGGCTTTGCTATCATGAACAGGCTGAAGAAGGCGGCCGGAGGAAGCGAGCTCTGGCTCGATGCCTGAGTCAGGCGATGAGACTTTCGGTCAGGACCGGAGAACAGTGGCTTTGACAAGGGATAGAATGGAGTTAAGATGGTTTCATCAAAAAAGGATGGCTTAAAGCCGAAAAAGGACAAAAAAGCTAAGCTGAGCTTCAAGGAGACCAAGGCAGAGCAGGCACTCAGGGTAGAAAGGATACTTGAGGCCCTTGACAGGGAGTATGGTACCGACTACAGGTGCTACCTTGAGCATGAAACTGCCTATGAGCTTTTATTTTCCACCATCATGAGCGCCCAGTGCACGGATGAGCGGGTCAATAAGGTAACGAGGGTATTATATAAAAAATATCCCGACCTCAAGTCCTTTGCCGATGCGGACCTTGAGGAGCTCAAGCAGGATATCTATCAGACAGGTTTTTATAACAATAAGGCTAAAAATATCATCGCCTGTGCCAAGGTGCTCCTAGAGAAATATGGCGGAGAGGTGCCCTCAGACATAGATGAGCTTATAAAACTTCCCGGGGTAGGCAGAAAGACTGCCAATGTGATACGGGGCAATATCTATGACATCCCAAGCATCGTGGTGGATACCCATGTAAAAAGGATAAGCAATAAGCTTGGCCTCGTGCATTCCGATGACCCGGTCAAGATAGAATTCGAGCTTATGGACATACTGCCAAAGGATCATTGGATACTTTGGAACATAGATATCATAACCCTCGGGCGAAGTATATGTACGGCCCAGAGGCCGGACTGCCAAAACTGTTTCCTTCGGGGGCTCTGTCCCTCTGCGGCTCTATGACAGGCCTGCTCTAATGGGCTATAGGCTTTGGAAGCTGACGGGATAAGCTTTGTTTTTTATAAGGATAGGATGATAACCATATGCTTTTAAGCTTTAGAAGCCCCATGCTTTGAAGCTTGGGCTTGAAGCATTAGTAAAAAATAAGTATAATAGTGCACAGTTTATATTAGATTGGAGAGTGTTTTTTATGAACAAGAAGACAAGAAAGATCATCACAGCCGTTATAGCGGTGCTTTTAGTGCTCGCAATGGTAGTACCGCTTCTTTCTTATGCGCTTTGATAAGCTTTTCATAGCAGGGCTAATGATCAGGTAACAGCCGCCATGACGGCTGTTACTTTAGCATAGGAGCAGAAGGATGTACGATATAACGGTGACCGGGTATGCAGGAGACTTCGGCAGCAGTCTGATATATAGGGACCCGAGGATAGGAAAGGAGCTTGGCTCCCTTTATCCGAAGAGCTTTCTTAAAGCCCTTGATGAGCCCATGGATGCCATGAAGGTCATACAGGGAGACAGGGAGCTTTCAGAGCTTTTTGATGATCATCTCAGGGAGGGACTTTTGATTCAGGCTTCGGAGGGAGGCATATATAAGGCCCTCTGGGAGCTGCTGAGGGCACACAGGCTCGGGGCCTCCTTCAGCCAGAGGGCCATACCCGTAAGGCAGCAGACCATAGAGGTATGTGAGGTGCTTGAGCTCGACCCCTACAGGCTCCGCTCCGACGGAACATGGATATGGCTCACGAAGGAGAGCGGAAGGATAGTCAGGCTGTTTGAAAGGGCTTCGTTAAAGGGCTCGGCCGCTGTTATCGGTCATACAAAAAAGGGACCCGGCATCGAACGGGATGACGGGGAGGCCGTGGCTTTTCTGAGACGTCCTGAACCGGATGAGTTCACTAAGGTTTTTTTGGGAGATGAGGAGGTATAAGATGTCTGACAAGAGGGAAGGATACATCACTTGGGATGAGTATTTTATGGGAGTTGCCGAGCTTTCGGCCATGCGCTCCAAGGACCCGAGTACTCAGGTAGGAGCCTGCATAGTAAGTCAGGACAATAAGATACTCAGCATGGGATATAACGGATTTCCCAGGGGATGCAGTGACGATGAGTTTCCGTGGGGCAAGGATCATCAGGACGATGACCCCTACAATGCCAAGTATTTTTACAGTACCCACAGCGAGCTCAATGCCATACTTAATTACAGGGGCGGCTCCCTTGAGGGGACCAAGCTTTATGTGACCTTGTTCCCCTGCAATGAATGTGCCAAGGCCATAATTCAGGCTGGCATCAAGACCCTTATATATGCTGACGATAAGTATGCGGATACGCCGGGGGTAAAGGCCTCAAAGCGTATGCTGAACGCAGCAGGAGTGCGCTACTATGCCTACCAGCCCACGGGCAGGGAGATAAAGCTCAAGGTCTGAAAAAAGCCTTTATAGCCGAACTTTGACCTCGGCAGACGGACCTGTCCTGTTTGGGACGGGGTATTTAACAAGGATACTAAAGGAGGAACGACGATGAGGGAACGGATATTGACCCTGCTTGAAAGAAATGCAAGGATGAGCTCTGCCGATATCGCAGCCTGCCTCGGCACCGAGGAGAGCGTGGTAAGGGAAGAGATAAGGAAGATGGAGGATGAGCATATCATCTGTGGATATCATGCGGTCATAGACTGGAACAAGAGCGGAGAAGAAAAGGCCGATGCCTTCATCGAGGTCAAGGTCAGCCCCCAGAGGGGAGTGGGCTTCGACCAGATAGCAGAGAAGATATGGCAGTATCCCGAGGTATCCAGTATCCAGCTCATAAGCGGAGCCTTTGATTTTGCCGTATTTATCGAGGGCAAGTCCATGAGGGAGGTAGCCATGTTCGTGTCAGAGAAGCTTTCTCCGATAGAGGGCGTGCTCAGTACTTCCACCTCTTTCGTACTCAAGACCTATAAGGACAACGGCATCGTCATAGCCCGCCCCAAAAAAGATGAAAGGCTGGAACTTTCATGAGAGATGCACTGAACAGCTTCATAGCTTCCATGCCGAGCTCAGGCATCAGGAAATTTTTTGACATAGTTACTGAGATGAATGATCCGGAGGTCATCTCCCTTGGAGTAGGAGAGCCGGATTTTGACACTCCTTGGCATGTCAGGGAGGAGGGCATCTATTCCCTTACCAAGGGCAAGACCTTTTACTCTCCGAATGCAGGTCTTAAGGAGCTTAGGGAGGGCATAGCCCGTTTCCTGAATAGAAGATATGGTCTTTCCTATGACCCCAAGGACGAGATCATAGTCACTGTGGGAGGCTCCGAGGCCATAGACCTTTGCTTTAGGGCCATGCTGGACCCCGGGGATGAGGTCATAGTGCCCGAGCCGGCCTTCGTATCCTATAAGCCCTGCGTGCGTCTTGCGGGAGGAGTACCGGTAGTCATCGACCTTAAAAATGAGGATGACTTCAAGCTTAAGCCTGAGGCTCTGGAAGCGGCTATAAGCGATAAGACCAAGATACTGTTTTTGAGCTATCCAAACAATCCCACCGGAGCCATCATGACCCGCGAGGACCTTCTGCCCATAGCAAAAATAGTTAAAAAATATGACCTTTTTGTGGTTTCAGACGAAATATATTCAGAACTAAACTATTCAGATGGGCCCCATGTGAGCATAGCTTCTCTTCCCGGAATGAGGGAGAGGACCGTGGTCATAAATGGTTTTTCAAAGGCCTATGCCATGACCGGCTGGAGGCTCGGCTATGCAGCTGCCCCCGCTTACATAGCGGCTCAGCTCCTCAAGATACATCAGTATGCCATCATGTGTGCGCCTACCACGGCCCAGTATGCGGCGGTAGAGGCCATCAATAATGGTGAGCAGGATACTGCCATGATGCGTGAGGAATACAATGAACGCAGAAGATATCTGCTGAAGCGCTTCAGGGACATGGACATAGACTGTTTTGAGGCGCTGGGAGCCTTTTATGTATTTCCGGATATCTCGGCCTTCGGACTCAGCTCTGAGGAATTTGCTACTAGGCTCCTTCACGAGCAGAAGCTTGCCGTGGTGCCGGGCTCAGCCTTCGGAGCTTCGGGAGAGGGACATCTGCGCATATCCTATGCCTATTCACTTAAGGACCTCAAGCGGGCTGTGGACCGTATAGAGGCGTTTATAAAATGTCTGACATAATAGAAGTAAAAAACGTTACAAAGATATATCGTCTCTATGACAAGCCCATCGACAGGCTGAAGGAGAGCCTGAGCCTTAAGGGAAGGTGCCTGCATCGGGATTTTTACGCTCTTAAGGACGTATCCTTTTCAGTGGAGCGGGGTCAGTCCTGCGGTATCATAGGCACCAATGGTTCAGGCAAGTCCACCATGCTCAAGATAATCACCGGTGTGCTGTCGGCTACAGAGGGCTATGTCAGGGCTGACGGCAAGATATCTGCCCTGCTTGAGCTTGGCGCCGGCTTCAACAGAGAGTATACGGGCATTGAAAATGTCTATATGAACGGTACGATGATGGGCTTTTCCAAGAAGGAGATGGACGAAAGGCTTCCAAGCATACTGGAGTTTGCAGACATCGGAGACTTCGTATACCAGCCGGTCAAGTCCTATTCCTCGGGAATGTTCGTGCGTCTGGCCTTTGCCCTTGCCATCAATGTGGACCCGGAGATACTTATAGTGGATGAGGCCCTCTCCGTGGGGGATGTATTCTTTCAGGCAAAGTGCTATCACCGCATGGATGAGCTTCGGGCCAAGGGCACGACCATACTGATGGTCACCCACGACATGGGCTCGGTCATGAAGTACTGCGACAAGGTCGTGCTCCTGAACAGGGGAGAAAAGATATCAGAGGGAAGGCCGGGAGAGATGGTCGACCTCTATAAAAAGATACTTGCAGGACAGTATGACCAGCTTAATGACATGCTGAAGGAAAGAAAGCAGCCCTCTGACATAAGTCATAGGGAGGCTGAGGAAGACGGCTTAGGGGAGAGTCAGGACAGTAATGAGACGGCTGGTACCTCCGAAGCAGAGACTAAGGCCGAGGATACCTGCGAAGGCACCTCAGAGGTCAAGGAAAAGGACGGGACAGCTGATAAGGCAAAGAAGCTCATGCGCTCCGAGATGACAGTCAATCCCAATGTCAATGAGTACGGAGACGGCAGGGCTGAGATATATGATTTTGGCATCGAGGATGAGGGCGGACGCCTTACGAACTTGGTGCTTAAAGGCGAGAGCTTTACCATCAGGGAGCGGATACGCTTTTTTGCAGAGCTTGAGATGCCTATCTTTACCTTTACCATCAGGGATAAGAAGGGCAATGACCTGACAGGCACCAATACGATGTTTGAGTCTGCCGATGTAAAGAGCGTTAAAAAGGGCGATGAGTATGAGGTCAGCTTCACCCAGAGGATGAACCTTCAGGGCGGCGAATACCTCATAAGCATGAGCTGCACCGGATTTGAGGAGGGAGAGCACGTGGTATACCACAGGCTTTATGACCTTTTGAATCTGACGGTCATCTCAAATAAAAATACCGTAGGCGTTTATGACATGGAGTCCGAGGTAAGGACAGAGCTGAAGCCCCGAAAGGAGCTTGGTGAGCCAAAAAGTGAAGGCTGATATATGAATGATTTTATCTATGGGCTCGTAGAAGCCCTTGAAAATAAGGATGAACGAGAGGTCCTGCGGGAGAGCACAGATCCCCGATATTATTATGCCCTTTCAGAGGACCGCGGCAACATTATCGACTGGTTCCCATTTTCAAAGGATGAGGACGTACTTTTCTTTGGCGCCTGCTATGGAGCCTTCCTGAAGCTCAGGAAGCGGGTGCGGAGCCTCGATATCATGGAGAGCTCAGAGCTTCAGCAGGCTGTGGTCAGGAAACGCATTAGAGGGGACGAGGAACTTTCGAATATAGGACTTTATAAGCTGGAACCTAAAAAACTATACGATATAGTTATTGTTCCGGTCTTAGACGAAAGTTTGTTTGATTCTGCAAAACTGTCTAGGGAGGAACTCTATCCGCTGCTTTCCTATTATGGAAGCTTCCTGAAGGAAGGCGGTTCCCTCATCATGGCAGCGGACAACTCTGACTCCCTGAGATTTTTTTCCGGCCTTGAAAAAAGGGAAGGAGAATGCTGCTTCTCCTTGGATGAGACAAGGGACGCATTTTCAAGGCTTCCCTTTGATGACTTTTCATTTTATTATCCCCTGCCTGATAAAGCCTTTGCAAGGGATATCTATTCAGAGAGCTATATGCCCAAGGAGGGAGACTTCCGAGGAACTGCCCAGAGCTTTTCGGGCGAGAGCCTAGCCCTCTGTGACGAAGAAAGACTCTACGGCAGGCTTTGTGATGAAGGGAAGTTTCAGGTCTTTGCCCCCTCCTTCCTTGTCATAGCCTCAGGCTACAAAGGTGCCCATACGGATAAGGTCGTGCTCATGAGCGAGCCCAAGGCTAAGGGAGCGGCCGGGAAGGACCTGCCCATATATATAAGATACAACAGGTCAAGGGATGAGCAATTCCGCCTTCGTACCGAGATAAGAAGGAGGGGAGACGGCAGCCTTTATGTGAGGAAATGCGCCCTTTCAAAGGAGGGCAATGAACATATCCTCTCCTTTGAGCATAAGTACAAGCTCCTTTGCGATACCATTGAAAATAAGGAGCTTCATATCCTTGAGCCTTCCATAGGCAGGAGCAGGGACGGACTTATGTATGCGGATTTTGCCTTCCTTAACGGAAAGCCCTTATCCAAGCTGTTGTCAGAGGAGATAAGGGAGGGCAGAGCTCCCATAGGAAGAATAAAAGATGAACTTGAATTTTTGATGGGCAGGGGCCTTTGCGCCTGTCATGATCTGGATCTGGGCTTTGAAAATATCATAGTCACTGACGAGGGAAGCTTTGTCATAGACTATGAATGGGTCTTTGATACGGCTCCCGAACGGGATTATGTAAAATACAGGATACTCAGGTATTGGTACGAGGCTTATAAGGAGTCCCTCTATGCCTATAAGGACCTTCCGGATTTCCTTTCGGAGTTTTCCATAAAGGGAGAGGTCCTTGAGGACTGTGAGGAAAAGGAGGCTTCCTTCCAAAGCTTTGTGAACGGGAATCCGGAGTATGACTTTGCCTCTAAGTTCAGGGACAGAATAAAGACCACGGACGATATAAGGTATGAGGCCCAGCGCCTTAAGGAATTTACTGATTGGAACCTGAGGCTTCAGGATGAGGTGGAGGAGCATAAGACTGCCATCAGGAAGCTCCATGAGACGGAGCGCCTTAGTCAGAACCATATACGCAATATCGAAAACATCAATGCCGCAAATAAGGCCGAGATTGAAAGGCTTACGGCGGAGCTAAGCTTTCTTAGACGCCATCAGAGCATCTATGCAAGGCTAAGGGGCCTGCTTGTAAATTACTTTGACAGGACAGCCCCTCAGGGCTCAAGGAAGCGTAAGCTCATACACTATGCTCACAACACCCTGCGCCACCCCGTAAAGTATATGGGCCGTTATCTGTCAAAGGAAGGACGGCTGTTTATAAAGGGTGACTTTGCCATAGGCGGAGAGTTTGAGGAGGGAGGCCTCCTCAAGCTTCCTGAGACCGGAGATAAGGACATACTGGTTTCCATAGTCCTTCCGGCATATAACCAAGTCTCCTATACCTATGCCTGCATCAGATCTATCATAGAGCATACGGACTTTGAGAGCACGCCCTATGAGGTCATACTGGCCGATGACGTCTCCACTGATGCCACTGCGGAGATAGAAAGCTACATAAGCGGACTGGTACTGAGCCGCAATACAGAAAATCTCGGCTTCCTTAAAAACTGCAATAAGGCGGCTGAGCTTGCGCGGGGAAGATACATCTTCTTCCTTAACAATGATACCAAGGTGACCGAGGGCTGGCTCTCGAGCCTTGTCTCCCTGATGGAGGCGGACGACAGCATCGGCATGACCGGCTCCAAGCTCATCTATCCTGACGGCAGGCTTCAGGAGGCCGGGGGCATAATCTGGTCGGATGCCTCGGGCTGGAATTATGGAAGGCTCGATGACCCTGAGAAGCCTGAGTACAACTATGTGAAGGAGGTCGACTATATCTCCGGTGCTGCCATCATGATACGGAGCGAGCTCTGGAAGGAGATAGGCGGCTTTGATGAGAGATATGCCCCGGCTTACTGCGAGGACAGTGACCTTGCCTTTGAGGTAAGGAAGCACGGAAAACGGGTGGTGCTCCAGCCGAAGTCGGTGGTGGTGCATTTTGAAGGCATATCCAACGGCACTGATGTGGAGGGCAGCGGACTTAAGCGATATCAGCTCATCAACAATGATAAATTCAAGGAAAAATGGGCTGAGGAGCTTAAAAAGCAGTCTGTCAATGACGGTTCTCCTGACCCCTTCAAGGCAAGGGACAGGTCTCAGGGCAAAAAATGTATACTGGTTATAGACCACTATGTCCCTACTTGGGATAAGGACGCAGGCTCCAAGACCACCTATCAGTATCTTAAGATGTTCGTTAAGAAAGGCTTCAATGTCAAGTTCTTGGGGGACAACTTCCTTCATGAGGAACCCTATACCTTGGAGCTTGAGCAGCTCGGCATAGAGGTGCTCTACGGTGATGAGTATAAGACCGGTATATGGGACTATATAGAAAAGCATGCAGGCGATATAGACATAGCCTATCTCAACAGGCCCCATATCGCTGCAAAATATATAGATTTCATAAAGGACAATACGCCCATAAAATGTATCTACTATGGTCATGATCTCCATTTCCTGCGTCTCGAGCGGGAATATGAGCTTACGGACGACATCAGGGTGAAGCGGGAGGCAGATTACTGGAAGAGTGTTGAGCTCTCCGTGATGGACAGGGCCGATGCGGTATACTATCCCTCGGAGGAGGAGATAGCCGCCATAAAGGAACTGAGACCTGAGCTTTATGCAAAGGCCATCACGGCCTATGTCTGGGACAGCTTTAGCGAGACGGATAGTGACTATGGGGACAGGGAGGGCCTCTTGTTTGTGGGAGGCTTTGCCCATCCGCCCAATGAGGACGGCCTTCTGTGGTTTGCCTCGGAGGTATTCCCCAAGGTGAGGGCGGAGATATCGGATATAAAGCTTCATGTAGTAGGCTCAAATGCCACTGAGCGGGTCGAGGCCCTTTCCTCAGAGGAAGGCATGGACATACTCGGCTTTGTAAGCGATGAACGGCTCTCGGAGCTCTATAGGGAAAGCTCCTTGGTAGTAGTTCCCCTCAGATACGGAGCCGGAGTCAAGGGCAAGGTGGTAGAGGCCCTTTACTATGGCTCTGCCATCGTGACCACCGAGGTGGGGGCCGAGGGCATACCGGAGGCCGCAGAGGCCATGGACGTGGTCAAACACTATGGCAGCAGGGGAGGAGCTTGGGATATGGAGCCCTCAGAACAGGGCGGCTCAGCCGCCTTCGGCACGGGTATGGATACAGAGACTTCTGATATTTCGCTCAGCTTTGCCCATGAGGTGGTAAGGCTGTACCGCAGCAAGGACCTTCAGTCTAGGCTCAGGAGCTCAGCCCTTAAGCATGTAAGAGCCCATTATAGTATGGACGCTGCATGGGACATCATAAGGAAAGATTTCGAATAAGCAGTTTTTATTCCGGGCAGATAGGCGGCAGAGGGCTGTCCTGTCGCCCGGTATCTTTTTGATAAGGCAGGGAACTGATGAAACCAAAGCGTTGCTGCCTTATCAGTTTTATCCGGATAGTAAAAAGGTGGGATATTACCTTCTTTAATATTTATTGAAAAGGCAGCTATATGGATGAGCATTTTAAAAAACGCATAATGGAGCTCTCGGAGCAGAGCTATACCCGGGACATACTCAGATATACGGACTTCCTTGATATGGAGGAGCAGGCCCTTTATCATTCCATGAAAAGGGAGCTTGGCAGTGAAAGGCAGCTTTTGTTTGGAGGTCACGAGGATGCGGACCGCAATGTGCTCATGTTCCTGCCGGATTATATGGAGGAGGACTACAGGCTCATAAAGGAGGGGGACCTAAGCCGTGCCGAGGCTCTTTCCGTAGTCTCGATGCTGGAGCTCAGGCCTGTCAATGAGCGTTTTTCCGATGAGCTCAGTCACAGGGATTTTTTAGGAGCCCTCATGAACCTTGGGATAGAGAGGAAAAAGACCGGTGATATACTTACCGATGGAAAGAAGGCCTATATATTCCTCATGTCAGATATAGCCGATTTTGTGGCAAAGGAGCTTACAAAGGTAAAGCATACGAATGTCATATGCAGTATAAAGCCCCTTTCAGACTGCGGCATAAGACCGAGGCTCGAAGAGCTTAAGGTCAATGCTGCCTCGGAGCGGGCGGATGCGGTGGCTGCCGCCGTATTTAAGCTATCAAGGGAGACGGCCTCAAAGCTGGTTTCGGGAGGTCTTGTATATGTGTCCGGAAGAGAGCTCTCAAAGGCCTCCTATGAGCTTAAAGAGGGAGACAGGGTCTCCGTAAGGGGCTATGGAAAGTTCATCTATCATGGCGTGGAAAATACGACAAAAAAGGGCAGGCTGTATCTAAGAATAAGCAAGTATGTATGATGTCAGGAAATGAGGGATGGTTTGGTCCTTGGCAGCGTCACCGGCCGTGCAGTTTATAAGGCTATCTTGGCAGCGTCATCAAGCCTTATGGTCTTGGCAGAGGCACCGGTTGCGCAGCTTATAAGGGCCTGTATCAGCAGCACTGCCATCCCCGGTCTTGGCAGCGGCATCGACTGCACGGCTTATAAGGGACTGAAAGCAGTTTTATCTGCGGTTTATGCTGATATAATACCGAGAAAATATAAAAAACAGCCCCAAATTGTATTTAATAAGATACAATCCTAAAAATCAATGGTGGCAGTCTGATTCCTATGCTAATATTTTATTGTGATACTCATGCGGCAGTATTTTCATTTTTCTCTGACATCCTGCCTTATTGCCGTGTTTGTCGTTCTAAGTGCCGAAGGGCTTCTCTTATCCATTTTTTCCTTTTTTCCATGTTTTAGACGGATCGGGACCGGATTAGATGATCTTTAAGAAACGTATATGCTTGTTCAGAGTTTTTATATACGGTCTTTTAGTTTTGCTTTCGCGCATCTATTCATCTTTGCTTCAGGCTGCCAAGGCCTCATATCTTATGGGGCATTGACAGCCTGTATCTTTGCAAAATGTTCAAAAGAACTTCTAAAAATACTTTTATTGGCGCTTATGTTGTGTTAGAATAAGTTTATAAATAGCTGCTGTGGTGAAATGCACAGGACCAAAGGGCTTCTGGCATTTCCTTTTGTGCGGTTATATGAGTATTTCTCCATATGGG
>DVNS01000066.1 GCA_018714145.1 Candidatus Avilachnospira avistercoris
CGCCTTCTGCTCCACACTTTTCGATATTTTATTGTATTTTCCCCCCGTGATATGGTACTATATAGATAATTATGGGCAATGTTTCATTTGAAACATTGCTTTATCTATGAAGGAAGTAAGACCACATGGGACGAGTGATAGCCATTACAAATCAAAAAGGAGGCGTTGGCAAGACCACCACTGCCATCAACCTTTCGGCCTGCCTTGCAGAGGCGGAGCAGAGGGTGCTGCTGATAGACTTTGACCCTCAGGGCAATGCCACGAGCGGAGTCGCCTCAGCGCTTGAGAAGCCGAAGGAGGGGGATATCTATGACCTTATCTGCGGCAATGCCGAAGCAGAGGACTGCATATACAAGGATGTGGTGCCCGGTCTGGATGTCATCGGAGCGGACATGGACCTGTCGGGAGTGGAGGCTGAGTTTCAGGAGCTTCCCGATATGGATGAGCGGCTCAAGAAGGCCATAGAAGGCCTGAAGGACAGCTACGACTATATCTTTATCGACTGTCCTCCGTCCATCAGTGTGCTTACGGTCAATGCCCTGACTGCCTCGGAGAGCGTCATCATCCCTATTCAGTGCGAATACTACGCCCTTGAGGGACTTAATCAGGTGATTAAGGTCATAAAGCTGGTGCAGCGCAGGATGAATCCGTCCATCTATGTGGAGGGCGTGCTGTTTACGATGTATGACCAGCGTACGAGGCTCAGCGAGCAGGTGGTGGAGAGCGTGAGGAAGTCCCTCAACGAGCCCATCTTTGAGACCATGATACCGCGCAATGTAAGGCTTGCAGAGGCTCCGTCCTATGGAGAGCCCATCAATATCTATGACCCCTCCTCAAGGGGAGCGGAAAGCTACAGGATGCTTGCCGCCGAGCTTATGGACAGAGAAGGGAGGGATTTCTGATGGCAAAGAGAGGAGGCCTTGGCAGGGGCTTAGAGGCTATATTTGAAGATGCGCCTTCCAAAGCATCAGCAGCTAAAGAAGGGGCAAAGACCGAGTCTGGCTCTGATACAGTAAAAAACGAAGCTAAGACTTCAAAAAGAGCTGATAAGGAAAAGGGCAGGGGCCCGGCTCTCAAGGCTGGAAAGGGCGTCCTTCCCGTCATAAAGGAAGATGGGGACATGACCTCGGAGGATATGGGCCATGATCGCAGGTTCGTGCGCATTTCCCTGATAGAGCCCAATAGGGGGCAGCCGAGGAAGAGCTTCGATGAGGAGAGCCTTTCTGAGCTTGCGGAGTCCATAAAGCGCTTTGGGCTTCTGCAGCCCCTCATCGTAAGAAAGACGGGCTTTACCTATACCATCATCGCCGGCGAGCGCCGGTGGAGGGCAGCAAGGCTTGCAGGCCTCAAGGAAGTCCCGGTCATCATCAGGGACTTTGCCGATGAGGATGCTGCCGAGATAGCCCTTATAGAAAATATCCAGCGTGAGGACCTTAAGCCCCTTGAGGAGGCCTTGGCTTATAAGGAGCTTATGGAGAGCTATGGGCTTACTCAGGAGGCGGTGGCCGAGAAGGTGGCAAAAAGCAGGGCTGCCATAGCAAACAGCTTAAGGCTTCTGCAGCTTCCGAAGGAGGTTCAGGAGCTCATCTCCGAGGGCAGGCTTTCGGCAGGCCATGCAAGATGCCTTATCACCATCGAGGACAGGGAGAGCCTCATAAAGCTTGCAAGGGAGATAGCGGATAAGCAGCTCAGCGTCCGTGAGGCGGAAAAGAGGGCAGCGGCTCTCAAAAAGAAGCTTAAGGACAGCGCCGAAGCCAAGGCTGAGGGCGAAGAAGCCTTGGATGAAGCCAAAAGATCTGATATCGAGCGTATACAGATACTTATGGAGGCCCTTGAGCGGGAGCTTACCGAGGGACTTGAGACCAAGGTCAGGATAAAGTCCGGAGGAAAAGAAAAGGGAAGGATAGAGATAGAGTATTATTCCCTTGATGAGCTGGACCGCTTGGTAAAAAGATTGAGATAAAAAGGCCGGCAGGCTCAACGATAAAAGAAGGTTGGTGTTTTATGTCTGAACGAGAGATTTTGATCATAGCGCTCAGTGCGATAGCGGTGCTCTGTATAACGAGCCTCGTCATAGCACTTATAGCCATTGGCAGATACAGGGATCTGTTTAGGCGTTATGATATGTTCATGCGCGGCAGGGATGCCGAGAGCATGGAGGAATTCATACTTAAGCAGCAGGACGATATAGAGGAGCTGAAGGAGGCAAAACTTGCGGACAGGGAGGCCATGCGTGTCATGAACCGCAATATCCGCTCCTCCATACAGAAATTCGGCTTGGTGCATTATGATGCCTTTGAGGGCATGGGCGGGAAGATGTCCTTTGCCCTTGCACTCCTCGACTATACCAATACCGGCATGATAATCAACTGCATGCACTCAAGAGAGGGCTGCTTCATCTATGTCAAAGAGGTAGAGGCCGGCAGTACCTATACTCCCCTTGGTGCAGAGGAGAAGGAAGCTCTGGAGAGGGCCCTTGGCTATATAAAAGACTGATAAAAGGCCTGTCTCTGCGGCTATCCTTTGCCGCAGGGTTTGGTCTGTCCGGCTTTTCCCGAAGGCAGTCCTTCATAGGCCTTCGGGAAAATATAAAGCTATGATTTTTAGGGAAATATTTTGGCAAGATTATCACGAAATGTAAAAAAACAGCTCATAAGAGCAGGTGTGCTCCTGCTCATCTTCATGGCCGCGCTTGCGGCCTATTTCGTAGTGTCCTTTCAGAATGTGGAGGCGGAGTTTACCGTATATACCTCCATGGAGGAGCCGAGGCTCCCGGTGCTTTATGTATCCATGGGCGGCAGGGAGGCCAATACCCTGCACGGATATATTCAGGATATGGGGAGCGCAGCCTCGGGGGACTGCATCACGGTCCTGCCTGAGGACAGGAGCCTTGATATACACATAGCCTCCTATGGCAGCAATGTGACCGGCCTTCGCTATGAGATAAGGAGCCTTGACCTGCAGCACTTTGTGGAGCGCACGGAGATAGCGGACTCTGATATCCGAAGCGAGGGAGAGGAGCTTTATGTCAGCCTTCCTATACAGAACCTTATAGCAAGGGACACCCAGTACCTCCTTACCATACAGGTGGATACGGCGGAGGAGACCCTCAGATACTATACGAAGATAATATGGCCCACCGAGGACCATGTGTCCGGCATGATGGATTTCGTCATGTACTTTGCCGAGCGGACTTTCAACTATGATGCTGCCAGAGAACTGGCTACCTATATGGAGACCAGCGATACTGCTGACAATACGGACCTCGGAGAGGTCGGCATAGAGTCAAGCTTTTCCCAGCTCACATGGGGTTCCACGGATATGCGCCTTGCCTCGGAGCCGAAGCTTACGCTCAAGGTCTACGACGGCATCATGTCGGTCATAGAGGCCTCATATATAGCGGAGCGTACCGGCAGCACCGGCAATCCTGAGCGCTACAATGTCACGGAAGAGTATACCCTTCGTCAGGGCTCGGAGCGTATATATCTGATGGATTATAAGCGCAGCACGGACCAGATATTTGACGGAAGCAAGTATCTGTTTGCGGGAAAGCGCATAGACCTTGGCATCAATTCCGACGGTGCCCTTCAGGATATGAGGTCGCCTGACGGACGTTATATAGCCTTCAGGTCCAACCGTGAGCTCTGGTGCTACGATGAGGAGGGAAGAACCGCCGTGAGCGTATTTTCCTTCAGGAGCGGCGTAGATGACGGCGTAAGGGCCGGATATGATAAGCACGACATCAAGATACTTTCCATGGAGGATACGGGCATACTGGACTTCGTGGTCTACGGCTATATGAACCGCGGCGTCCACGAGGGCTATAACGGCATAGCCTATTACAGATATAATTTTGAAAATGATATCCTGACCGAGCTTTTCTTCATGCCCCTTGAAAATACCTTTGAGCGCATAAAGCTGGAGCTTTCGGAGCTCTGCAGGAAGGGCGGCAATGATATGCTCTATCTCAAGCAGAATGATTCCGTGGTCGCCATAGACCTGAACTCCCTTGAGATAGTGGTGGTGGCCTCAGGTCTTATGGACGGGGCCTATGCGGTCAATGACCTTCAGACCAAGTTTGCTTGGCAGGACGGAGACATTTTCCAGTCCAAGAGCCTGAGGCTCTTAGACATCGAGAGCGGCACCACGAGGTCCCTTCATTCTGAGCCCGGCGGCTATATAAGGGTCATAGGCTTTTCCAATGATGACCTTATCGTAGGCTATGCAGGAGCCGGGGATGTGCTCATGATAAACGGCAGGGCCAAGGCCCTTCCCATGCATTCCATAGAGATAGTGAACGGTACCCTTGGAGTTGAGAAGGAATACAGCCGTGAGAGCGTCTATGTGGATGATGTGAGGGTGGAGGGAAGCCGCATCATGCTCACCCTTTATAGAAAGACAGAGGACCTTCAGGATTACGAATACTATGGCGAGGACACCATAGTCTCCACCGAGGCCATAGATACTGAGGCGAGCTCGATACAGGATACCTCGGACTCCCTTAAGAAAAAGGTATACTATGTGGCTCTCAACAATGAGATAAGGACCACGAGGAGCCTCGAGGTCAGGGCCCCTGAGCAGATATCCTATGAAAATTCAGGACGCCTTGAGATAGCGGATTCAAGGATAGGCAGGGAGACGATAATCTTTTATGCCTATGCCTCGGGCGAGCTTAAGCTTAAGACCAGATCCCTCTCGGAGGCCATCGGTGCAGTCTATGAGGACATGGGCTACGTGACCGATGAGCATGGGGATATGATATATAACCGAACCAACAGGACCGAGGTAGCGGCCATACAGAACCCGATGCAGGCGGCCTACCAGCTTATAATCGGCATAGACAGCATGACCGGAAGCAAGCGGGTGGAGGACAGCCGCATCATTATCCTTGACAGCTTCGGACTTACCTTGGACCAGCTTCTTTACTATGTATATAAGGGCATACCTGCGGCGGTATTCAGAGAGGACGGAAGCTATGTGCTTATATACGGCTATGACAATACTGACATAAGGATATATGACCCTCAGGCTCAGGATGACTCAGGACGGGAGCTGCGCATGACGAGGGAGGATGCGAGCCAGTGGATATTCAGCCTTGGCTACGACAGCATATGTGCAGTGGAGTATTGACAGGGCCTCAGCGCTGGGCGAAAAGCGCTTCTGATATAACGGCGTATGCGAAGAAGCGCATTGACTAAGCTCAAAGAAATGAAGCTTATCACTGCGCCCTCCTCAGGGTCCGGCATGGACGGAGCGCTTATCAAGGGGCGCAGACGGAAGGATAGCAGATATAGACCATTTACCGGGTTTTCTTTACAAAAGATTAAAAATGTGCTATAACCTTGTTAAGAAAAAAGAGCGTCACCCAAAGGATGCTCTTTTTTAGCCGGGTAAATATAATTTTTTTCGGTTCAGGGCGGCTTGGAGAGCTGCATGGGCCATGAAGCTAAAAGACCTCAGGGATATCGCCATAGGGGTATCGGAGGCATATCGCAGTCCCGGCATAACGTATGAGTATGAGGAATACTATGGACCAGTATATAATAAAGGGTGGCGTGCCGCTTAAGGGAGAGGTGACCATCAGCGGAGCCAAAAATGCTGCACTCGGCATATTGGCTGCGGCTATCATGTCAGATGAGGATATCCTCATCGAAAACCTTCCCGATGTAAAGGATATCAATGTCATGCTGGAGGCTATCTCAGAGATAGGAGCCAAGGTAGACAGGATAGACAGGCATACCGTAAGGATAAGCGGCAAGGATATCGAGGAGATATCCGTGGATGACGAATACATCAGGCGCATAAGGGCTTCCTATTATTTTATAGGTGCGCTGCTTGGCAAGTACAGGCACGCAAGGGTGCCCCTTCCCGGAGGCTGCAACATAGGCTCAAGGCCCATCGACCAGCATATCAAGGGCTTCAAGGCCCTCGGTGCTGAGGTGCGTATAGAAAACGGCACGGTGACGGCCGATGCGGAACGGCTAAGGGCAGCCCACATTTACTTTGACGTGGTTTCCGTAGGGGCCACGATAAATGTCATGATGGCAGCTGTCATGGCTGAGGGCAGGACCATCATTGAGAATGCGGCAAAGGAGCCCCACATCGTAGATGTGGCCAACTTCCTGAACAGCATGGGCGCGGATATCAGAGGCGCAGGTACTGATACCATCAGGATACGGGGCGTTGAGCGTCTCCACGGCACCGAATATGCCATCATTCCGGACCAGATAGAGGCAGGCACCTTCATGTGTATGGCTGCCGCCACTAGGGGAGATGTGCTTATTAAAAACGTCATTCCGAAACACCTTGAGGCCATAACCGCGAAGCTTATCGAGATGGGCAACGAGGTGGAGGAGTACGATGAGGCAGTCAGGGTCATCGGCGCAGAGAGACAGCGCCATACTGATATAAAGACTCTGCCTTATCCCGGCTTCCCCACCGATATGCAGCCCCAGATGGCAGTAGCGCTCTCCCTTTCCGAGGGCACCAGCATGGTGACGGAGAGCATTTTCGAAAACCGCTTCAAGTATGTGGACGAGCTTTCGCGCATGGGAGGCAATATAAAGGTCGAGGGCAATGTGGCTGTCGTGGACGGCATAGAGCATTTCTCCGGCGCTCCGGTAAGCGCCCCGGATCTGCGGGCAGGCGCGGCCCTTGTCATAGCCGGGCTTGCTGCGGAGGGCTATACTACCGTGGACGAGATCGGATATATTCAGAGGGGCTATGAGAACTTTGAGGATAAGATATCTGCCCTTGGCGGACTCATAGAGCTTGTCAGCTCCGACAGGGAGGCCTCGCGCTTTAAGCTTCGTGTCGTAGGCTGAGCCTTGGGCAAGGGAGTCAGCTGCTCCTTGGCCTTTGAGTGACAGCCCCTTGAGTGACAGACCCTGATATTGCCGCAGCAAGGCCGCGGCCTAGGGAGACTTATATGCACAAATATCTGAGAGCCGCAGGCTTCGGCTCTATAACTACAGAGACGGATCTCTATGACTTCCTGAGGAAGGAGGTCATCAGGGAGGAAAATGCCGTTACCCGTATCATAGGCGGCGACGGCAGTGTGGAGACCGAGTTCATCCTCCATACGGGAAGGGACATAGGCATAGCTGCCGTTACACTTAAGCTTTCCGACGGCTCTGAGCTTATCGAATACTATTATCCGTTTTTCTCTGACAGGGAATTTTGCTCAGAGGAGCCCTGCTCCCTTGAGAGACATACGGGGACTGAGACCTATGCAGGCCTCATAGATGAATATAAATTAGGCATTTCCCTGATATTTTATGTCCAGTTTTCACTGGCATATAAAAAATACCTCAGGACCTCTGCCCCGGTGGATTTCAGGGGTACGGCCATCACGGCATTTGCAGATGAGGGGATGGTACTTCTGCCCGTCACTAAGGCGGTGGAGGCTGACCCCACGCTCATGAACCGCAGGCACGAGGAGGAGCAGCTTTTGGAGGCTGCGATACAGGGAGACCCTGAGGCCATAGAGACCCTTACGGCCTCGGATATCAATACCTACAATGAGGCCGCAAGCCGCATACAGAAGGAGGACCTCTACAGCGTGGTGGAGCAGTGCCTGATGCCGAGCGGCATCGAATGCGACCAGTATTCCATCGTAGGGGAGATAGAGAGCATAGAGAGCGGACAGAATCTTATCACCGGAGAGGAGCTCTGGTATCTGTCGGTGCTCTGCAATGGCGTCAGCTTTAAGCTCTGCATAAGGAAGGCGGACCTGCTTGGGGAGCCCCTCTGCGGAAGGCGCATAAAGGCAGCCATCTGGCTCCTTGGCAATGTGGACTTAAGAAGGCCGGTATAAAGTGTAACCGCCATAAGGGACTCTTGACGGGCCTTGACTTCAAGGGCAATGCCGCAAACAAAGCTGCTTCAGAGCCTGAGAAGGCTCAGGCAGGAGCAAACAGTTTTATCAGCGATATATAAAAATATATGGAGAGCGAGACAATGAAGGAAAACAGGCTTTCCAACGGAATAAGATTTACCGGAGGCATGTTGGGCGTAATATTTACGCTCTGCCTCCTTTTCATTTTGCTTATCACCTCCGTGGAGGCGGTGTGCTACTGGACGCCGGGATATTTTGAGCAGGAATACGAAAAATATGACGTGCTCTCGGACCTTCCCGAGATGACCATGAGCGAGGAGGACGGCCTCATGGCGGTGACCGAGCACATGATGCACTATCTTCGCGGGGACGAGGGCTATGATGAGCTCCAGATAGAGGTCATGATGGACGGCGAGCTGAGGGGCTTCTTTACCGACCGGGAGATAGCCCACATGGAGGACGTGAGAGAGCTGTTCCTTTCGGCCATGAGGCTTCGCATATATGCGGCTGCCATATGTCTCATCTGCCTTTTGGCGATGGGTCTTATGTGCCGGAGATATCCGGAGCTTTCCTTTGTCAGGCTTTTATCCCGGGGAGTGCTGACAGGCACGGGCATACTTTTTGTGCTGCTCATAGGCCTTGCGGCCATCCTTGCCACGAACTTTTCCGAGGCCTTCGTCACCTTCCACCATATCTTCTTTGACAATGACCTCTGGATACTGGACCCGAAGGTGGATATGCTGATAAACATAGTTCCCGAGGGCTTCTTCTATGATACGGCCTTCCGTATAGCGGCCTATTTCGGCAGCTCACTGGCCGTGCTGTTGGCTCTTGGAATAATCGGGACGATAATAACAAGGAAAAAGGGGAAAAGCGAAAGGAGCAGCGTTGAAGATAGTCCTTCATGAACCGGGCATAGCCCTTAATACCGGAAACATCGGCCGGACCTGCGTGGCCACCGGCACGGAGCTTCACCTCATAAGGCCCTACGGCTTTCGCATCAATGAAAAGGAGATAAGGCGTGCCGGCATGGACTACTGGCACGATGTGAAGCTTTTTGAGTATGTAGACTACGGGGATTTCCTTGAGAAAAATCCCGGAGCAAAGATATACTATGCCACTACGAAGGCAAGGCATATTTATACCGAGGTTAGCTATGAGAAGGACAGCTTCATCATGCTGGGAAATGAGTCCCGGGGCATACCAGAAGAGATACTGATAGAGCATCCCGATACCTGTATACGTATCCCGATGCTGGAGGGCACAAGGTCCCTCAATCTTGCCAATTCCGCAGCCATCATACTTTATGAGGCGCTCAGGCAGCAGGGCTTTTACGGTCTTCGTGAGACCGGAGAGCTCCATAGGCTTAACTGGGACGGCACGGGGAGGTCATAGACATCGAGCAGACCAAGGCCATAGTGGACAAGTTCCTTGAAGCGGGATTTACCTATGAAGGCCCCCTTCCGTCAGGATATGTGCCTGAAACAGCCTCTGCATAAAAATAATGGCGGCTTTTACGGAAATATTGACAGGCTTTGATATAATTATTATAGAAGATAAAGACAGGAAGAGACTGCACTGCAGCCTCTTCTTAGTTTTAAGTGAGCTTTATAAAGGAGGTTACGTATGAGCTATTTGGGAGAGGATATCAAGAAGCTTGGCTTTGGACTTATGCGTCTGCCTAAAAACGGGGAGGTCATAGACATTGAGCAGACCAAGGTCATGGTGGACAAGTTCCTTGAAGCGGGATTTACCTATTTTGATACTGCATGGGCCTATGCAGGCAGTGAGGATGCCATAAGACAGGCCCTCGTGGAGCGTTATCCGAGGGAGAAGTTCCAGCTTGCCACTAAAAATGCAGCCTGGATAGACTGTAAGACGAGGGAGGATGCCATCACCCAGTTTGAGACCTCCCTTAAGCAGACAGGAGCGGGATATTTTGATTTTTATCTGCTTCACAATCTGGGCGAGCACAGGACCAAGTTCTTTGAGGACTTTGATATGTGGAGCTTCGTAAAGGAGAAGAAGGCAGAGGGCCTTATAAAGCATATCGGCTTCTCCTTCCATTCCACACCTGAGGAGCTGGATGAGATACTTAATAAGCATCCTGAGGCTGAGTTCGTACAGCTTCAGATAAATTATGCGGACTGGGAGGACCCTGCCATCCAGTCAAGGGCCTGCTACGAGGTAGCCCGTAAGCATGGCAAGCCCGTAGTCATCATGGAGCCCGTAAAGGGCGGTCTCTTGGCCAATCCTCCCGAGAGCGTAGCCAAGGTGCTCAAGGATGCCGAGCCGGATATGTCCGCAGCTTCTTGGGGCATTCGCTTTGCCGCCAGCCTTGAGGGTGTGATAACCGTGCTGTCGGGCATGAGCAGCGTGGAGCAGATGGAGGACAATCTGTCCTATATGAAGGACTTCAAGGGCCTCGATGAGAAGCAGATGGCAGTGGTAGAGAAGGCAAGGGAGGAGCTCTCCAAGATTCCCATCATCCCCTGTACGAGCTGCAACTACTGTGCAAAGGTATGTCCCATGGAGATAGGCATCTCAGGCACATTTACAGCCATGAATATGCTGAGTCTCTATAAGGACTTGGCATTTGCCAAGGGCAGAGTGGAGTGGCTTGTGGACAAGCATTTCAGAAAGAGAGCCACCGAGTGCATAAAGTGCGGAGCCTGCGAGGAGGTATGTCCTCAGCACATCTCTATAAGGGAGGAGCTTGAAAAAGCAGTGGCAGCACTTGAGGGATGAAGACCGGATAAATATAAAGACGTAAAGAAATAAAGAAATATAAAAATTTAAAGACATAAAAGATATAAGAATAATCCCCGCTCTTATCCCTATGCAAGGATATGGGCGGGACTTATTTATAGGGCTGATAGTTCCGTGCCGAGCACGCGGCAGGTAACGTTTGTCTTCTGTATAGCATACGCTTTTTGTCCTTTGATAGTTCCGTGCCGGGCAAGCAGCAGGTAACTGTGACCTGAACAAAGGTGAAAGACAGCGCCATGAGATGTTATTTAAACTGACGGCAGAACTTAACTTTTTAGAAAAAGATACAAATACACTAAAATCTAAAATAAATAACTTGAATAAACCCCAGAATTACAGTATCATTTTAGAAAAAGATGCAAATACACTAAAATCTAAAAAGCAGATAACAGTGATGATTTTAGAAAGCGCTGCAGCTGCATAGTGTTTCAGCGTGGAGTAAAGGAGACATATGATAATCAGACGGGATATCTATCTTAATAAACTGATTTCAAAGATGGATAACGGTATGATAAAGATCATAACCGGCATACGCAGATCAGGCAAATCCTTCCTGCTGTTCAACTTATTTTATCAATGGCTTTTGGAACAGGGAGTAGATACAGCTCAGATCATCAGACTTTCCTTGGATGACATTGCTTATGCTGAATACAGAGATCCGGACAAGTTATATGAATATGTTATAAATATGGCTTCGGACAAAGATAAAAAGTATTTTATCTTCCTAGATGAGATCCAGTACGCGATATCAAAAAGCGAGCTGAAGGATAGACATGGGGTCGTAAGGCTTTATGATGTATTAAATGGATTTCTGCATAAAAGAAATTTTGATGTTTATGTTACCGGAAGCAATTCAAAGCTATTGTCCTCCGATGTACTGACCGAATTTCGTGGGCGTGGAGATGAGATACATATAGTCCCGCTTTCATTTGTAGAATTCTTTTCTGCAAGAGGCGGAAGCGAGGACGAAGCATGGCAGGAATACACTTATTATGGAGGACTTCCCCATATACTTTCAGAGCCAGATGAAGCCTCCAAGGTACAGTATCTTTCCAGACTCAACTCAGAGATATATCTTAGAGATATACAGGAGCGCTACGATATCCAGCGTCAGCAGGGCATGGAGGAGCTGATGAAGGTAATCTCATCTTCTATAGGAGCTTTAACAAATCCTCAGCGTATCTCAGATACCTTTAAAAGTACAGGACATTCAG
>DVNS01000067.1 GCA_018714145.1 Candidatus Avilachnospira avistercoris
GTCATTGAGCCTCATGCTTCCATCGACAAGGTATTCCCTGTCTGAGACCCTTACATTGATAAGCTCCTTCTCCTCGTCGGCATCGTACTCATCCCTTATGTCACCGACTATCTCCTCCAGCATGTCCTCCATGGTTATCATGCCCACGCAGGAGCCGTACTCACTGAGGACTATGGCAAGGTTATAGGATGACTTCCGCATCTCATTAAGGAGTCTTGAGACCTTCTTTGACTCAAAAGTGAAGAAGGGTTCCCTCATGTAGCGTCTGACTGAGAAATCTTCCCTTACGTCTCCCTCAGTGCCCTGAAGCAAAAGGTCCTTGACATTGATGACGCCGATGATATTGTCGGTGTCCTCCTCATATACGGGCATACGGGTATACTGGTCCCTGCGGAACTCCCTCATCAGCTCGTCAAAGTCTGCATTGACATCCACACAGGTCATGTCCACCCTCGGTATCATGATATCCCTTGCAGTCTGATCCCCGAAGTCGAACACATTGGTTATCATGAACTTTTCCTCGTTCTCGATGACACCCTCCTCATGGCTGATGTCTACGATGTCACGAAGCTCCTCCTCGGTGATGGCCTTCTTTGAGTCAGGCTTGATATGAAGTATCAGCATGAACAGCCTGCCAAGGGCATTGACTATAAATACCAGCGGAGTAAACAGCACCGTCATGAAGTTTATGAGCTTGACATTTTTAAGGACATAGTCCTCCGCCTTTATCTCCGCCGCCTTCTTGGGCACTATCTCCCCAAAGAGCAGTATGATGACTGTCACGACGATTATCCATAGGGTAAGGCCCACACCGTGAAGCTCGGTAAGCTCCCCAATGAACAGGATGGAAAGCACAGCCGCAGCCACATTAGAGACCGTATCTCCTATGAGCATGGCGGTAAGCATCCTGTCCGGCGCCTCTATGATGGAAAGGGCAAGGAGGGCCCGCTTATCTCCTCCGTCCGCAAGGTCCTTAAGCCCTGACTTCTGGGCGCTCCTTACTGCGGTCTCTGCCATCGTAAAGACCGCTGACAATGCTATAAGTATGATGATGATAAACAATCGTCCTGCTGTATCGCTGTCCATATATACTCCCTTTTAAAGTTTTATAAAATGCTTCCGGCAAAGCCCTGACTTCTCTGCTGAAAGCCAAGTTATCCGTTTTCTATATCGTCTTTGATCGTCTTACAGTTATTTTCAGTTATTTTCAGTTATTTTTCCAGCTATCTGTCAGCCTTCTGTCTGAAACTTAGCCTCAGCCTCAGTCTGTTTTTCTTCCTCAAGTCCCTCGCAGGCTTTGGCCTCACACTCTCCATTTTCATTTGCTTCATCTTCCTCTTTTGAGAGCCTTTCCTTAAGCTCCCAGAGGAATCTCTGTTCCTTTTTGCTGAGCACTGCCTCTCCGATAAGGTCCGGCCTCCTTAAAAGCGTGCGCTCTATGGACTGCCGCCTTCGCCACTTTTCCACATTGGCATGGTGGCCTGAGAGCAGTATCTCCGGCACCGAAAGCCCCTCATAGACCTCCGGCCTCGTATACTGGGGATACTCCAGCAGATTGTCATGAAATGACTCTATTAGGGCCGACTCATCTCCTCCCAGCACTCCGGGTATGAGCCTTGCCACGCAGTCTATCAGTACCAGCGCAGGCAGCTCACCTCCGGTAAGTACATAGTCTCCTATGGATACCTCCTCAGCGCCTATGAGTTCAAGGGCCCTCTCATCTATGCCCTCATAATGTCCACAGAGAAGTATCAGTTCCTCCTCCTTTGCGAGGGAGAGCGCCATCTCCTGTGTGAGCTGCTTTCCCTGAGGGCTCAGATATATGGTACGGGGCCGCTCTGCCCTTTTTCCTGTCATCCCACAGACTGCTTTCCAGCAATCAAAAACAGGCTGTGCCTGCATGACCATGCCTGCACCGCCTCCATAAGGATAATCATCCACCCTCTGGTGCTTATTTTCAGTATAATCTCTGATATTGACCGCATTCACGGAGATGAGGCCGTTTTTCTTAGCTCTGCCGATGATGCTTCCATCGGTCCATGCCTCTATCATCTCCGGAAACAGGGTCATAACATAAAAATCCATCATAGATCCAAAAGCCCCGGAAGGAGCTTTACCGTCATCACATTTTCCTCTAAGTCCACATCAAGGATGCACTGCTTTATGGCAGGTATCAAAAGGTCCTTGCCCGCCGGCCGCTTTACGCTGTAGACATCATTGGCAGCCGTATCTATGACATCCGAGATGGTCCCAAGACTCTCGCCCTCCTCGGTCCTGACCTCCATGCCTATGATATCTCCGATATAGTATTCGCCCTCATTAAGGGGTACTGCCTGATCCCTTGTCACATAAATATCTGCACCACGAAGGGACTCCGCCGCCTCCGGAGTATCTATGCCGGAAAGGCCGAGTATGACGATATTTTTAAAATGCTTGACCGAAATGACCGGGACAGTGCTTTCAGTGCTCCCCTTCTTCAGGATGACCTCTGAAAGCTCGTCAAATCTCCCGGGATCGTCGGTGGTAGGCCAGACCTTGACCTCTCCGCGGATCCCGTGAGGCTTGATGACAGCTCCGATCCTGAGCAGCTCGTTCATAATGCTCCTCAGCCGATATCGACCACTACCTTAAGCTTATCCCTTGAGGAAGCGGCGCTTATCACCTGACGCAGGGCCTTGGCGATACGTCCAGACTTGCCTATGACCTTGCCCATATCGGACTCGGCCACATGGAGCTTAAGCACGACCATATCGTTCTTTTGTTCTTCTGTGACGGTGACCTCATCGGGATGATCCACAAGGGCCTTAGCCATCACTTCCAGTAATTCCTTCATAAAGCCTTCCTTTTAAAGCCTGATCACTTAGAGATATCAGCAGCCTTAAGGAGCTTTGCCACGGTCTCTGTGGGCTGTGCACCGGTATTGAGCCACTTCTTTGCTGCCTCTGCATCTATCTTTATGGTGCTGGGCTCTGTATTGGGATCATAGTATCCTATCTCTTCGATGAACCTTCCGTTCCTGGGGGATCTGGAATCTGCCACGATGACCCTGTAGAAGGGCTTCTTCTTCTGTCCAAGTCTTCTAAGTCTGATCTTAACTGCCATTTTATCATTCTCCTTTAAAAATATGATAATTGATTTATATAGACCGCATCTCTGCGTATCCTAACTTAAGGTATTAAGTATGCCGAGCCTTTTTATCTGAACGGAAATCCGCCCTTTAGGCCCCCAAAGCCTCCGAAGCCGCCTAAGCCTCCGAAGCCCCGCTTCTTTCCCTTCATCAGTCCTCCCATCTGCTTCATCATCTTCTGCATCTGTTCAAACTGCTTTACAACTCGATTGACCTCATTGATATCGGTGCCTGAGCCCTTGGCTATCCTCTGCTTACGCTGCAGATTCATGAGCTTCGGGTTCTGGCGCTCCTCCTTGGTCATGCTCAGTATCATCGCCTCAACTCTCTTTAGCTTCGAGTCGTCGAGGGCATCGGTATTGATGCTGCCCATGCCCGGCATCATGCTCATCAGGGCTGAAAGTCCGCCCATCTTCTCCATCTGCCTCATCTGCTCAAGGAAGTCGTCATAGTTGAATTCTGCATTGCGGAGACGCTTCTCCATCTCCTTCTGCTTATCGAGGTCCACGCTCTCCGATACCTTTTCGATAAGGGACAGCACATCGCCCATGCCGAGTATCCTTCCGGCCATCCTGTCGGGATAGAACTCCTGAAGGTCCTCAAGCTTTTCGCCCATGCCGGCAAAGTAGATGGGCTTGCCGGTGACAGCTCTGATGGAAAGGGCCGCACCGCCCCTCGTATCGCCGTCCAGCTTCGTGATGATGATGCCGTCTATGCCTACCTTCTCTGAAAATGAGCTGGCCACATTGACCGCATCCTGACCGGTCATGGCATCCACAGTGAGTAAGGTATAGTCTGTCCTGACCGCAGCCTTGATGTCGATGAGCTCCTGCATCATGTCCTCATCGATATGCAGACGACCTGCAGTATCGAGGATGAGCACATTGTATCTGTCGCCTGAAGCCTTCCTGTAGGCCTCCTTGGCTATCTCCACCGGAGAAACCTTATCTCCAATGGAAAATACTTCCACACCGACCTTTTCACCGTTTATCTCCAGCTGCCTGACTGCCGCAGGCCTGTATACGTCGCAGGCTGCAAGGAGCACCTTGCGGCCTTTAGCCTTCAGCTTTCCTGCAAGCTTAGCGGCTGTGGTGGTCTTACCTGCACCCTGAAGGCCTGCCATCATAATGACGGTGACCTTATCTGCAGGTCCCAAGGTAAGTGTCGCAGGCTCTCCTCCCATCAGGGAGATGAGCTCCTCATTTACTATCTTTATGACCTGCTGAGCTGGGGTCAGGCTCTGCATGACCTCCTCGCCTACGGCCCTCGCCTCCACGTCCTTAATAAACTTCTTAACTATCTTGAAGTTTACATCGGCCTCAAGGAGAGCCAGCTTGACCTCCTTAAGGGCGGCCTTCACATCCTCCTCGGTAAGCTTTCCCTTTCCCCGGAGGTTCCTAAACACTGCCTGAAGTTTTTCTGTAAGAGACTCAAATGCCATGCTCAGTCCTCCTTTCCTGAAAGCTCCTTCTCAAGGAGATGCAGCTTTGCCTCATAGTCCTCAAGCTGCTTATCGCAGCGCTTTATCACATCATGAACGCCCTGTCTCGATATGCCATAACTTTCGGCTATCTCGGACAGGGACATGTCATTGTTTACAAGGTCAGAATATATATCCCTCTGATGTTCTGTAAGCAACTCCCCGTATAGATCAAATAACATGCCTTGACGGACTATCTTTTCCATTAAGCCTTTCCTCACAACGTGAGGTATTGTACCCTATATCTCAAGGGGTGTCAAGTAGTTTTTCTTTACAGTCTAAACAGCTTCCAGTCAAAACGCAAAAACACCGGAGCAGGATGACCTGCTCCGGTGTATATCGTAAGTGCTGCTTCGCACTTAGCTTTAGTTAGGTTTTCGCCTTTGTGGGCGGCTTAGCCGTATAAATTACTTATAGAGCTCTACCAGTCCCTCAAGGTACTTACGCCTTGCCTCAGCATCGCTAAGGTTCTGAGCCTGAAGCTTCTCAGCTCTCTCAGGGTTCTTAAGTGACAGGGATGAGTAACGAACCTCGCCCTTAAGGAACTCATTGTGCTTTGAGAAGTCAGGAGCCTTGGAGTCAAGGGTGAACTTGTTCTCCGCAGCTGCAGGGTTGAACCTGAAGTTATACCAGTAGCCGCACTCAACAGCCAGCTTCTCCTCGGTCTGAGCCTTGCCCATACCCTTACGGATACCATGGTTGATACAAGGAGCGTAAGCGATGACAAGTGAAGGTCCGGGATATGCCTCTGCCTCGGATATAGCCTTGACAGCCTGCTGCATATCAGCACCCATAGCTATCTGAGCAACGTATACATAGCCGTAGCTCATAGCGATGGAAGCAAGATCCTTCTTCTTAACATCCTTTCCGCCTGCAGCGAACTGAGCAACTGCTCCGGGCTGGGTAGCCTTGGAGGACTGTCCGCCTGTGTTGGAGTAAACCTCAGTATCGAATACCATGATGTTGATATCCTTATTGGAAGCAATGACATGGTCGAGTCCGCCGAAGCCGATATCGTAAGCCCATCCATCACCGCCGAATACCCACTGGCTCTTCTTGGAAAGGAAGTTCTTGTAGGAAAGGATATCCTTAGCCTTATCGCAGCCGCACTCCTCGAGAGCCTTTACGAGCTCCTCGGTAGCAGCGCCATTCTCAGCACCTACTGAGAAGGTATCGAGCCACTTCTGGCCAGCAGCCTTTACAGCCTCGTTGTCGCCGTTAGCAACTACATCCTCAACCTTAGCCTTAAGTCCGTCACGGATAGCATTCTGAGCAAGGAGCATACCATAACCAAACTCTGCGTTATCCTCGAACAGGGAGTTATCCCATGCAGGACCCTGACCCTTAGCGTTTACTGTGTAAGGAGTCGAAGGTGAAGAGTTGCCCCAGATTGAAGAGCAGCCTGTAGCGTTGGCGATATACATCCTGTCTCCGAAGAGCTGGGTGATAAGCTTAGCATAAGGTGTCTCTCCGCAGCCTGCACATGCGCCTGAGAACTCAAGCAGCGGCTTCTTGAACTGGGAGCCCTTTACGGTATTGGCCTTGAACTTCTCTAATACATCTTCCTTCTCGGGAAGCTCTACTGCATAATCGAAGGCAGCCTGTGATGTGGACTGCTCCTGAGGAACCATCTCCAGAGCCTTGTTGCCCTTCATGCCGGGGCATACATTAGCACAGGAGCCGCATCCGGTACAATCAAGTGCTGATACGACGATAGCGAACTTCTTGTCAGCAAATCCGGTCATAGCCTTCATCTTCATGCCTGCAGGTGCAGCTGCTGCCTCAGCCTCAGTCATGGCTACAGGTCTGATGGCTGCATGAGGACATACATAAGAACAGAAGTTACACTGGATACAGTTGTCAGGATTCCACTCGGGAACATTGACAGCTATGCCGCGCTTCTCATAAGCTGAGGAGCCTGAAGGTGTGGAGCCGTCCACATAGTCCTTGAATGCAGATACGGGAAGGTTGTTGCCCTCCTGAGCTGATACCTTGGTCTGGATATTGTTGACGAAGTCTACAACGTCCTTCCTTGCTCCGGTAGCAGTTGCATAGTCAAGACCCTCATCCTGAGCGTCCTTCCAGGACTCAGGTACCTCTACCTTGTGGAAGCTGTGAGCGCCTGCATCTATAGCAGCCCAGTTCTTCTGAACCACATCCTCTCCCTTACGTCCGTAGGTAGCCTTTGCAGCTGCCTTCATAAGGTCGATGGCCTTCTCCTCAGGGATGATGCCCGTGATGGTGAAGAATGCTGACTGAAGTATGGTGTTGATACGGGTAGGTCCCATGCCGGTCTCGATACCAAGCTTTACGCCGTCGATGGTGTAGAAGTTGATATGATGCTCAGCGATGTACTTCTTTACCTGTCCGGGGATGTGCTTCTCAAGCTCCTCTGCGTTCCAAGGGCAGTTAAGAAGGAAGGTTCCTCCGTCAACCAGCTCCTGAACCATGTTGTACTTTCTGATGTACTCAGGCTTATGGCAGGCAACGAAGTTAGCCCTGTGGATAAGGTAGGTAGACTTGATGGGCTTCTTACCGAATCTCAGGTGAGACATGGTCACGCCGCCTGACTTCTTGGAGTCATAATCGAAGTATGCCTGTGTATACATGTCGGTGTTGTCGCCGATGATCTTACAGGAGTTCTTGTTGGCTCCAACGGTACCGTCTGCGCCAAGACCCCAGAACTTACAGTTGGTAGTTCCTTCGGGAGTGGTAACGATGTCCGGTCCGAGCTCAAGGGACAGATGTGTAACATCATCCTTGATGCCGATGGTGAATCTCTTCTTATCTACGTTGTCATATACTGCAACTATCTGGTTAGGAGCAGTATCCTTTGAACCAAGGCCGTAACGTCCGGAAAGGATGGTCACATCCTTGAACTTGGAATCACGGAGAGCTGCAACTACATCAAGGTACAGAGGCTCGCCGAGGGATCCGGGCTCCTTTGTACGGTCAAGTACGGAGATGACCTTTACGCTGTCGGGGATAGCATCGATAAGCGCCTCTGCACAGAACGGTCTGTAGAGACGTACCTTAACGACGCCGACCTTCCTGCCCTGAGCCATCAGGTAATCGATGGTCTCCTCGATGGTATCGTTGACAGAGCCCATAGCGATGATGATGTGGTCAGCATCGGGTGCTCCATAGTAGTTGAAGAGCTTGTAGTTCGTGCCTATCTTCTCATTGACCTTGTCCATGTAATCCTGAACGATGGCGGGAAGCGCATCATAGTAAGGGTTGCAGGCCTCACGTGCCTGGAAGAAGATATCGGGGTTCTGAGCAGAACCTCTCTGGCAGGGGTGGTTAGGGTTAAGAGCATGGTCACGGAATGCCTGAATAGCATCCATATCTGCCATATCCTTAAGATCCTCATAATCCCAAGTCTCTATCTTCTGGATCTCGTGAGATGTACGGAAGCCATCGAAGAAGTTGATGAACGGTACTCTGCCCTTTATAGCTGAAAGATGAGCTACGGGAGTAAGGTCCATGACCTCCTGAACTGAAGACTCGCAGAGCATTGCGCAGCCTGTCTGACGGCAAGCATATACATCTGAATGATCTCCGAATATGGAAAGGGCATGGGAAGCAACTGCTCTCGCAGATACGTTGAATACTCCGGGAAGCTGCTCACCAGCTATCTTGTAAAGGTTGGGGATCATAAGAAGCAGACCCTGTGAAGCGGTGTAGGTGGTGGTAAGCGCACCTGCTGCAAGGGAACCGTGAACGGCTCCTGCTGCACCGGCCTCTGACTGCATCTCTGTAACCTTGACGGTCTGGCCGAAGATGTTGGTCCTTCCGTCGGTCGCCCACTCGTCGGTATGCTCAGCCATTACCGATGAAGGCGTGATAGGATAGATAGCCGCTACTTCGGTAAACGCATAGGAAGCATGGGAAGCAGCCTGGTTACCATCCATGGTTTTCATTTTTCGTGCCATTGGAATCATCCTCCTGTTGATACATTGACATATGATGCTAAGGCCCTCAGGCTCAGGAAAGCAAACGCTGCCGAAGTCCTTACGGCCCTAATACCACATTGAGATGTGAAACTGCCCATTACGGGCAATATCTTGTTAACATTATAGCAATTCCACCTAATGAATACAAGAAAGTATTTGAAAAGGTACACACTTTTTCACAAAAAATTCATGGACATCTCCTTAAAAATGTACTATCCGTCTTCTGCCCTCCTCCATCGGAAGCAGATCCAACGTCGGATTTCGCTGACATTTCCCTCCATTCGGGCTCCCACTCCCACTGTAAGCCTTATTTACTTAGCTCACAATGGGGCTTTACCAACACGTTTTTCCTATAACTCACGTTTTTCTATAACTCAAAAAAGAGCCCGTATAAAACGAGCTCTTTTGATATATCAGACTATGGGTACCGGCGCATCTGATATCACGCCCGGTCCTGAGGATGCCGTTGTTTCCTGAGGCGCCGTAGGCATATCCACGGATGACGCAGAGGTTGAGGTCTCCGAAGATCCTACGCTGCTTCCCGGGCCTCCGCTCACACTGCCGGGGCCTCCTGCTCCGCTGTCAGTACCGCCCGTTCCGGGTCCGGTCACGCCGGGACCTCCCTGGGGTCCTTCGACTATCTGGGTCTCAGAGTCAGAAGGAACGGACTCTCCCCCGGCTCCGCTCTCTGACTCCTCCGGCATCGTAGGAGCCAGTGTCGTGGTCTCATCGGTATAATACTCTATATGTCCTGAATAGTAGGTATTGTGGTCAAGGGTACGCTGTATCTGTTCCCCGTCCTTCTTTACTATCAGATATGTCTGCCACTGGGATCCCATCGATCCTGTGGTGGGCTGCTGGTCGCTGCCCGGCTCTATGAGCTTCCTGACCACATCTATATCTTTTATCTTAACCGACTCAAGCTCATAGCTGTAGCCGTCCTTAAGCACAGGTCTTCCATAGATGGAGACAGTTACGGTCTGATCGCTGTAGCTTGCAAATATGCCTATGGCATAGGAGCCGGAATTGGAATATTCCTCATTGGCAGGGACATTGGCAAAGCAGTAGTCCGGTCCGCCCCAGCTTATGGTAGCGTCAAAGCCCGGTGTGACATATGTGGGCTTGAAGGTATGGGACTGGCGCCTGGTGGTCTTAAGTCCGGCCCTGAGCACTGCATTGTAAAGGGTCGTGGATACCTGACACACGCCTCCGCCTATCTCCTGAACCACCTCGCCGTTGTTATAAGCGGCAGCTGCTCCGTAACCCTTCTCAGCTGTACGCTGTCCCACTGCATCATTGAAGGAAAGCTCGGCTCCAGGCTCCACTATGGTGCCGTTAAGGGCTTCGCAGGCAAGACGTATGTTTTTATTGCGGACACTGTTTGAGGTAGTCTTTGTCTGGTAGGTTCCGATTATCTTATAAGCCTCAAGATTAGTGGCTGAGTCAGCTGACAGGGTATTGCCCACAACCTCTATGCGGCCCTCGTAGTCCTTGGCTGCTATGGCTGCGATTATGGAGTCCTCAAGGGCATCCTTGTCCACCACGAAGCCGCTCTCGGCGCCCTCCATGACGAACTTATTATTTTCCGCATCATAGGAGCCGATGCTGGCTCCCTTAGGCGCCTTATACCACATGGTAGCGCAGAGCTCAGCGGTCTCCGCTGCTGCAGCCTCCACATCAGTAATACTAAGCTTGTATATCTCGGTGCCGGAGGCCTCCTCAGAGCTTTCCTCCTCATCCTCGGAGCTCTCTTCAGCAGCCTCGGCCTCCTGCTGAGCCCTGTACTCAGACTCAGCGGTCTCAAGCTCAGTAAGCAGAGAGTTAAGGTCCTGAAGTATAAGGTCAGGCACCTCCACCTCATTCTGAACAGTTATCTCAGAGGACGCCTTGCTCTCCTGAACAGCTTCAGGAGCATCTCCAAGAGAGTCCGGATTTTCCGGATCCCCCATGGTAGCAGGTGCAGTGGTCTCATTTGGATCCACGGTAGGAGTCACGACAGAGCCTAGCGAAGCATCATCATTTACCACCTTAAGGTCCCAGCTGTAGAGGGCCATGATCTCTGAGCGTATCTCATCCGAGGTCTTTCCATATACAGAGATGACACCCTTGGGAAGGCTCTCTGTCTCAGACTCAGCCTCTTCCTCTCCCAAGGCTTCGGTGTCAGTTGTATCTGCTATGCCAAGGACCTCTCTCACGTCTATGGCAGCATCCATGGAAAAGGCTTCTGCCCTCAGTGTCTCCTCGGTCTCTGCCGAAGCAGCAGGGCTTTTTCCCATGAGCTTAGGCACGAATACCACGAGCAGTACTATGCAGATAAGGGCTGCAGCTCCAATACCTATATATTTGATGATGTCATTGCCGCCGTCACCCTTAGGGCTCCTTCCGGCTCCTGCCCCCCGTCCGGACTGGGCACTCCTCGTATAGGAGCTTCCATTTCCGGAGGACTGCTGATAGGAGGAAGTCCTCCTTACTCCATTAGCCGAAGCTCCGCCGGAGGCGGGTCTCTTATGACTTCTTCTTACTGTGGCCGAACCTCTGTGGGAGGCTCTTCTATTCTGACCGTCGTAACTCATTTACTATCTTTCCTTTCCTTCCAAGCCTCAGGGTCCAGCTTCAGTCTTTCCGACACATCCCTTATGGCTGCGGATATCTCCGTATCCTCTATATCATCATCCACCCTCGGTCCCGCATTGCGAAGTCTGACGTAGCTCCTTAGCAGCGCGTAAAGGACCGAAAATGCAGGTATGAAGGCTATCATCCCGATTATGCCGAACAGGGAGCCGCCTGTGGTGACGGCTACCAATACCCATATGGCCGGAAGGTCCACCCTGCCGCCTACCACATGGGGATAGATGAGGTTGCCCTCTATCTGCTGGATAACAAGAAAGATGATTATAAATACTATAGCCATGACCGGACTCTGCATCAGCATCAGAAAGGCTCCGATGACACAGCCTATAAATGCTCCGAATACCGGTATCAGTGCAGTGACCGCCACCAGTACACCGATGAGCATGGCATAGGGCATGCCCGCCACGGATAGGGTGACTACGAACATGGAGCCAAGTATGCAGGCCTCAAGGCACTGCCCCGTGACAAAGGCCGAGAACTTCTCTCCTATAAGCCTCAGCACTGACACGGTCATAAGGTATCTGCGCTCCGAAGTAAAGGCCCGAAGCAGGGACTTCCCCTGAATCAGAAGCTTTTCCTTTCCTATGAGCAGATACAGGGCAAATATAAAGGTGATGACTCCGTTGGTCACGCTGGAGGCGATGCTCGCTATGGCTGTGACCGTACCCGGTATGATGACGCTCAGGCTGCCGGATATCCACGAGGAAGCAGCCGAGGTTATGGAATTCCAGTCTACCTTAAGGTCGCTGAAGGCCTCAAGAAGGTCCGGGTTTTCCTCTATCAGTCTTGTGATGTACTCAGACACCGAGTTGAAGAAGCCCGGTATGGACTGCCTCAGGGACTGGAGCGATACTCCCAGCTGAGGAATGACCATCAGTATGACGAACATCATGATGAGCAGCCATAAGAGCAGCGTTATAAGTATGCCAAGCCCTCTCTTTGGTCCCGGCTTTTTTACAAAGCTGAGCTTACTCTCTATAAACTTCATAGGGATGTTCAGCACAAAAGCGAGACAGCCGCCGATGATAAAAGGCTTTACCACGGAGAGGGCCCTTAGGACAACACTAAGGCAGAGCCTCCAGTTCACCCCAAGGATGACCGTGACTACGGTAAATACTATAAGCCTTTTTATCTTGCTGACTGTCTCGTCGTTCAAATTCATTTATGATCTCAGCCCTTAGCCACGAAGTTGACTATCTTTCCGGGCACATATATCTCCTTTACGATGCCTGCTGCCCTGTCACCCAGAGCCTCCTTTGCAAGCCTGAGCACCGTATCCTTATCGGCGCCGGCCTCTACCTCTACGACTGCCTTTACCTTGCCGTTGAGCTGTACGGGTATCTTGAGCATATCGTCCTTGGTGAGCTCCTCATCGTACTTAGGCCAGCCAGCCTTGAATACGGACTCCGTGCCTCCAAGGTCATGCCAAGCCTCCTCAGCTATATGGGGAGCGAAGGGAGCCAGCAGCACTGCGAAGGTACGCAGGGTCTCCTTATCCACGCCGCCCTCCTTCTTGGCTATGTCAATGAGGGTATTGTTATGCTCCATGAAGCCTGATACCACGGTATTGAGACTGAAGGCATCGAACCTCTGCTCTATGTCACGGACCAGCTTATTGCGCTCGGTCACCATCTCCTTGGTGGCCTCTATGTCCTTATCCTTGGAGTCCATGACAAGGCGGTAGAACCTGTTGATGAAGCGGTATACACCGTCCATGCCCCTGTCGTCCCAGTCTGCATCCATGGCAGGCGGTCCCATGAAGAGCTCATAGAGCCTCAGGGCATCACAGCCGTAGTCCCTTACCATATCATCGGGGGAGACCACATTGCCCTTGGACTTTGACATCTTGGCGCCGTTCTTTGTTATCATGCCCTGATTGAAGAGCTTAAGGAAGGGCTCATCAAAGCCTATCACTCCGATGTCATAAAGGAACTTGGTCCAGAACCTTGAGTAAAGGAGGTGCAGCACCGCATGCTCCACTCCGCCTATATACATATCCACGGGCAGATACTTGTCTGCCTTCTCACGGCTCACAAGCTCCTTGTTATTTTTATTGTCCACATACCTCAGGAAATACCATGAGGAACCGGCCCACTGGGGCATGGTGTTGGTCTCACGCTTTGCAGGGCCTCCGCACTTAGGACACTTGCAGTTCACCCATGAGTCGATGGCTGCAAGGGGTGACTCGCCTGTGCCTGTGGGCTCATAGTTCTCCACGTCGGGAAGCCTTAAGGGCAGCTCCTCCACGGGAACGGCCACATTGCCGCACTTAGGACAATGTACGATGGGTATGGGCTCGCCCCAGTACCTCTGACGGGAAAATACCCAGTCACGTATCTTGAAGTTGACAGTCTTTCTGCCCACTCCCATCTCCTCTATGATATGGGGAGCTTCTGCTTTAAGCTCCTCGGACTTGCGGCCGGTCCAGTCTCCTGAATTGATGACTATGCCCTTGGCCTCGGTATAAGCCTTCTCTGAGATGTCCACATCATTGCCATCGGGTGAGATGACAGGGATGATGGGCAGGTCAAACTTCTTTGCGAACTCATAGTCACGGTCATCATGGGCAGGCACGCACATGATGGCTCCGGTACCATGGTCCATAAGTACATAGTCCGATATCCAGATGGGCACCTTAGCCCCATTCATCGGGTTGATGGCATAGGAGCCGGTAAATACGCCCGTCTTATCCTTGTCCTGCATACGATTGACGTTGGACTTCATGGAAGCATCGAAGATATACTTCTCCACCGCATCCTTCTGCTCCGGCGTAGCCAGCTTCTTTGAAAGGGGATGCTCGGGAGCCAGTACCATGAAGGTAGCTCCATAGAGGGTATCCGGCCTCGTGGTATATACGGTCATGGTATCCTCGCCGTCCTCGGTGGGATGCTCAAGCTTGAAATCCACCTCGGCACCGTAGGACTTGCCTATCCACTCGGTCTGCATCTTCTTTACCTTCTCAGGCCAGTCGAGCTTATCAAGGTCCTTAAGGAGCCTGTCCGCATAGGCAGTTATCTTCAGCATCCACTGACGAAGGTTCTTCTTTGTAACGGGGGAACCGCAGCGCTCGCAGCGTCCGTCCACTACTTCCTCGTTGGCAAGGCCAGTCTTACAGGAGGGGCACCAGTTTATGGGGAACTCCTTCTCATAGGCAAGACCATTTTCAAACAGCTTTACAAATATCCACTGGGTCCACTTGTAGTAGTCGGGGTCAGTGGTATTGACCTCCATATCCCAGTCGTATATGGCATTGATCTGCTTTATCTGCTTCTTGATGTTCTTGATATTCTCAGCAGTGGAGATAGCAGGATGTATATGATGGCTGATGGCATAGTTCTCTGCCGGAAGGCCGAAGGCGTCCCAGCCCATGGGATGGATGACATATTTTCCCCTCATGACCTGATAGCGAGCCCATGCATCAGAGATGACATAGCCTCTCCAGTGACCTACATGAAGTCCGCTTCCCGAAGGATAGGGGAACATATCCAGACAATAGTACTTCTCTTTCTTTCCATCATTGACATTGATGGGGTTCTTCTCCCAGTATTCCTGCCATTTTTTCTCTATGGCCTGATGGTTATATACTGCTGTAGCCATTTCTGCCTCCAAAATATATAGAATATCTAAATGAGCCCTCTTAGATTCTGCCCTCAAATAAGGACTTAGGCATAGCCCTCATCAGTGACCTGACAGTATATGGGCTCATCCTCCTTACCCCTATATATAGCGTAAGGTCCAATATCGGCATCATATATATCAACTTTGAAATCATAAAACATATTTTTACTGCTGTCAACAAGGCATAATGCCGAAATAATGAAACATTTCGGGCAAAATCCGGAAAATGTGTCCTGACAAAAGGCTTTAAGCAGAAATCAGCCTATGTGAAGGCTGGCTTGCCAAAGCTTATGCACCGGAGCTCAGGCAGCGGCGAAGCATGAAAACAGCCGCATAAATGAAAATACTCTTAAGGGCCGGTGCCAAGCATAGGTTGTGCCGCCCCAAGGCCTGCTGCGCTGCTTATCCCATGAACTTAAAGGCAGGCGCAGGCAGCTTTGCTTCGCCGCTGGCTGCCCGGCGGCACAGATACAAAAAGGCTGCCGCATCACTGCGGCAGCCCGTAAAAAGACTTCTATAAAAGTATACCGTTATCGTCTTATCGTCGTCCGTTGACTAAATTCAACAGAACCTTAAGGTTTCTGCCCAAAAGCTCCATGGGGCAGACAAGTCTTAGCCTTTCAGCCCTCCTCGTCCTTATCAGTCTCATCAAAAGCCTTGGGCTCCTCAGTAGGATTATTTTCCGAATACTCCTTTTTGATGAGGGCCCTAAGGGAAGTGAATCCAATGACCGCTCCGCAGATGAGGAACAGGGCTATGGCTGCGATAAATACCACCCTCTCAGTTCCCTCTGAATTGAACGGAGCCTCCCTCAGCTGCCATACCGTATAAAACAGGTACATGGCTACTATCACCCTGATGGTATAGGAGACCTTGCTCACGGTATAATACTTTTTTTCGTTATCGTCCTTTTTCATAACCAAGCCTTTATCTGAGCCTTGATGCCTTCCTTATCGATGCCATACTTATGGATGAGCTCAGGACCGGGGCCTGACTCTCCGAAGCAGTCGTTGATGCCGATACGCTTTACGGGTGTAGGACACTTCTCAGAAAGCACCTCGCAAACGGCAGCTCCGAGTCCGCCGATGATGGAGTGCTCCTCTACAGTGACTACCTTGCCGGTCTTCTTTGCGTACTCGCAGAGCAGTTCCTCGTCGATGGGCTTTATGGTGTGGATATTGATGACTGCTGCATCAACTCCCTCCTCAGAAAGCTCCTTTGCAGCCTCCAGAGCCTCGCTTACGCAAAGTCCGGTAGCCACGATGGTAAGGTCCTTGCCCTCTCTCAGCACGATGCCCTTTCCAAGCTCGAACTTATAGTCGGGCCTGTCATTGATAACGGGCACTGCCAGACGTCCAAATCTCATGTATACGGGTCCCTCATGCTCATAGGCAGCCTCTACTGCAGCCCTTGCCTCCACATCGTCAGAGGGGTTGATGACCACCATGCCGGGGATAGTGCGCATAAGGGCGATATCCTCGTTGCACTGATGGGTAGCACCGTCCTCACCCACGGAGATGCCTGCATGGGTGGCGCAGACCTTGACATTGAGATGGGGATAACCGATGGAGTTGCGGACCTGCTCATAGGCACGGCCTGCAGCAAACATGGCAAAGGTGCTGGCAAAGGGCACCTTGCCGGTGGTGGCAAGTCCTGCTGCCACGCCCATCAGGTTGGACTCAGCGATACCGCAGTCTATATGTCTCTCGGGAAACTCCTCCTGAAAGATGCAGGTCTTGGTAGCCTCTGCAAGGTCAGCATCCAGTACTACCACGTCCTCATGCTTCTTTCCAAGCTCTACCAGAGCATTACCAAAGCTCTCTCTTGTAGCGATCTTTTTATTTTCCATCTGCGACACACTCCTTTTAAAGCTTTTCGCCTATGGCATTAAGCTCTGCCATGGCCTGAGCATACTGCTCATCATTGGGGGCCTTTCCGTGCCAGCCTACCTGATTTTCCATGAAGGATACGCCCTTGCCCTTAACGGTATGAAGGATGATAGCCTTAGGCATGCCCTTCACCTCACGAGCCTCCTTGAAGGCAGCTCCGACCTGCTCGATGTCATTGCCGTCCGCAACATTGATGACATGGAAGTTGAAGGCCTCGAACTTCTTATCGATGGGATAAGGTGAGCAGACCTCAGAGATAGGTCCGTCTATCTGAAGGTTGTTATTGTCCACGATGACGGTCAGATTGTCGAGCTTATGGAAGCCTGCAAACATGGAAGCCTCCCATACCTGACCCTCCTCAAGCTCTCCGTCTCCGAGCAGGGTAAATACCCTGTAGCTCTCCTTGGAAAGCTTGGCTGAAAGTGCCATACCCACTGCAGCGGATATGCCCTGTCCAAGGGAGCCGCTGGTCATGTCTACGCCGGGAATATGCTTCATATCGGGATGACCCTGAAGATATGAGCCGACGTGACGAAGTGTAAGCAGATCCTCCTTAGGGAAAAATCCTCTCTCAGCCAATGCAGAATAATAGCCGGGAGCTGAATGTCCCTTTGAAAGAACAAATCTGTCTCTGTCTGCCTTCTTGGGATCCTTGGGGTCGATATTCATCTCCTCAAAATAAAGCCAGGTAAGCACCTCAGCGGATGAGAGTGAGCCGCCCGGATGTCCGGACTTAGCCGAGTGCACCGCAGTCACTACGCTCTTACGGATCTCGTTAGCCGTCTTTTTAAGTTCTGTAACGTTCATGTAAAAAAGCCCCTTTCCTTTCTGGGTTTTGGCTCAAAGGCCATTTGATCTTATTATAAACTATATTCCCCCGTTTTAACAGCCTATAAATCATTTTCAAGGATTTTCATGAGTCTTTTGAGGCAAACGTTTTCATTCAGGTCCAAAAATACCGCCGATAGGCTCTCCCCTATCGTTTCAGCTTAGAGGCCTTCCGCATCAGAGGCCTCAGTTACTTCTTCCGATATTGGCTCCACATCCTTCGCCTTTTCTATGGACATGGGCATCCCATCATGCCTTCCCTCCGGTTTATCCGGATCTGCATAAGCGGCAGCCGTCTCCTGTCTGTCCTCATGAAAGAAGGCATATACGCTCTCTGCAGCCCTTCTGTCCATGGAGGGAAGCTCCGAAAGCTCCTCCACCGAAGCATTTCTCAGGCTCTCCATATCCTTAAAATGCCTCATGAGCTCTCGCCTTCGCTTCTCTCCTACGCCCTTTATGTCATCCAGCACAGAATGTACTCCTGCCTTGCTCCTTAAGCTCTTATGGAACTCTATCGCAAAGCGGTGGGTCTCGTCCTGTATCCTTGTGATGAGCCTGAAGCCCTCGGAATGTATGTCTATGGGAAGCTCCTCATTGTTAAAGTAAAGTCCCCTCGTGCGATGGCGGTCGTCCTTCACCATGCCGCAGACCGGTATCGAAAGGCCCAGCTTGGAAAGCACCTTAAGGGCCACATTGACCTGACCCTTGCCTCCGTCCATCATGATAAGATCAGGAAAAGCTGAAAATGAGCTCCTGCGGGGCCTGAATTCCCCTTTTTTTTCTTTACCTCTTTCTTTATCTTCACCGATGTCTGCAGTCTCAGAAACGTCCTTCTCCAAGTCCTCGCCCGAAAGCTCTCTCAGCCCATGGGTGAAGCGGCGCTCCAGCACCTCCTCCATGGAGGCATAGTCATTGGGGCCTGCCACGCTCTTTATCCTGAACTTCCTGTAGTCACTGTTTTTAGGTCTTCCGTCCACAAAGACCACCATGGAGCCCACGGACTCAAAGCCCTGAGTATTGGATATATCGTAGGATTCCACCCTTGAGATATCCGGAAGCCCCAAGAGATCGCCTATCTCCCTCATGGCTCCCTTGGTACGCTGCTCCTCCCGTTTTATCTTATCTGAATCCCGTTCATAGATGGACTTGGCATTGTTGACAGCCATCTCCACGAGCTTTTCCTTCTGACCCTTCTTCGGGCTCAGGAACCTGACCTTCCGGCCCTTTGCCTCGGAGAGCCACCTTGATAAAAGCTCCTCCTCATCTATCTCCGCCTGAAGCCATATCTCCTTCGGTATATAGGGTGTCCCCGTATAAAACTGCTTCACAAAGGACTGGACCGTATCCTTAAGCTCCTCTCTCTCATCGGTCTCGATATGAAAATGCTCCCTGCCTATGAGCCTTCCATCCCTTATGAAAAATACCTGCGCTATGGCCTCATGGCCGGCCTTGAATATGCCTATGATATCCCTGTCATCGGTATCAAGGGCTGTCACCTTCTGCCTTGAGCTTATCTCATCTATGGACCGGAGCAGGTCCCGATACTCCGCAGCCTTTTCAAACTCCATGGCCTCCGAGGCCTCATTCATACAGCCAGTAAGATACTTCTTCACCTCATCATATTTGCCGGAAAGGAAATCGACGGCCTTTAAAATGCTCTCCCGGTACTCCTCCTCGGAAACGAGGCCATTGCAGGGGGCCATGCACTGTCCCAGATGATAGTAGAGACAGGGCCGCTCCTTTCCCATATCCCTCGGCAGTACTCTGCTGCAGGTCCGTATCTTAAAGAGCTTATGCAAAAGGTCGATGGTATTGTTGACCGCAAGGCCTGAGGTATAGGGGCCAAAGTACCGGCCCTTATCCTTCTTCACCCGTCTTACGCTCATTATCCTCGGGAAGGCCTCCCCCATGCTGACCTTGATGTAGGGATAGGTCTTATCATCCTTAAGGAGGGTATTGTACTTGGGCTTATATTCCTTGATAAGGTTGTTTTCCAGCACAAGGGCCTCAAGCTCCGAATCCACCACCACATACTCAAAGCGTCTTATCAGTGACACCATGCGGAGTATCTTTGCGCTCTTGCCCCTGCTCGACTGAAAATACTGCCTCACCCGATTGCGTAAGTTGACCGCCTTCCCCACATAGATTATCTCGTCCTTGGGGCCGTGCATCAGATATACTCCCGGCTTCGTGGGCAGCTTCTTAAGCTCCTCCGGTATGTCAAAGCCGGTCTCGCCGGCATCCTGTATCTTGTTGTCCTTAAATTCTTTATCCACTCTGACCTGCTAAATCAAATTTCAAAAATATGTCACTGATTATTTTGATAACAAAATCCATCTGTCAAAACTTCTGCCTAGGACTGTCTGCTTCGCAAGTTCCCTCGCCAGAAGTTTTGCAGGGTTCAAATGCTTTTTAAATAATAGCTTCTGACCTGAAAGGCAGTATCTTACCCATGGCTCAGGTCTTAGGTCATTATACAAAAGCCATATTTCTTTGTCAAAAGCATCGGGCCGGCGATGCTGCTTTCAGTCTTGGGTATGTCTGCATTCCAAGTTGGCCTTTTGCCTGTAATAGCCGCCTGCAAGTTTCAGGAAAGCTCGCAAAGCACCGCAGCATATATTTGACTTTACACCTTCATATGTCTTACAATATCTCCGTGGATAATATAGATAAAGATGATATGACGATATAGATATGAATAAAACTGATATGAATAATAATAATATAAATAATACTATGAATAATACTGATATGGATAATAAAGATAAAGGCTTCAAAAGCTCCTACAGCAAAGGGCAGCGCATACTTGCCCTGCTCGGTCTCATACTTATAGCCATACTGCTCATAGCCCTCCTATGGAACAGCCTTACAGGAGGAGACCCGAGGGTCTCCATAGCCCTGCTCTTCTGTCTCATAGTCGTGCCCTGCGTGCTTTATGGCTTCAGGCTATATGTGGACTACACGGTGAGAAAACACAGCGATAAGTCTGATAAATAATACTATCAAAGCTTCTCCTCATCCGGCACATAGGCCCTGTCTGCCTCAAGGCTCACCCTGTCTGCCGTGTCACCGATGGCCTGTCCAAAGCCAGACAGCGCATCAAAGGCCGCAAACTGTCCGGCTCTCTTATCCATGCCAAGATGTATATGCCGCTTAGGGCCAAGATAGCTCATATAAAGTATATCCTCATGCGGCATGCTCATGCCCTGTGTCCTCCTATCTGCATATTGCGCTCCCTTCCGGTAGCCCCCTCACAAAAGCTTATGCCCCGAAGCACAGCATTGCCTCCATAGCGGCGCTTTATGCTGAGCAGGGCCTCCTGAAGCCGTTTTTCCTTCGTATAATATCCATCTGGCTCTGCCTCAGCCTTATCAAACAGTGTAAGCTGTCTGTATGAGGCCCTGCTTTTTTGCTCCGCCTCCGGAATGATATGATTGGAATTAAGATATATGCGTCTTATGCTTAACTCCCTGTCTACCCGTTCGTCAAATATCCTGCCCACTGCCCGGCCTATATCCCTCATGGAATAGGTGGGCCGCTCAAAGCTCAGGCTGCCATGGGCATGGACCGGTACCGGATGTCCGAATCTGTCCGTCCTTATCTCCCCCTTATAGTTCCTCAGTCTGTCCCTGTCCTTAAAATTTTCTATGTCATACTCCACGTTCAGCACTATCTGGTCCGTGAGCAGCCTTTGTTCAAAGAGGCGAAGGGCCATGGCATCCGCCATCTCGCATACCACTGTCCTCCCCTCTGAAAAGCTGTAGGGCCGCTTCAGTACCTGCCCCTCCGAAAAGCTCCTCTCTCTGGGCACATAGGCCTTTATATCCTTCAGGCTGCAGCTCTCCCTGCCCCAAGCATGGTCTATGAGGAACTCTGCATTGACCCCAAACAGTTTATAAAGCAGCTCCTCGTTATGATAATCATGGATACCGCCAAGGGAGCAGGCTGCGATGTCCCCCATGGTATAGAGGCCTTGGGACGCAAGTCTGCGCTCATAGCCCCTGCCTATGCGCCAGAAATCTGTAAGGGGCCTATGGTTCCAAAGGAGCCTGCGGTAGCTGAGCTCATCAAGCTCCGCTATCCTGACGCCGTCTCTATCCGCCTCCATATGCTTCGCCACTATATCCATGGCTACCTTGCAGAGGTAGAGATTGGTACCTATCCCTGCCGTGGCCGTGATACCCGTAGCTGCTATGACTTCCCTTATGAGCTTCATGGCAAGTCCCCTCGCATCAAGGCCATAGCGCCTGAGATAAGGCGTCGCATCTATAAATACCTCATCCACCGAATACACATATATATCCTCAGGAGCGATGTACTTAAGGTATATCTCATATATCTGGGTACTCTTTTCTATATAAAGTCCCATCTGCGGAGGGGCTGTTATGAAATCCACCGCCTTTTCCGGATCCGAGAGCAGCTCCTCCCTGTCATAGGAACGTCCCGAAAACAGTCTGCCGCAAAGCCTCATGGCCCTGTCGGCATTGAGCTTCCTTACCTGCTCAATGACCTCAAAGAGCCTCGGCCTTCCGGGCACGCCAAAGGCCTTAAGGGCCGGAGATACCGCAAGGCATATGGTCTTTTCGGTCCGCTCGGCATCGGCCACCACCAGATTGGCCTTAAAGGGGTCCAGTCCCCTCTCCACACACTCCACCGAAGCGTAAAATGATTTAAGATCTATGGCTATGTATGTCCTTCCCATGGTCAATGCTCCTTATCTCCTGCCTGCGGGTGCCGTTCTCATCATAGCTGCCATCTGCTCTCTGCTTAAGCCCGATATGCCGCCGGCGAAGGTCAGGGGCTCTGGCTTTAACTTTAACTTCAGCTTTAACTTTAACTTTAGCTTCAGCTTTGACTTTGACTTCAGCTTTATCCCGCCGTAAAGCCCACTTCCTTCCCTCTCTGGCCCTGCATATAGATGTACTATCTCGATGCAATTTTCTCTCTTGTTTCACATTATAACATCATTGATAATGTAATTGCAAGTATCTATTTCAAATTACATCAAACTTTACTGCTTCAAATTCCATCAGTCTGCATTGATATTGAAGCCATGCGGCTATCATGCCCCGCATAAAGCCCCTGACCTCAATACAAAGCTTTTAAGACCCTGCAAAGATCGTCATTACAGCCTGATCCCTCCGGAGGTCTCATCTTATAATGACCGACTTAAAGGCGTTTTTCGATTTCTTTAAAAAAGGGCTTGACAAATGAGTTAGTTTAAGCTAACTTATATACAGACAGTAAAAACTGTTAAAGCCCAAGACGTAACCTCTGAAAGTATATTGATGTGGAAAAACAGAGAAGGCAAGCGCCTTCTCTGTTTTTCGTCAATACCTTATCTCATCTTATTTATCAGCCATCCGGCTCAGCCCTGTACAGGACTCTCTCAAAGCCTTCACTCCTGCAAGGCTCCATATCCCCTCGTTTTTATAAACCGGATCTCAGTTCCTAATTGTTCAGCGTCTCCGCCTGTCATTTTCAGTTCTGCTGTAAAATTCCGCCTTATTCCTGTACATGGCCTTATCGGCTTCATTTATCAGCTCCTCTATGCCGTCTGTGCAGTGGCGGCAGGCGCTTCCGATAGCTATATTGATGCCCTCTCTGCTCATAAGCATCATGAGCCGTTCCAGTTCCTCCCTGAGGCTCTCCTCTGAGGTACGCTCCTTTATAATGATAAATTCATCGCCGCCTGCTCTGTAGGCCCTTCCCTTCAGGGTATTCACGATATGTGAGGCAGTATTTTTAATAAGCTCGTCTCCTGCCTGATGTCCCCTGGTATCATTGACCGCCTTCAGCCCGTTTATATCGATGCACACTACACCTACCATGCCGGAGAGATCGATATCGCCGTTTTTGATATCATAATTCATCCTGTTGCGGTTCAGCAATCCGGTCAGTGAATCCTCGAAGCTCATTTGAGTAAGTATATGCTCAAGCTCTATGCGCTTTGAGATATCAAAGGCTATGCGCTGGATAATCCTGCCGTTTTCATCCTCACTTATGAAGGAATTGGTGCAGCTCAGATACAGGAGCTTTCCGGATCTTCTGTGAAGTCTGTAGTCCACACTGCTCTGGTCTCCGGGCCTTTTAAGTTTTTCTATACTGTCTATAAGGCGCTGCCTGTCCGATTTGTCCACAAGCTCCGATATGCCATGACTCCAATCCAGGCTTCGGACCTCCTCCTCTGACAGCTCCAGTACCTCGGCAAGGGCCTTATTAAAGGTCAGGAGCCTGCAGCCCGCATCTGTCTTCAATAGCCTGATGATATAGCAGGGTACGGTATTGTAGATGCTGGACAGCTCCTCGGTCTGAGCCTTTATCTGCTTTTTCTGGTCCTCTATCTGTTCCATCAGATAGTCATGGCTCTGCTTTGCCATACCCGTGGGAAATCCCACATCCTGTGCCGTCATCTCCTGATAGGGATTGGAAAGATGCAGGTGACAGCACTTGGGCTTCCCGTCCTTCCATCTGAATATCGTCGCCACCCTCTGATGCACCCGAAGGAATACTCCGGTGGAGGGGTCTGTCTCTACCCAGAGCATGCCGGTACAGAGCCAAGCATCGGGGGCTATCTCAAGGACATCATAATGCTCATCTGAAAGAATACATTTGGGCACCTTTCCCTCAAATTCCCTGAATATGGAAGCTACCTTGGCCCCGCCAAGGGCATACTCATGCTCAGCTGCCCCAAACCAGTTCAGCTCATCGTCAAGCAGCTCAATGACGCTGGCCATATCATTTTCACAATAATGCTTATGAAGCATATAGCTCGTAAGCTCCTTAGCCATCTGTGCCTTGGACTGTTTTGCTTCTGTTATGTCCGCGAGCGTCATCACTGCACCCCCTCCCGTAAAAATATATTTACTAATATACAATAAACTATACAATAATTCAATTTTTTCGACATCAAAAACTGTGTATATCGTATGTTCAGGTCAAACGTATATCAGGGAAGCAGTACCTACTTCTGTTATCTGTCCTTTCTGCTATTTTATCCTTTATGTTCTCCCGCTCCTTTATATCCGTTAAGAAAGCGCTCCGCTATCCTTACGAATACGGCCGAGCCTTCCCAGAGCACATCCTCATCTATATTGAAACGGGGATTGTGGTGGGGGATATCGCTCATCTTAGCATGGTCTGAGGAGCTCAGGAACATAAATGCTCCCGGCTTTTCTGAAAGATAGTAGGCGAAGTCCTCTCCTCCCATATTGGGCGCATCTATGCGGTCTATGACCTTATCGGCTCCTGCCACGTCTCTGGCACAGTCTGCAGCAAGGGCAGCCATCCCGGCATCATTGACCACAGGAGGCGCGCCCCATACCATCTCCGTCTCGGCACTGCCTCTGAAGGTCTCTGCGGTGGCCCTGGATATCTCGGCTATGCGCTTTGCAAGCTGCTGCCTCACATCCTCTTCGAGTGCCCTGATGGTGCCCTCCATGGTCACCTCGGTAGGGATGGCATTGTAGGCAAAACCGGCATTGATCATGCCTATGGTAAGGACAGCAGGCTTAACTGCGGCTATCTCCCTTGCGACCACCTCCTGAAGGTTAATGATTATGTGGGCTGCGATATTGATTGGATCCACGCCTTTTTCCGGAGTGGAGCCATGACAGCCAAGGCCCTTTATCCTGATGATGAACTTATCGAAGGAGGCCATGCAGCAGCCCGGTGAGACTATGACCGTGCCTGACGGGATGTCCTTTGAGACTATACAGCCTATGTGGGTTCCGAACACTGCATCCACTCCCTCCATGCAGCCCTCCTTTACCATACGCTCCGCACCCCGGCTCCCCTCCTCATTGGTCTGAAAAAAGAGCCTGACAGAACCGCTAAGCCCGGCCCTGTGCTCATTAAGCACCTTGGCAGCTCCGAGCAGCATTGCCATATGGCTGTCATGGCCGCAGGCATGCATGGCCCCCTCGTGGCATGACTTATACTCCACCTCATTTTCCTCTTCTATGGGAAGGGCATCCATATCAGCCCTGAAAGCCACACAGGCTCCGGGCCTTCCGCCCTCTATCACAGCCACAAGTCCGCTGTCGGAAGCATTTTCAGTATAAGCGATACCATACTCCCTGAGCTTTTCTTCAACATAAGCCCTGGTCTTGGGAAGCACGTCCCCTACCTCGGGTATCTGATGAAGCTCACGTCTCATCCTCACCAGCTCCGGCTGAAGCTTCCTGCACATCTCCCACATCATATCTAACCTCCATTTATCATTTTATCCCCGATCACTCAGGAAATCCATCCGGGCGATAAGCTTCTATCCCAAAATGATCGGAAGCCTTAGTCTCAGCTTCAGGCTATAGGCTTATTGATCCTCAGCAAGCTTATCCAGTGTATCTCCCGCTATACGATATACAGTCCAATCCGACATCTGTTCTGCGCCCAGAGAAAGGTAAAAGTCTATACTCGGCTTATTCCAATCCAGGCACCACCATTCAAGCCTTCCGCAGCCTCGTTCTTTGGCTATGGCTGCAAGCTTTTTCAGGAGAGCCTTGCCATATCCCTTTCCCCTGTGCTCCGGTCTGACATAAAGATCTTCAAGATATATGCCCGCCCTTCCAAGAAAGGTAGAAAAATTATGGAAAAATAAGGCAAATCCAATTTCTTCACTGCCATCCGTCACAAAAAGCACCTCTGCACTTTGTTTATCAAATATCCATTCCTCTAACATGCCTTCATCCGCCAATACCTCGTCGAGCATATTTTCATACTCCGCAAGTTCTTTTATAAATCTCAGTATAAGCGGTATATCCCTTCTCTCTGCAAATCTGAACTCCATAGTTCCTCCTCTGAGTGGTGGTCATCAAATATCATGTTTCGCAGACGGTTCATCTGCTTTATAAGCAGCATAACGATAATGCGGCATATTCACCCCGCGGTAATGCTTGGTGAAACTGTCGATACGTCTCATACCATTTCTCAGGGCGACCCTCTGTGACGGTACATTGGTATCTCTTATGATGGAGCAGACCTCGTCAGCATTCAGCTTCTCGAAGGCATATTTTTTACAGGCCTCCGCTGCTTCCGTGGCATAGCCCTTATGCCAGTATCTTTTATTAAAGAGATAGCCTATCTCAAGCACCTCTTTATCCTTCCACTGCTGCATGGTAAGGCCGCACTGTCCTATCAGCTCGCCATTCTCCTTAAGTATGACCGCCCATGCGCCAAATCCCAGCTTTCCGTACCTTGCTATCTGTCGGTCCAGCCACTCTTTTGCCTCGTCATCGCTTAAGGCGCCCTCATAGGCATACATGGTCTCATCATCCTGAATGATATCGCATAAAGCATCGAAATCCTCCCATGTAAGCTCCCGCATATATAATCGTTTTGTCTCTATTATCATATTAGTCATGGAGCATTTGTATCCTCCCCAACCTGATATACATCCATTATATTTTCAGGCTGTCCGGTTTTTCCATCGATATCCGTAAAAATAATCCTCAGCCTGTCGCCCTTATTTATCCCATCAAAGCTTCTGCTCTTAAAGACCTCCGACTTGATTATAAGGACCTCTCCGCTTAACTTTGGAAATTCTTCCAAGTAAATTTCGTCTGGAATGAGTCTGATCGATGTTTCATCAATGCTGCTTACTACTCCCTCTATATAGCTTTCTCCGCTTTCTTTTGTTCCGAATATCAAAAAAGCCGCCCACAGCAGGAAAATGACAATTATCACAAGAAAAGTTCTATTCTTTTTCATGACATCTCCTCTCATACTCTCCATCTCATAATATTCAACAGCCATAAGCTGTTTTATCCCCAAATAGGTGTAGAAAAACGGCTCGATGGCGGGCGGCGGCGTGTCAAGAAATATCTATGGAGTTTTTTAAGAACCGCCCCGGCGGGGCAGGTCAGGCTGTGACCTGCTCCACTTCCGGGAGGGGTTTGAGATTAAAATGAATTTCGATAGAAATGTGTCTTGTTTTATCGCTGTCTATGCTCTCATGGACAACGATTTCTTTAATCAGGCGGTTGAGGGTGGCTGCGTCCAGTTCCGTGATGTCGGCGTATTCCTGAATGGCTTCTACCCACTGGCGGGCGTCATACGCAAGCCGGATTTCATCGGCCAGCTTCTTTCGGCC
>DVNS01000068.1 GCA_018714145.1 Candidatus Avilachnospira avistercoris
TGAATGATTTCAGGAGCAAATATCATATTTCAGTTCCAATGATAGAAGAAAACCCTTATGAGATGGGTATAAGCGCCTCCAGCATACTGCTTAGACGTATCAAAAATCCAGAAAAGAAGATAAAGGCAAAAACATATATTTTTCCGGCCACTTTAAAGAAATAAAGCAAAAATGAGAAAGAGATTACAAATGCCATAGACAGCGTTGCTTAGTCAACCTCGCTCAACCTTTTTAGTCCTGAATCAAAAAACAGCGGAAAGCCATGATAAGAAGGCTTTCCGCTATCTCGTGGAAGAGCTGCTGACGGGAATCGGACCCGTGACCTCCGCACTACCAATGCGACGCACTACCGACTGTGCTACAGCAGCATAAGCTCCGAAATGAACGCTCATTTCAAAAGCTTTATTACTATATCATAAGCTTATTTTTATGTCAACTCATATTTTGGTTTTTATTCCGCCTGCATTTGTAGGTTTTTCTTTTCCTCCATCGGGGACAGATCCAATGTAGGTTTTCGCTGACAATTCCCCGGCATTGAAGACATATACGACAGCAGACCGTTCTGAAACATCGTCCCATCTCGCTGGTGTTTCTCCGGCTTTGCAGGTTTATCTTCAAGCTTTGGCTTTATCTCCAAGCTTGGAAAAGCAAAGGCAAAGGGGCAGAGGAAAGCTAAGTATCACGCCGAACATATATCTTATCGTTATGCAGGGACCGGGGACCAAACTGAGCATATAGGCTATGGAGAAAAGCACCGGTATCAGGAGCTCATATCTTTTCTTGAAGATGGCTCCTAATCCGCACAGCAGCGTGCCCCAAGCATAAAAGCTCGTATAAAATATCAGGGATATGACCGGCAGGTGGCTTTTGATATTTATATCAGTAAACCATGAATAGATATCCTTAAGGAACGGCAGCTTTGATTCGCTCGTAAAGCCATGCTCCTCATCCAGCGGAGGCGACATCTCATACTCCACATAGCTGCTGGAATCTCCGCCAAGATACCAAAGCCCCATCGTATTGGAAAGGGTCGCCGCTATATAGGTCCCGGGATATCTCAGACCCAGCTCTATCCATAGGGACAAAAATGCCCTTTTGGCTCCGTACACCGCATTCATGTCGAGATTTGCCTTTACCGGGTCAGAGACATAGTATTTGTAAGCATCAAGGCCCTCCTTCCTTATAAAGGTAAATAAAAGCTGCCTCTCCTCCTCACTAAGCTCATCTCCATGCTCCTTATATACCCTCGCAAGCTGCTGACAGGGGATACTGAGCATCTCCGCCTTGCTTCCCTCCGCAGCCGAAAATGCCGCCTTAAGTCCGGCAAAGCCCAGAAAGGCAGCAAGTCCCCCTATAAGCAGTATGCCGGAAAGCCTGAGCACATAATTGCCGCCTAAGCTGCCTCCTTTTTTTGTGGTCTTTAAGGCAGTCTCCCGTCCCGGCTCCTCAGCCTTATCCTCGGCTATCCTCTCGATGCTTCCTGCTTTAGCCTCTGCCCCATCAGCACTTACCCGAAGCCTTCCTTCGGTTTTTTCAAGCTCAAAAGCACTTTTCCTCTGCTTCCTTCCAAGGAAGATGCCAGCGATAAAAAGCACCAAGGCCATGAACAGCACACCATAGGCTGCATTGTTCCTAAAAAGCTGCATAAGCAAGAGCAGAGCAAAAAATCCCAGAAGCTTAGGGCCTCTATAGACCCTCCTTTCAAGGGCCATATCACATATAAATACCATGACCATAAGGAAAAGGGCTCCAAATATTACGTCCTTGGTAGTGGAAAGTCCCATGATGGGAATAAAGGGGAACAGCATGTAAAAGAGCTGGGCTCCGATTCGAAGTCCCCTGTTCGCTCCCCATTTTTTCAGGAAGGTGCCCGAAAGGGCTGCTGAGGCAGCTATGACCAAGAGCTGAAGCAGGCTGTAGACCGCAAGTCCCATATTATAGGAACCTGTAAGGTCCTTCATGAGCTCAAATATGCCGCCTGCAAGCACTGTGTGTATCAGCGGGTGATGGGCAAAAAAGTCCTGCTCTATGACCATCTGCCACTGCCAGCTCATATCATAGCAGTATATGCCCGGAAAGAAGGCAAGGAAGCAGGGCAGATAAGATATAAGGCAGAGCAGAAACAGTCTTAGGAAGTACCTCCTCTGCTCCTTGGCAGCATCAGGTCCTGAAAATGAAGCAGAGCCCTGAGCCTCCATGGAAAGAAGGCCATAGCAAAGGGGCAGCAGCATAAGGGCCGTCAAAAATGAGAGAAGGGCCATGATGCCTACTGAGGCAGCGGTCAGTGCCACCGGACGTCCATCCTCATAAAGCCGGAGCAAAAGACCTGCGAGCTCGGAAAAGCTGAGCAGATATAAAAACAGATAGCAAAGGCCTAGCCGCACCTTCTCATAGCCTGAGGGCTTCTTTTCTCTTACAAATATAAGGGCTCTCCTTATAAACCAGTAAAAGACTAAAAATACCAAAAACGAACAGAAGCCCTTATTGAAAAATATGGAGCCATAGGCTGTATAGGCCCGCTCGCAAAGGGAAAAAAGAAAGACCGCTATGGCTCCCAAAACAAAAGCCAGCTTACGGTCATCTCCTATATGCCTACTTATTATCTTCTTCATCCTTAAGCCTCTTAAACTCCCCATCCATCTGAATGAGCCTGAACTCGAACTCCTGTCTCTCCCTCCGGTTTATGTTACTTAATATAAGTCCGGAAAAGAAGGATATTATCGCAGATACCAAGGCAAAGCCGCATACTATGAGAGTAGGAAATCTGGATACCAAGCCGGTCTCAAAATACTCGGCAAATACCGGTATGACGAATATAAGCGAAAGCAGTGCCAGCACCGAGGCTATGCTTCCAAAAAATTTGGCAGGTCTGTAATTGCGGAAGAGGTCAAATATGGTCCTGAGCACCCTTAGTCCGTCAGGTATGGTGTTGAGCTTTGAGCTTGAGCCCTCGGGCCTGTCCCTGTATTCGATGACCACATTTTCGATGCGCATATTCTTATCTACGGCATGGATGGTCATCTCCGTCTCTATCTCAAAGCCTGTACTCAGCACCGGAAAGGTCTTTACGAACTGGAAGCTGAAGGCCCGAAGTCCGGTCATGATGTCCTTTATCTCACTGCCATATAGCATATTGATGGCTGACCTTACGACGGTATTGCCGCTGTTATGGAAGGGACGCTTATTTTCCGTAAAATATGTGGAAGAGAGCCTGTCTCCTACCACCATATCAGCTCCCCTTTTAAGGACCGCCTCTGAAAGCTCCCTTCCTGATTCTGCAGGATAGGTATCATCTCCGTCCACCATGATATAGCATTCCGCATCTATCTCACGAAACATACGGCGCACCACATTGCCCTTTCCTTGGGCATACTCGTGCCTGACCACGGCTCCGCTCTCCATGGCTAAGGCTGCCGTCCTGTCCGTGGAATTATTGTCATAGACATATATCACGGCCTCAGGCAGCTCCCGCTTCCAGTCGGAGACCACCTTTTTAACTGTCCTTTCCTCATTGTAGCACGGGATCAATACAGCTATCTTATCCATCCGTTCCTCCAAAAAAATGCGCCTGCCCGGGCAGACGCAAAGCTTTTGATACCTTCCATATATCCTATGTGCCCATGGCCAAAAGCATCATGCTACGGGATCACACTCATCATTTTTAAGGAATACCGTTATAGCCTTTACTGCAGCTTCTTCATCACTGCCCTCGGCCTCGATAGTGATCTCATCATCATTATCCAGCGGAAGGGTCATCATGCCCATTATGCTCTTAGCATTGACCTTCTTATTTCCGCAGACAAGGTGGATCCGTGAATTGTACTGACTTGCTACCTGAACGAGGATAGCTACCTTCCGATCCATCTCTTTGGGGAGATTAACAACAACATTACTGCTTGTCATTCCATGTTCCTCCTAAACACTACTTGATGGCAACGTGGCACCGTCGGACTTCCTCAGTTCGTCGGCTATACGTGACAGCCTGCGGAGCCTGTGATTGACTCCTGACTTTCCTATATCCTCAGAGAGCTCTCCGGAAAGCTCGGTCAGCGTCGCCTGAGGACGTTCAAGCCTCAGTCTTGCCAGCTCCTTAAGATTTTCCGGGAGTCTTTGTATACCGATGGTCTTATCGATATATTCGATATCCTTAGTCTGTCTGACAGCCGCTGAAACAGTCTTAGATATATTTGCCGTCTCACAGTTGACCTGCCGCTGTATGTTTTCCCTCATCTCTTTGAGTATGCGTATGTTTTCGAAGCGCATCATGGAGCGGTGGGCAGACAATATGCTCAGCATCGACGAGATGGCCTCACTGTCCTTAAGATATACCACATAACGGTTCTTCCGCTCAGAGGTCTTAGGCTTAAGGTCAAAGCTTTCTATGATGCCGCAAAGGGCTTCTGCTTCCTCTTTTGAATCGCATACGAATTCCAGATGGTAGAATTTTTCGGGATCACTTACAGAGCCGCTATCCAAAAACATGGCCATCAAATATTCTTTTCTGTATTCAGCGTCATTTCCATTCGTGATTTTACTATGCCTGTTTTTGAATGTAAAGCACTTTTTTTTGATTTCTTCCTTAACTTCTGATGAAAATGACATTTTAAGCCCTCTTTAGGTCCCTGTGTTCTATCTTAAGTCCATAGCCGCTCTGGGTCTTAAGATGAGCATACAAAAGCTCCGCAAAGGTCACTGAGCGATGCTTTCCGCCGGTACAGCCCATGGCTATTACGAGCTGATTTTTTCCCTCAGCGATATATCTTGGTATGAGGAAATCCATCATATCCTCTATCTTCTGCTCAAAAAGCTCCCCCTCTCCCGAGGAAAGCACATAGTCCCGCACCTCCCTGCAAAGTCCGGTCTTATGCTTGAGCTCCTCCACATAAAACGGATTCGGAAGAAAGCGCACGTCAAAGACCAGATCCGCATCCTCGGGAAGCCCATATTTGAAGCCGAAGGACATGACGGTGATATAAAGATTCTGAAAGCTCTTGTCCTCGGCATATATCTCGGCTATGGCCGCCCTCAGGTCCTTGGTAAGGAGCCTCGAGGTATCTATGATATGGTCAGCTCTGTCCCTTAGCCATGAGATGGCACTCCGCTCCGCAGCTATGCCCTCCTCTATGCGTCCATCCCTGCTCAAAGGGTGGCTTCGTCTGGTCTCCTTGTACCGGTTCAGCAGCACCCTGTCCGAGGCATCCAAAAACAGGACCTCATGGTCTATATGCTTTTCCGACAGCTCGGAAAGGACCTGCTTAAGCTGAGGAAAGCCGTCTCCGCTGCGGATATCCGTACCGATGGCCGCACGCCTTCCATTGTCCCTGCTTTCTGAAAGCAGCTCGCAGAATTTGCCTATCAGGGAAATGGGCATATTGTCCACGCAGTAAAATCCCAGATCCTCCAAGGCCTTAAGGGCGACTGTCTTTCCTGCACCGGACATGCCGCTCACTATCACAAGCTTCATACTCTGTTTCCGATATTGGCATTGACTCTCTTGAAGAGCTCGTCAGCCGCATTGTGTCCCATCTTCTTTGCCCTGTTGTTGACCGCTGCACACTCCACGATGATGGCGAGGTTACGGCCGGGCCTTATGGGTATCTCATGGCAGATGACCTTATTGCCGAGATACTCTATGTAGTTCTCCGTAAGGCCGAGCCTGTCATATTCCTTATTTTTATCCCAGTCCTCAAGCTTTATGACCATGTCTATGTTTTGGGTATCCTTTATGGCCTCAAAGCCGAAGAGGGTCCTGATGTTGATGATGCCGATGCCCCGAAGCTCTATAAAGTTCTTGGTCACCTCAGGAGCGGAGCCTACTAGGGACTCATCCGACACCTTTCGTATCTCCACCACGTCGTCAGATACGAGTCTGTGTCCCCTCTTTACAAGCTCCAGCGCCGACTCAGACTTTCCTACTCCGCTGTCGCCTATTATGAGCACTCCCTCACCGTATACGTCCACCAGCACTCCATGTATGCTTATCCTCGGAGCCAGCTGCACCTTGAGCCAGCGGATTATCTCACTGGAAAGGTCTGAGGTGGTCTTGGGGGAGCTTAAGCAGGGTACTCCATACTTCCTGCAGGCAGATAGTATGCTCTCACTGGGCTCATAATCCCTTGAAAAGATGATGCAGGGCACATTGAAGGAGGCTATGCGCTCAAAGCGCTCAGATATCATGCGCTCATCCAGATAGGTGTCTATGTACTGCTGCTCCACGTTGCCCACTATCTGGACCCTGGTCACATCAAAATGCTCGAAAAATCCGGTAAGCTGGAGCGCCGGTCTGTTGACATCATAGAAGCTAATGATGCGCTCCTCAAGTCCTATATCCGGAGTAAGGTTCTTAAGGGCCATCCTCTCAGCCAGCTTTGCTACTGTGGTGGTGTTTTCCTGATTCATACGTTCTCCTTTATAAATGCTTTAAAAATTCCCCAAAAGCTTGACCTCAGGCTCAAGGAGCACGCCGCTCTTAGCCTGTACCCGTTCCCTGACCGTCTCTATGAGAGCATAGATGTCAGAGGCCGTGGCATGGTCGTAATTGATGATAAAGCCGCAGTGCTTCTCGCTCACCATGGCTCCTCCTATGCGAAGGCCGCGTAGGCCTGCGTCCTCTATGAGCCTGCCGGCAAAATCCCCCTCCGGCCGCTTGAAGGTGGAGCCTGCCGAAGGATACTCAAGTGGCTGTTTCTCCCTTCTTTTTGCACTTATCTCATCCATCCTCTGCTTTATCTCCGAGGCCTCCCCCTTTTGCAGGATGAGCTCAACCCTTGCCACTAAATAGCCATCCCTTGAAAGGCTCGAATATCTGTAGCCGAACTCAAGCTCGCTTCGCTCAAGCCTTTTAAGCTCTCCCTCCCGGCTTATGGCCTTTACCGAGGTTATGAGGTCCCCTATCTCTGCTCCGAAGGCTCCCGCATTCATGATGCAGGCTCCTCCCACGCAGCCCGGTATTCCGTAAAGGGGCTCAAAGCCGGTGGCACCAAGCTTAAGGGCTATATTGCCCACTGCTGAAAGCAGACAGCCTGCACCGCAGTCAAGGAGTATGCCGTCCTTATGCTCCTCATCTATGCCAAGCATGGTAAAGGAGGTGCCGTCGTGCCGCCCCAGATCTATGATGGCTCCGTCATATCCGCTATCTGATACCAATAAGTCAGTACCATTGCCTATGACATAATAGGGAAGGCCGTTCTGATAGAGATACCTGATGAGGCCTGCTGCCTCCCTCTCGTCCGCCGGTATGAAATAATATGCGGCAGGTCCCCCCACCCGAAAGGAGGTGTGCTTACTCATGGGCTCATTCCTCAGGATGCGCCCCTTTTTCATTATCCTCTGTATATTGCTTATATTCATGTATCAAAAATGCTTTCTTAGATATAATATCCCTGCTTAGTTATTAAAGCTGTGTACCGGAGCCGGTATCCGTCCCTTCCTGTTTATGAATTCCTCACAGGAGAAG
>DVNS01000069.1 GCA_018714145.1 Candidatus Avilachnospira avistercoris
CAGCCCTCCCATATGACTGAGCCCAAGGAGTACCAGATAAGTCCTGCTATGGTCGCCATGACATATCTTCCAAGGGCTGCAATGATGTAGCCTGTAACGAGACCGTTCTTTGACTTATAGACGAAGCCTGCAGCACCCATTATCATGAATGCAAAGATATAGTCAAACAGGAACTGGGGTATGGTAAGGAAATAGGGCCCCAGAAGGAACTGTATCAGTCCGTAAACCAGTCCGCAGAGGAAGCCCGTGGAAGCCCCGTAAAACCATGCGGGGAGCATGGCAAAGAGCATGCTGCAGAGAGTCACTGAGCCTCCGTAGGGTGACTCGTATACCTTTATCATGCTTGTTACGGCCGCAAGGGCTATGCACATACTGCAGAAGGTGAGCCTTTTCGCTGCCGAGCCTGAGCCCTTTCCTTCAGCCTTTCCCTTAAGCACAGCAAAGGTGCATAAGAGGAGCAGCACTATCAGCGCCGCAGAGGCAAAATACCCTGCTCCCGTCAATCCGCCTTCCTGATCGATAAACATTGACATAAAAAAATCCTCCTTCAGTCAAAACTAAGGAGGGGCATAATAAGATCCTCAAATAAAAGATCAGCTTCCCTACGCAGGCATTATCCTGTTCAGGTCATGAGGGACCGAGGCCTAAGCCTCCATCTCAGCATCAAGCGCCCCTAGCCTTGTTTGTTTTTTACATCATCATTATAGTTTTTATCTGATTTTTGTCAAGCAGATATATTAAGTTCCGGCATAAGCCCGTCATGGCAGAATCCATCAGGGGCTCTCTGCTTTGTTTTCAGCTATGACAGCTTATTTTTTACAAAATAGGCAGCTGACTGTAGGAGCCACGGCACAGCCTCCAAGCGCCGTCTCCCGAAGTTCGGAGGGTATGCGCTTTCCCACCTGATACATGGCAGATAGCATCTCATCAAAGGGTATCAGCGCTCTCACTCCGCTGAGGGCTATCTCAGAAGCTATGAGAGCTATGGAGGCTCCGGCAGCATTTCTCTGCTGGCAGGGACATTCGACGAGCCCGCCTACCGGGTCGCACACAAGTCCCAGCATGTCCATGAGCACGGTGGAGGCTGCCCAGAGGGAAGCCTCGGGACTTCCTCCCATCAACTCCACTGCTGCCGATGCCGCCATGGCAGAGGCCACTCCTACCTCAGCCTGACAGCCGCCCACTGCTCCCGCTACTGTGGCATTGCGCATGGCAAGATAGCCTATGGCAGAGGCATTGAAAAGGGCGTCCACAAGGCTTTCATCCGAAAATCCATACTCCTCCTGAAGGGAGATGAGCACCCCCGGTACTACCCCCGAAGAGCCCGCCGTGGGAGCTGCCACTATGAGGCCCATGGAGGCATTGACCTCGAGGACAGCCATGGCATAGGCTATGGCCTTGGACACTACCGGCCCGCAGATATTGCCGCCATTCAGGCGCTGAGTCTCAAGTTTCTTTGCCTCTCCTCCTATAAGCCCTCCCATGGAGACCGCAGGTCTTTCTATGGGGCTCCTTACAGCCTCCTTCATTATGTAAAGCTTTTTTTTCATAAGCTCATCAATCTCCGCCCTCTTCAGTTCCGAGGAGCTAAGCTCTCGAAGCCTCATGGCCTCTGATATCTTTATATCATTTTTATCGCAGAGCTTAAGGAGCTCTGCTCCGTTTTTAAAATCCATCTCCCACCTCTTCGGTCTCAGCGATATGGCACAGAGCGTCTGAGAGGGCATTCCCCTCCTGTCATCTGCTGACCTGCTGTTCAGATTTGAAGCAATATTTATAAGCTCGGATTTATACTCTCACAAATTTTCTATATCAAAGCTATATCAGGGCTGTATCAGCATCACGTCCCTTACATATTTATTTTCTTTTATGCGCTCCCTGATATCCTCCGGCAGTCTTCCGTCTGATTCCACGATACTGTAGGCCGTCTCTCCCCTGGCTTCCCTATAGAGCCTCATAAAGGCTATATTAACATTTAGGTCGCTCAGGCATTTGGTTATATGCGCCACTACGCCCGGCACATCCCTCTGTACCACAATAAGGGTGCTGTATTCTCCTGAGAAATCCACTGAAACTCCGTTGATGCGGCTTATGCGTACCTTGCCGCCGCCAAGGGATTCTCCCCTTACCGATACCTCCTCGCCATCTGAATCTCTTAAACTTATATCCACAGTATTAGGATAGATGTCTTCACGTTCATTATTGAATTCAAATTCATACTTAAGCCCGCTCTCGTCTGCTATCCTGTAAGACTCAGGTATGCGCTTATCATCGGTCTGAAAACCCATGACCCCGCCTAAAAGAGCTCTGTCCGTACCATGTCCCTTTCCGGTCTTTGCGAATGAGCCATAGAGTACGAAGCGTACCCACACAGGGGGACCCTGAAGCATCTTTCCCGCAAGCAGAGCAATGGAACAGGCTCCTGCCGTATGAGAGCTTGAAGGCCCTATCATATCCGGTCCTATCACATCAAACGCACTTATAAAAGCCAATCTGCCCTCCATTCCGCCGCAAGACTGCGGACATATAATGATTTTTATATGCTTAAAAATATATCTGTGCTTGAAAATATCCATAGCTCAGCCTGCTGCTGA
>DVNS01000070.1 GCA_018714145.1 Candidatus Avilachnospira avistercoris
CCCAGCTCATCCTGCCGCTTTCCTTCATATCTTGCGCCGAAGTCCAGCTTAGCCATGCGCTTCGAGATAACGGCGAGGTTATTGATAGGCTTGGTTATGGCTCCTGTCGTAAAGAAGATGACTATAGAGCCCAGTGCCAGCACAAATATGCCGACTATCAAAAGGAACCTGTTCATTATCTTGACGCTGTCCTCTATATGGGCAAGGGGCATGGACATAAGGAACATGGTCTCGCCATCTGAAAATGAGCCCCAGCACTCAAGATATGAGCTTCCCGAGCGGGTATCATAGTTCTGCTGTACCACATAATTCGGATATCTCTCTATCGTGGCGACCCTTGGGATCCTCTGACTGTCCTCATCATCAAAGGTTATGCTTACATTATAGCCTATACTTTTAAGAAAGATCTCGACCAGCCGCCTTACGGCCTCGGGATATTTATTATTAGCCCCTTCCTCAGGCACCATATCGTCGGGAAATGTGCCGTTTCGTATCTGGTCCTGATAACGAAGGAAGAACCTGAGCTTGCTCTCCATCCAGTCCCCTTCACGGCTTGCGGCTATGAAAGCTCTGTCATATTTATCTATCATAACGATATTGATATTGGACTGGTCGTTAAGGCTCCTGAACACGGCAGATATGGGAGTATCCGTCGCATTTTGTCCGAATTCCTCCCCCACAAGCTCCACTATGGTCCGCTCCCTTGCATCCGCCATCTGTACCACGTCATCCACAGCCTCGTAGGCAAGCGTCAGCGAATTGACCTTTTCATTGAAATAATACCTTGAAAGAAAAAGGGTATTTACCGTGAACATGACGCCTATAAGAAAGGCCATGATGCCTATGAATATAAGGGTATATCTTATCCTGATGGAGTATTTCATGCTTCTCCTTATCCCTCAAACTTATATCCCATGCCCCAGATGGTCTTTATCTGGGAGCCGGCCTCGCCAAGCTTGGCCCTTAGCTTCTTGACATGGGTATCAATGGTACGGGCATCTCCAAAATAATCATAATCCCATACATTGTTGAGTATGTTTTCCCTGCTCAAGGCAAGATTTTTATTCTGCATAAAATAATCCAAGAGCTCAAATTCCTTGTAGCTGAGGCTGACCTCCTTGCCGCAGGCCTTGACCGTATGAGCTCCCCGATTTATCTCTATGTCTCCGCAGCTTTGTATGTCGTCCTCCGTCTTATGGGTCCTGCGGAGTATGGCATCCACCCTTGCAGTAAGTATCTTCGGGGAAAAGGGCTTGGTGATATATTCATCCACACCGAGTTTGAAGCCTTGAAGCTCGTCTGCCTCCTCGCCCCTTGCCGTCAGCATGATGATAGGCACCTTGGATATCTTCCTGATGGTCTTAAGTACCTCCCAGCCATTCATCTTCGGCATCATGACATCAAGGAGTATCAGGGCTATGTCCTTTTCGCTGCAGAATTTATCCACCGCCTCCTCTCCGTCCTCTGCCTCTATGACCTCAAAGCCCTTTGCTGAAAGGAAATCCTTCACGAGCTTACGCATCCTTATCTCATCATCCACGACCAGTATCTTAAGTGCATCCATAAAGCTTGGCCTCCATTAATAAATCTAAAGTCTTCTGCTGCTATGACGAAAGCCATCTTTCAGCCCTGCCGTAAAGGACTCCTATTCGGCCAAGGGACGACAGCTCATAGACATAGCGGCTCCGTATTTGTGTCCTACTATATAGTTTCTTTGTGTTAAAAATGTGAAGCTCCCTCTTAGCCCTTGTCATGGCCACATAAAACATCCTTCGCTCCTCGGGAAGCTCCCTATAGCCGGCCCCCTTCCAAGGAGTGGTGCCCTCATTGGCCGAAATGATATAAACCGTATCGAATTCAAGCCCCTTGGCCCCGTGAAAGGTCATGAGCCTTATGTCGCAGTCGGAAAGGCCTGCCGAAGAAAGCTCCTTTTTAAGCGGTATCGAAGCCTTATGTACCCTATAAAGCACTGCTGTATCTTTAATATTCCTTCCCTCACTGAGCCTTCTCCTTATCTCAGAGACTATATATGCGGCCTCCTTTTTCTCGTCCTGAAAGCTCCTTATTCTCACACGGCCCGCTCCCCTTATATCGTGACCGGGGCAGGGCACAAGGGCCTTTCTGTATCTTTCCTTATTATAGCCTATAAGTCTCAAGGACGCATCCACAATACATCTTTCCGAGCGATAATTTATGGAAAGAGTAACTGAGCCAAGCTCCGGATAGTCCTTGGGAAAGTTCAGCATGATGGAGGGGTCTGAACCCCGAAATCCATAGATGCTCTGGTCGTCATCCCCCACTATAAAGATATTCCTGCGGGGCTCGGCTATAAGCTTCACTATCTCATATTGTACCGGATTTATGTCCTGAAATTCATCCACCATTATATATCTGTATCGCCTCCTGAGCTCCAAAAGCAGGCTCCCATCCCTCTTAAGGAGTCCAAGGAAGCGTATGAGCATGTCGTCAAAATCCAGTATGCCAAGCCTTTTCGCCCTACGCTCATATTCCATGGCTATGCTTACAAATAACTCCTCCTGAACCGGATAGTCTCTATGTATGATGCCGTTTTTTCTGCTTCCAAGCTCGGAGAGCATAAGGGCTGCCATATCTGTCGTAAAGCCGTATCTTTTAAACCTATCTTCACATAGGACCTGCCACATAAGCTCCATGCACTGACGCTCCGAAGCCACAGACTTATTTTTATAACCGAGACGCTCCTTCAGTATGGAGAAAAAAACCGAATGGAAGGTCCCGAATGTGACTCCGCTCTTTTCAATGGCTCTTGCCCGTTCCCTGAGATATCGCTGCTCCATCTCCTGTGCTGCAGCCCTTGTGAAGGTGATGACCAGTATGCCTTCCTCCGGCACCTTAAGTTCACTCGTAAGGTAGAGCACTCTGTTTACAAGCACGGTAGTCTTACCGCTTCCGGGACCTGCAAGGACCATCATAGGCCCGTCGCCATGGTGTATGGCCTGAAGCTGTGCCTTATTGAATTTTTTCATGGGTTCTCCTTGGATATTTTAGAAATAGATATGTATTAAGACTATAGTTCAGATTTGAATATAATAATAAACTGCCTGAGTGTTAGAGCCGGGAGCAAATGACCAATTATAGTCGGTCGCAATTAGCCAATTTCAGTCAATCAAAGATGACCAATACACCAGCCCCATGTTTTATCTTTAGTCGTTATGATCTGTCATCAGCAGTTTCT
>DVNS01000071.1 GCA_018714145.1 Candidatus Avilachnospira avistercoris
TTTCCTTTTCCTGATAATGCTTGGTAAGTGCCAGAAGATATATGTCCGGAAGCTTTTCATAGTCCTCCGAAGAGCTCACATAGGAGTAGAGTATCTCAAAGAAACCCTGAATGGGTTCTTCCTTTTCTCCCTCAAAATAATCACTGCATCTTACAGTCAGGTAGGCACAGACCATATTTTCCTTTTGCTTTTCCGCAGTCCTCAGGTATATCTCAAAACATTCGTCAAGATGTTCCTTCATGCCGGAAAACAGCTTGGAGGAAAGGACCTTCTCGGGAAGCTCGTAAAGCCTTGCCCCCGCCTTATCGGCCTCTGAAAGGACGGCATACATATCCTCAGTGGCTCCCTCATACTCCCTTGTGAGGAAGGAAAGGAGTTCCTTATCCCTGAAGCCCATATCGAACAGATACTTGCAGTATATCACGAATACCTGATCCGTCTCCCCCTTTATGACGGGGATGCTTCCCTTTGCAATGAGCTCCATGACAAGGCTGTGAAGCTCCTCCTTAGATACCTCCCAAGGCTCTCCCATGCGTCTTAGGCAGAGATAGGCATCCTCATGATAACCATCCCTTAAAAGTGAGCTGAATAAAAGCTTTGAAAGCTCCGGACCATAGTCCTCAACTGCAAGTCCTCTGATATCCGCTGAGCCTCCGTCACGCTTAAGGAGCTCCTTTATGACAGCTTCACTGAACTCCCGTGAAAGCTTCAGGGACCTCAGGGCATCCTTAAGTATCTCCGCCTCGGTCTCGGTGGAGGCACCCGCTGAAAGCACCTTCTTTGCCGCAGCAAGCTTAAGCATGGGATGGTCAGGATATATCTCAAAGCAGCGCCTGAGAAGGTCCGGCCTCCTGAGCATGATATCCTCCTCATATCCGCCCTCAGGCCTTATCTCCCTGCCTCTTTTGTCTAAGAAGCATATCTTAGTGCTGTCAAAATATATGGGGATATATGAGGCGCCGTTCCTTATGGGATATCTGTCCTCATATATGAGCTCCGGATAGCGAAGGAGCACAAAGGCAGCACGGCTGTCCTTGGTGCTTATGCGCCGGCACTTCAATATGTCCGGAAGGACCTCGGCAGCCTTTCTGTCTATCATATCCGGATAGAGCATACGGTCATATATAAGGCTCAGCTTATCGTCTATGCGCCTTGCAAAGACCGAAGCCATGGCATAGTCCCTTATCTGGGGCTCATAGGAAGCGTAAAGCTCTGAATCCGGAGCCTCGTAGAGCAGGATATCCTTATAGAGGCAGGCCTTCCTTCTGGGCTCCAGCATGTTGTCATATGAAAAATAAAGCAGCACGCTCTTCGGCATCTGCTCCGAGGAGCCCTCGGGGTATGAATAAATATAATACTCGTAGAGCCTCGTAAGCTTTATATCCCTTGCTATGGCCTCACTGTAGGCTGAAAATGCAAAGCTCCCTGTCTCATCGGCTCCGATAAGAAGACCACAGAGCTCCGACAGGAGCTCATCATCCTGAGGGAAGCAGGAGGAAAGGAAGCTAAGATACTCCTTTGAGGCCTCTGAAAGCTCAGGAGCTTCGTCCCGAATATCTGCCTCACCCAAATATGCATCCCCCTCGTCATAGGTCCCCAAAGGGCCTTCATCTGTCCCTGCTGCCTCCTCAGGCTCCTCAGCATAGGTCTCTGCCTCATAAGTCCCATCAGAGCCCTCATTGAGGGAAGTTATATAGTCTGACTCCTCATCGAAAGCCGGGTCATAGCCCTCGGAAAGCTCCTCCCCGTTACGAAGCTCCTTAAGATAATCCCTTACCTTGGCATGGTCCTCATGCCCAGTCTCGAAGCAGTAGGGCACCTCAAGCTCACCTGCATTGGTTATCAGGTGTATCGAGCCCTCAGTACGCTGTCCCGGCTCAAGGCCAAAGCTGTCTGCATAGAAAACTATGTGGCAGCGCCTTCCCATGAAGGCCCTCGTCTCAAGGCCTATCCTTACATCATCACAATATGAGAGGCCCTTCAGCCGGAAGATATCGTCCGTATCTATGATAAGGTCATATCTGCGCTTGGTATCCGGAGGAAGCACATCATCAAAGCGCTCCGGACTAAGCTTAAGCTCCGGTATGTCCCTGTCCAATATACCCTTTGCCAGTCGGTTTATCTTTTCGCGCATCTTTTACTCCAGTTATATGTCCTTACTTAATATTCATTTATATTATCACATTTTCCCTCACCCTGCTACCGCTTTTATCCCAAGTAAGGGGACTATATCTGCATCAAAAAAGAGACGCTCAAAGCGTCTCCTTAAAATATCATGCTTTATCAGGGGCCTTGACCCCTTATGCTGCCGTGCTGAGGCTTCGGGCGACTTATCCTTCAGCGTCCCTTTGCCTTCATCATCTCTCTATGATATAGCGCTCTATATCCATCGGGTCCTTGGCAAGATAATCCGCTCCTGCAGAAAGGAGCTCCTCTCCGGTCCCATAGCCATAAAGCACGCCTACGGTCTGAAGTCCAAACTTCTTGGCAGAGCTTATGTCATATGCCCTGTCGCCTATCATGACTGCCTTCTCCGGGTCCTTGATGTCATTGGATGAAAGTATGTATCTGATGACATCCTCCTTGGTGGCCCTTACGTCCTTGCTGCCATCCGCAGGTATAAAGTCAGAGGTAGTGCCTGCTATAAAGCAAAGGTACTGGGTCATGCCGAAATGCTCGGCTATGCGCTCTGCAGTCCTCTCAGGCTTTGCAGTAGCTATCATAAGCTTCTTGTCATGGGCATACAGAGTATGCATCATGTCCAAGATGCCGTCATAGGGCTTGTTTTCAAAAAGCCCCCTGTCATTATAGTACTCACGGAAATACTTTACCGCCTGCTCGCAGTCCTCAGGACTCATGCCGTATATGCCCTCATAGCTGTGACGCAGCGGAGGTCCTATGACCTCGTTGAACCTTTCTGTGATGGGCTCAACACCCATCTTCCCGAGCGAGTAGACAAAAGCATTAATTATACCCTCGTATGAAGCGGTAAGCGTACCGTCCAGATCGAAGAGTATGTATCTCTTTTCCATGTCCCCTCCAGTGATCATACTTAAAGTTAAAACTCATATAAGTATAACGCTAAATCATGGTTTTTTCAACAAAAATACCCCATTTACCCATCTAAAACTCACATTTTAAGTTTTTTTCGGTAAAAAAACAGGTCCTTTCCCCCACTTTTATCTAAGAAAAGCTCTTCAGCCCGGAAATGCCTCATCGTAAAGCCTGAAGAAATTGTCTGCGGTGGAGGCACTGCCCTCGCCCAGACTTATGTCATTCCAGAAGCGCTCCCCAAAGCGTATATTGTGTTCCTCCTTATAGCCCTCATAGACCTCGGAAAATGCGCTGGTATCAATGGCATTTTCAATGAGCCGTTTGCGCTCTTGGGTAGCCTTTTCATCATAGCCATTGGTGCACTTAAGTATATAATAAAGGTCTCCGGTCTTGATGATATTGGATATCTCCCCCTCGTCAAGGGAGAAGGCGGTATCCTCATAAAGTCCGCCTATGGTGTCCCTCCGAAGGCTGAGGGCGGTCTCCTCTGCTTCGTTGTAGCGGCTCGCAAGGGTGGCAAAGTCCAGTCCGTCTATCTTAAGGAGCTTAAGTACGGCTAAGGCCTTCTTTTCATCGGAGAGCGCTATCTGCTGTATCTCTATGACCTTAGCCTCGGAGTCGCTTATCTCGCTCCCCGCATTCTTGGTAAGCTCGTTTATAAGCTTATCCGCAAGGAAATAATCCTCATATACCCTCTGCACATCCTCAAGGCTGCAGCCGATATAGTCCTTATCCTCAGGAGTAAGGGAGGAATAGTAGAGCTCTGAAAGCGCCCTTATGCTGTCCCGCTCCTGACTGGTCACGCTTATACCCCGTTCCTCGGCCAGCATACACAGGAGCTTGACCTGCTCAAGGAAGGCCTTTACATTGTCTATGAGGAGCTCCTCAAAGCTCTCACCGCTGTCCCCAGCCTCCACCTTCAGGATATCATCAGTATATGCCTTCCTGTAGCGGTTCATCTCATTGGTAAGGACTATCATGGCTTGGCTCTCCGTATAGCCCTCCACCTCTTCAGTCTTATTTTTCAGCTCTATGCCCCGACAGGCAGACATCGAAAGTGACGATACTAAAAGCATCGCCACCATCATCACCACTGATATCAGCTTGTTCTTTTTTAAAAATATCCTATTCAAATAGTCAGTCCTCAAAACCTAAACTCAGACATATATCATAAATTCCATGGCTGCTGCCACCGCCACGCCCAATATGGCGCCTGCCGCAACCTGAAGGGGCGTATGTCCCACCAGCTCCTTCAGCTTCTGGTCCAGCACCTCGTCCTTCCATGAAAAGGGATTATCCATAAGCAGTCTGTTCAGCACCACGGCCTGCTTTCCCGTCTCCCTCCGCACTCCGGCGGCATCATACATGACCACCATGGCAAGTATGAAGGTAAAGGCAAACTGAAAGGAGCCTGCTCCATACTGAAACAAAGCCATGGCGCAGAGGGCGCAGACCGTCGCACTGTGGGAGCTCGGCATACCGCCTGACCCCACCAGTCTCTCAGGATTGAAGGACCTATACAGTACAAGGTCTATGGCGGTCTTTATGGCCTGAGCTATGAGCCAAGCCAAACAGGCCGCCATAAGAGTCCTATTTGATATCAATTCAGAAAAGAAATCCATCTAAGTTTCCTTAACCGCCGATGAGCCAGTCATAGAGCTCCTGATACTTAAGTGCTGAGGAGGTCCATGAGAAATCCCTTGCCATGCCGCGGTCTATTATCTTGTTCCATTCACGCTTTCTGCCATAGTATATGCTCTTGGCATAATTGACTACCGACAGCATCTCGTGAGCATTGTAGTTTGCAAATGAAAATCCCGTACCGGTGGAGGCATACTCATTATAGGCCTCTACCGTATCCTTAAGTCCGCCTGTCTCCCTGACTATGGGCACCGTGCCGTATCTCAGGGCAATGAGCTGGGACAGTCCGCAGGGCTCAAACAGTGAGGGCATCAGGTAAGCATCACAGGAAGCATATATCCTATGGGACATCTCATCCGAATAATATATCTGGGCCGATACCCTGTCGCCGTACTTCCATGCAAAATGGCGGAACATATTTTCATAGCGGTCATCTCCGGTGCCAAGGACCACGAACTGGGTGTCCTCCCTGCAGAGGTCATCCATGACATACTGGATAAGGTCAAGGCCCTTCTGATCCGTGAGCCGCGATACCATGCCTATCATGAACTTGCCCTCGTCTATGGTGAGGCCAAGGTCCCTCTGAAGCTGAAGCTTATTGGCCGATTTTTCCCTACGGAAATTCCGTGCATTATAGCGCTTCGTTATCTTCTGGTCGGTCTCAGGGTTCCATTCGTTATAGTCGATGCCATTGACTATGCCCCTTAAGGCGTTTGACCTTGCACGAAGCAGTCCGTCAAGCCCCTCCCCATAAAACGGGGTCTTTATCTCTTCGGCATAGGTATTGGAGACCGTGGTGACCGCATCGGCATAAACTACTCCGCCCTTTAATAGGTTGCCGTTTTTATAGGCCTCCAGCTTATCAGGAGTAAAGTAGTAATCTGAAAGCTCTGAAAGGGTCCTGATCGTCTTTACGTCCCATACACCCTGAAACTTAAGATTATGAATGGTAAATACGGACTTTATACCCCGGTAGAAATCTCCTCCTGCATAGGAATCATGGAGATATACGGGCACCAAACCGGTCTGCCAGTCATGGCAATGTATCAGGTCCGGACGGAAGTCGATAAGGGGAAGGCTGTTGAGAGCTGCTTTCTGGAAGAAGCAGAACTTCTGTATATCCCACAGCCAGTCTCCATAGGGAGAATAGCCCGAAAAATAATACTCGTTGTCAATGAAGTAATAGGTTATCCCCTCGTGTTCAGCCTTAAGTATGCCCACATACCTGTCCTCGCCGAGATACCTCATATAGAAGTGGGTGATATACTCAAGCTTCTGCTTGAGCTCCTCCTTCATGCACTGGTACTTGGGCAGCATGACACGACAGTCAAAATACTGCTTGTCCATATACTTGGGCAAGGACCCTGCTACATCCGCAAGTCCACCAGTTTTTATGAACGGTACCGCCTCACTTGCAAGCATTAAAATATTCTTCATAATAGACCCCCAATAAATTATTACCTTCTTCATTCAGGTGCCAGCGGCACCTGACATCATCCGCAGCAGCTAATGACGCTGCAGCGTATTGCTTCGTGCTGCGCACTCCCTCAACACTGTTCCGTCATCGCAAAAGATCGATGACGCTATGACGCATCGCTACGCACTTCGTGCTCCCGCGCTGCTGCGCCAACTGTTCCGTCATCGCAAAAGATCGATGACGCTATGACGCATCGTTCCGCACTTCGTGCTCCCGCGCTGCTGCGCCATTCGTAATCCGCCGTTCCTTCGTTCCTCGGGCCGGCTCCTTACTCATGTCGTGCGGCATCCAAATCCTCAGCCCCCGAATGAATACCATACTTGCATGGTATTCATTCTCTGCTTCGGCTTTTTCTGCCTTATAGCGTCATTATACCATGTATTTTGTATCTTTTGTGTATCTTTTAAGCTTATATCATTTTTTAGCAGCTTTTTGGCTTCTTTTTTCGGCCTTGCGCTCCTTGGCAAGCTTTTTCATTTCCCTTGCGTTTTCAAGCACGGAATCCGTGACCATGGCTCCGGAAAGCATCCTTGCAAGCTCCTCTACGCTTTCCTCCTCTGAGAGCCTTTCTATGGTGGTGACGTTCCTGCCATCCTCCTGCGCCTTATTTATCATATAATGGGCATCCGCCATGGCCGCTATCTGAGGCAGATGGGTGATGCAGATGACCTGATGGGAAGCGGATATAAGGCTCAGCTTTTCAGCCACCTTCTGGGCCGTCCGTCCGCTGATACCCGTATCTATCTCATCAAATATCAGGGTCGGTATGTCATCAGTCTCGGCGAGGACCGTCTTTATGGCAAGCATTATCCTGGAAAGCTCTCCTCCCGAGGCTACCTCCATAAGGGGCTTTAACTCCTCACCGGGATTTAAGGAGACCATGAACATCACGCTGTCAAAGCCGTCCTCCGAGGGTTCCTTCTCCTTAAACTGCATCTCAAAGCCTATGCTCGAAAAGTTGAGCTCGGAAAGCTCCCCCTGTACCTCAAGACAGAGCCTCTTTGCTCCGGCCTTTCTCTCATTGCTGAGCTTGCTGCAGGCCTCGCGAAGCTCCCCCCTCAGCTTCTCGGTATTTTTCCTTGCCTTTTCCCTGTTCTGCTCATAGTCCGAAAGCAGCCTAAGGCGCTCGCGCCTCTTCTCAAGATAGGACTGCACCTTATCCGCCCCGTCCCCGTATTTCTGAAAGAGCCTCCTTATGAGCTCAAGGCGTTCCTCAGTTTCAGAAAGACTGCGGCTGTCAAGTTCAGTCTCCTCCACATAGTCATCTATCTCTGAAAGCACCGAGCCTATTATGGAATCCGCATCTGAAAGCTCGTCATAGATGGACGAAAGTCCCTCATCATAGCGGGCCGCAGCCCTGATATCATCCATGGCCTCGCCGCAGCCTATGTCTCTAAGCCGCCTTGCAGCCAGTGACAGATGCTCCAGCACCTCCCTTGCATTGGACAGCCTCTTATAGCGCTGGGACAGTTCCTCCTCTTCGCCCTCCTTTACGGCGGCACTTTCTATCTCATTTATCTCAAATTCACAGAGCTCAGCCTCCCGAAGCCTCTCTCCCTCATCAAGGTCAAAGCCCGCCTCGTATCTCAGAGCTTCCTTATAGGCATCGTAGGTATTTTTGACCTTCTCTTTAAGGCCCGAGATCCTGTCCTCTATGAAGCCGTCCAGTATACGCAGATGCTCCCGCTCAGACAGCAGGCTCTGGTGCTCATTCTGTCCATAGATATCTATGAGACCTCCGCACAGCTCCCGAAGCTTTGCTGCGGTCACGGTCTCCCCATTTACCTTTATCTGGGATCTGCCCGGATATATCCTGCGGCTTATGACTAACTGTCCGTCCTCATCAGGCATGAAGCCAGCTTCACTGAGCATTTCCTGCTCTTTGTCACCCTCCGGGGCAAAAACGAGCTCCACATAGCCGTACTCAGCCCCCTTCCTTACGATATCACCCCGGGCCTTGGCTCCAAGAGCCAGCATGGCAGAGCCGATGATGACAGACTTTCCGGTGCCCGTCTCACCGGTCAGTATATTAAGCCCCGGGGCAAAGTCCGCAGAGGCCTTCCTTATAAGCGCTATATCCTTAACATTAAGTTCTGCCAGCATTATTGCCCTCTTCCACTATCCTACGCAGTTTTTTCATGACCTCAAGACAATCGTCCGGAGTCCTCATCACCAAAAGTATGGTATCATCTCCGGCTATACAGCCTATGACCTCATCAAAGCTTATGGCATCTATGGAGGCTGCCACGGCCTGAGCAAGGCCTGTGGCCGTCCGTACCACCAGCAGATTCTGGGCCATGTCACAGGAGACAAAGCCATCCCTCAATATGTTCAGCTGCTTCTGTGAAAGGTCTTGGGTATCAGAGATGAACTTATAGCACTGCTTACCGTTCGGCATCACTACCTTAGTAAGCTTCAGCGCCCTGATATCCCTTGAGACCGTAGCCTGAGTGACCTCATACCCCTCCTTATTGAGGATGTCGCAGAGCTCCTCTTGGGTCTCTATCTGATATCTGCTTATAAGTTCGACTATCTTTGCCTGTCTGCCTATCTTCATATCGCCTACCTCTGCTGTTTTTTATCAAACGAAGGTCATCTTCTGCCTCAGTGTATCCAAAAATGATTCCTCCCGAAGCCTTACGAAACGGGCCGAGTGCTTTGACATTCTTATCAGTATCTCATCGCCCTGTTCCACATTCAAAATAGACTCGCCGTCACAGGCCGCCACCTGCTGCCTACTGCAGGCGATAAGCTTTATCCTGTCCTTAGGTGAAAATATGATGGAGCGGGAATTGATGGCATGGGAGCATATGGGCGTAAGGATTATGAGCCTTGCCTCAGGCTCCGCTATGGGGCCTCCTGCTGAAAGCGAGTACGCCGTGGAGCCGGTGGGCGTCGCCGCCAGTATGCCGTCAGCGCTGTATTCATTGAGGAGCTTGTCATTGACATAGACCTGAAAATTAAGGGTCCTTATGGAATTGAACCTTGTGAGCATGACCTCATTCAGGGCCACCTCCTTATAGATGCTCCTGCCGTCCCGTATGACCTCGGCATCCAGCATCATACGCTCCTCGAGGGTATAGTCGTCATCTATCAGCCGTTTTAAAGCCGGAACTATCATACGCTCATCAGAAAGCTGGGTGAGATATCCCATGTGCCCCCTGTTTATGCCGATAAGGGGTACCTTTGAGCCCACCGTTGCCCTTGCAGCCTGTATGAGGGTCCCGTCCCCGCCTATGGTAATGATGCAGTCACAGCCCTCGGGAAGCTCATATCTGTCCTGCTTCTGTCCGTCCCAGACCGTATAGCTGACCACTCCCTTATTATTTTTAAGATATGCCTCTATGGTATGCCGGGTCTTTCCGGCCATAGCCTTTTCAGCGTTTACGATAATAAAAAAATTCTTCATTTTTTCTCCGAAAGCGCCTCATGGGCCTCCTTTGTCACTTTTTCTATCAGCTCAAGCTCTGCTTTGGACAAGTCCGGATAAGCTTCCTCTCTCTCAGAGCCTAAGGCTCCCTCATGACCGTCCTCCCTCTCAGGCCTCTTTTCAAATCTTTCTGAAGTCTCCTTGGACATAGCTTCCGAAGGGCTCGGCATGCCTTCTTTGCTGCCATCCTTTAATAAAAGGATAAGGTATTCTATATTGCCCTCCGGTCCCTTTATGGGGCTGAAGCTAAGTCCGTTTATGCTGAATCCAAGCTCTGAGGAAAAGTTCCATATACGTTCAATGACGGCCCTATGGACTTGGATATCCCTTACCACGCCATGCTTTCCGACCTCCTCGCGCCCTGCTTCGAACTGGGGCTTTATGAGACAGACCATATAGGCCCCCTCCCTAAGGAGCGGCCATACCGCAGGCAGCACCTTCTCAAGGGATATGAAGGACACGTCGCAGGAGGCAAAATCAAGGAGCCTTCCATCTATATCCTCCGGCTTTATATAGCGGATATTGGTCTTTTCCATGCAGACGACCCTCGGGTCATTGCGGAGCTTCCAGTCGAGCTGTCCATAGCCCACATCTACCGAGTATACCTGTTCGGCTCCGTTTTGGAGCATGCAGTCGGTAAAGCCCCCCGTGGACGCTCCTATATCCATGCAGCAGGCCCCGGAAAGCTTTATGTCAAAGACCTCCATGGCCTTTTCAAGCTTAAGGCCTCCCCTTGAGACATAGGGGAGCTTACGCCCCCTCACCTCTATATCAAGGCCCTCCTCATCATGAAAGGCTGAGCCCGGCTTATCCTCCCGCTGTCCATTGACATAGACCATGCCGCTCATGATGGCGGCCCTTGCCTTTTCCCGGCTAGGGAAAAGTCCTCTGTCAAGCAGCAGTACATCCAGCCTTACTTTTTTCTTTTTCTCTTTTTCCATATAACTTATATCACGCCCTCTTTCTCAAGGCGTCCTATGATACTGTCTGAATCTATGTGGAGCATCTCCCTAAGGGCACTCACGTCCCCATGCTCTATATAAGCGTCGGGAAGGGCAATGTTTATGACCCTGCAGTCAGAACCAAGGCTCTCGGCATGGCAGCTCACCACCTGTCCGAAGCCTCCCCGTTCCACATTTTCCTCCAAGGTCACAAGATAGCGATGGGTCCTCATAAGCTCTTCAGCCATAGAGAGGTCCACCGGCTTTGCAAATCTTGCATTTACGAGGGTAGGGCTTATACCCTTCTGCTCCCTTAGCTTTGAGCAGATATGCTCCGCCGTGCTGACCATGGATCCAAGGGCCATAAAGGCTATATCGCTTCCCTTAAATATCAGCTCAGCCTTTCCGGTCTCTATCTCTGAAAGGCTATCGGAAAGTCCCTCATAGGCCTTACCCCTCGGATATCTGATGGCACAGGGGCCTCCCTGTGAAAACGCATATTCCAGCATGGCCCGAAGCTCGGAGGCATTTTTAGGAGCCAGCACCTTCATATTGGGTATCTCGCAAAGATAGGACAGGTCAAATATGCCCTGATGGGTCTCACCGTCGGATCCCACTAGTCCTGCCCTGTCCACTGCAAATATCACGGGAAGGTTCTGCAGACATACATCGTGCACTATCTGGTCAAAGCCCCTCTGTAAAAATGAGGAATAGACTGCCACCACGGGCCTGAGCCCTGCCGCAGCCATGCCGGCCGCACTGGTCACCGCATGGGCCTCAGCTATGCCCACATCAAAAAACCTGTCCGGAAATCTCCTTGAAAACTCTGAAAGTCCGGTGCCGTCAGGCATGGCAGCCGTCACGGCCACTATGTCCTTATGCTCATCTGCAAGCTCGCAGAGCTTTTCTGAAAATACATCCGTATATGAAGGACCATCCTTCTTTGCGGCGGGCCTTCCTGTCTTTATATCAAAGGGTTCAACGCCATGAAAGGCCTTGGGGTCCTTTTCCGCAGGTCCATAGCCCTTACCCTTCTTGGTAAGCACATGGACAAGCACTGCATGGTCCACCTTCTTTGCGTCCCTTATGGCACGCTCCAAGGCTCTGATATCATGGCCATCCACGGGCCCAAGATAGGTTATGCCCATATCCTCAAAAAACATACCGGGTATGACTATATGCTTCAGACTGTCCTTGGTCCGCTTCACCTTGATGGCAAGCTGGTCTCCAATATGGGGTATGGAACGAAGCCCGCTTTCCACGTCCTTTTTTAAGCGGTTATAGCCCTTATCCGTCCTGAGACCGTTGAGATAATTGGATATGCCGCCCACGTTCCTTGAGATGGACATATCATTGTCATTTAATATGATGATAAAATTCTTCTTGATATGGGAGGCATTGTTCAGGGCCTCATAGGCCATGCCTCCGGTCAGGGCTCCGTCGCCTATGACCGATACCACCGTATAGTCGTCTCCCTTTATATCCCTGCCCTGAGCCATGCCAAGTCCTGCGGAGATGGAGGTAGAGCTGTGTCCGGTATCAAAGGCATCGAAGGGGCTTTCATTTCTCTTAGGGAAGCCTGAGAGTCCTCCCATCTTCCTTAAGCTGTCAAATTCATCCCGCCTTCCGGAAAGTATCTTATGGGTATAGGACTGATGTCCCACGTCCCAGATTATCTTATCCTTCGGCATATTGAGTACGCGAAAAAGAGCTATGGTAAGCTCCACCACGCCCAGATTTGCCGAGAGATGGCCCCCTGTATTGGAGGTCTTTTCGATTATGAACTGCCTTATCTCCTTTGCAAGGATATCAAGCTGTCTGTATGTCATTTTCCTTAGATCCGAAGGATCCTTTATATGTTCAAGGAGCATAGCTGCGCCTTTCTTTCCTTTATTCTTTCCTTGGCCTTGCTCAGAAGCTCCTGTCCACCAAGGACCTTATGAGCTCCTCCAGAAAGCTCTGCTGTGAGATGAGGGAGACTGCGCTCACTGCCCTTTCGGTAAAGCTCCGCACGTCCTCCTCAGCCTGCTCAAGGCCATAAAAGGTCACCCATGTCACCTTGGCGTTGCGGTCATCAGCATGTACGGATTTGCCAAGCTTTTCCGCCGTTGATGTGACATCAAGGATGTCATCCCTTATCTGGAAGGCCATGCCTATATCCCTTCCGGCCTCCTCCATGAGACTTACGCCCTTTTCATCTGCTCCTGAAGCCAAGGCTCCCATCATAAGGGCAGCCTCGATAAGGGCCGCTGTCTTTTTTTCGTAGATGAACCTCAGGGTATCGGGGTCAGGTATGCTGCCCGTCAGCTCCACATCCACGGTCTGCCCTCCTATCATGCCGTATATGCCGGACTTCTCGGCAAGGAGCCTTACGGCCCTTGAAAGTATATCCGGTTCCAGCTTTGACTTAAAGGCCGTTTCAAAGGCATATATCATAAGGGCATCACCGCAGAGGGTGCCCATATCCACGCCGAATTTTGCCCATGTGGAGGGCTTGCCTCGCCTGAGTTCATCATTGTCCATGCAGGGAAGGTCGTCATGGACCAGAGACGAAGAATGTATCATCTCTATGGCAGCCATAAGGGGAAGGAGCTTTTCCCGCTCCCTGCCTCCGAAAAGCTCATAGGTACACTCCATAAAGATGGGCCTTAGCCGCTTTCCTCCGTTTTCCACGGAATAATTGCAGGCAGTAAGTATGGTCCGCTGGGGTCCCTCCTCCTCAGGGAGGAAGGTGCTCAGGTCCTCGTTTATCCTTTCAGTGCGGAGCCGAAGCTCCTCCATAAAATCAGACATCCTCTGCATCTCCTTCCTCAGCCTCACCGGAAAGTATCCTTAGTTTCTGTTCTACCCTAGTTATCTGAGCATCCACATTTTTAACGAGCTTCAGTCCCTCTTCGTAAAGCTTAAAGCTCTCCTCAAGGGGAGTCTCCTCATCCTCTATCTTAGAGAGGAGCTCATCAAGGAGCTTAAAGCTCTCCTCTATGCCGGGGGCCTTTGCCGCCTCTATATCCTCCTTAAACTCTGAGCTCTTAGGCTCCAGAGCCTCGTCCTTCTTCCTTGCCATATCCCTTTACTCTTTCTCTATACTTATGACCGAGGAGCTGAAGCTGCCATCTTTAAGCCTCGTCCTCAGCCTGCTTCCCACCTTTACTGAATCGATGGACCTTACCGGCCTGCCTTCCTCATCACTCAGGTAGCCATAGCCGCCGGATATGCGCTTAAGAGGAGACGAAAGGTCCAGTCTCCCGCTAAGAGCCCTGAACTCCTGCTTCCTGACCTTAAGCTTGGCCCTTATGAGACTATAGAGGTCAAAACCGCAGGCATCCCTTCTCATCTTCGTCTCACGAAGCTTGCCCAAGACCGCCGCCTTCATGGAGCGTCTAAGTTCCTCCATGCGTCTTCGCCTCTCCATAAGCTGGCTCTTCGGGTCGTGGCGAAGCAGGGAAAGCCTTCTGTGTTCCAAACGCTGTCGCCTGTCATTTAGCTTCCTTTGCAGGGCTGAATACAGCATATCCTGTTTAGAAATCAGTTCCTGTTCGAAATCATCGAATAAAAATGTGCATTGTTCGGCTGCAGCCGACGGAGTCGGTGCTCTTAAGTCTGCCACAAAGTCTGCTATGGTAAAATCCGTCTCATGGCCCACGGCAGACACTATGGGGGTCTCGGCATCAAATATCGCCCGAGCCACTTCCTCCTCATTGAAGGCCCAGAGGTCCTCGATGGAGCCTCCGCCCCTTCCTACTATCAGTACATCAAGGCCCAGCCCATCCAGCTCTCTGATGCCCCTTACTATGCTTTCCTTTGCATTTTCACCCTGTACCAAAGCAGGATACAAAATGAGCTTAGTATAGGGATTTCGCCTGTGGGCGATATTGCATATATCCCTGATGGCTGCTCCGGTGGGGGCGGTCACTATGCCTATGCTCCTTACGTACTTGGGGATGGGCTTTTTATACATCTCATCAAACATGCCCATCTCCCGAAGCTCCTCCTTCAGCTTCTGGAAGCGTTCAAAGAGCTCTCCCTGTCCTGAAAGCCTTATGCCCTTTGCATAAAGCTGATAGGTGCCGGATCTTTCATATACGGATATCTGGCCCCTTGCCTCTACTTTCTGACCATCCATGAGCCTGAAGGAAAGGCCCTCCCTTGCCGAGGCAAACATCACGCAGGAGATGCTGGCCCCCTCGTCCTTCAGGGTAAAATAAATATGACCGGCAGTGTGATACTTACAGTTGCTCACCTCGCCTGCGATACATATATTGGAAAGGGCAAAATCCCTTACGAACAGTTTCCTGATGTATGCGTTTATCTGTGATACTGTATAAACTCCGGTCATGACATCTCTTTAATAGATTTCCAATGTGCCATAGCGTCAAAGACCAAGCTGCTTTACCAGCCCGGCCAAGACTCCGTTTATAAAAGCGGCTGACTCCGCAGAGGCGTACTCCTTGGAAAGCTCCACCGCCTCATTGATAGCCACGCCCACCGGTATGTCCTCATCATACTTGAGCTCATAAAGAGCAAGCCTCAGTATATTGAGCTCAGCCCTGCCCATACGGTCAGTGCGCCAGCCCTCTGAGACCTTATTGATATCGCTGTCAAGCTCAGGTATGTGCTCATCTATATCCATAACACGGCCCACGGCCTCCGCCTCTTCCTCCTCGGAAAGACTGAGCTCGCATGTCTCGTCAAGATAATTATAAAGGAAGCTCTCTCTGTTTTCACCGCTGTGAAAACCCAAGCTGAAAAGCATCTTAAATGTCTGCTCTCTCAATTCGTGTCTTGTCATCTTTTCTCCGAAACTTACTCAGCCTGTGTATTGACCCCTGCTATATTGATGCCGACCCTTGCCACATGAAGTCCGGTCATGTTTTCAAGGGTAGTCTTTACCTTGTCCTGAACTGCCGAGGATATCTTAGGTATGCTGTAGCCATACTTTACATTGAGGGTCAGATCGAGGCTTATATCCTCTCCATCAATATCCAGCTTTACGCCCTTTGATATATTTTTAGCCCTGAGCATGGCAAGCAGGTCTCTGGTAATGTGTCCGGCCATACTATCGACGCCTTCCACCTCCATAGCAGCAAGACCTGCTATACAGGCTATCACATCATCAGCTATCTTAACGCTTCCAAGCTCTCCGCTGTCATAAACTACATGGGATGCGCGATTGTTATTATCAGCCATAGCTTCCTCCATTTTATTCATACCGCCGCCAAGGCAGCACATTAGCATACTATCCATATAATAACACTACTGCGTATTTTAGGCAAGCAAAGAGCCGCAGAAGCTAAAAGCTTATGCGGCTCCGCTTTTGTCAGATAAGATATATATCTGATATCCAATGGCACTTTATCTCTTGAGCCGATGCCCATATTTAAGCCCCGGTCCGTATCTGAGTTTTTGGACCTCGGGCTAAGGGCATCAGCTGTTGGCTTCCTTCTTGATGCGCTTTAAAGCATTTTTAACTGCCGGTATCGAGATGATGATAACTGTCATAAGCATCTCCGGTCCGATATAGATGATATTATAGGCCAGCGAATAGGGAAGGGGAGACCAGCCCTCCCATATGACTGAGCCCAAGGAGTACCAGATAAGTCCTGCTATGGTCGCCATGACATATCTTCCAAGGGCTGCAAGGTGGTTCGCGCCGAGGACTCCGAGGATTATGTTGAGAAGAAGATAGGCGACGCCAGATACTGCTTTGACGACACCGGCGTTATGCAGACCGGCTGGGTGAAGGTAGCGGACAAAACTCCCGCCATCACAGGCTACAGGTTCTGCGTTGACTCCGAGGGCGTGAGCGGATACAAGTACGGCGAGGTCCTCACAGCCACCTGGTGGTCGGCGGAGGCCCCCGAGGCAGACGGCTTTGACAGCGGCGA
>DVNS01000072.1 GCA_018714145.1 Candidatus Avilachnospira avistercoris
TCTTTTAAGAACTTTCTCACTTAGTATATCAAATCTTTCCCCTTGGTTCAATCACAACGGAATAATTTGTATGATATATGACATAGCCGGGAGCGGCCTTCGGCACCCTCCTGAGCTCCTTTTTTATGACATAATCTACCTCGACCTTGGGCTCGCTGCCCGCCCTTGAGTAGTAGGCCGCAAGGGCCGCCGCCTCAAGGCAGGTCCTGTCCGGAAGCTCCCTCGCTCCGGTCTTGGCTATGACATGGGAGCCTGCCACGCCCTTTGCGTGGAACCACCAGTCATTGGGCGCTGCAAAGGTGAAGCTCAGGTACTCATTCTGAAAATTATTCCTACCCACATAGATGTCTATGCCGTCTGAGGACACGAAGTGCAGGGGCTCCGAGGCGGGCTCTGTCCTTCGCTTTTTGTCCTTTCCGCTATGACTTCCTATATATCCGCTCTGCTGCATCTCCTTCCGGATGGCCTCAAGGTCTCCCTCATTTTCAGCCATGGAAAGGGCCTGACTCAGGGACTCAAGATGGTACAGACTCTGCCTGCTCTCCTCTATCTGTATGTCAAGGGCCTCCCTCGTGCGCTTAAGCTTCTGGTAGCGCTCAAAGTATCTCTTGGCATTGTCCCGTGCGGAGAGCTGGGTATCAAGGGGAATGGTGATGAGCCTCCCCTCATCATAGTAGTTTTCACATACGAGCTCCTTCTCTCCGCCCTTCAGCTCATAGCCATAGGTATTGAGAAGCTCTCCGTAGACCCTGTACTTATCCAGCTTTTCCGAATCGGCATACTGCTGCTCCTGAAGCTCAAGCTTCTTTGCACAGCGCTCGGTAAGCTGCTTTAACACATGTCTTATGTCCTCGGACCATGAGCGTATACGTCCGGCCTTGGAGCGTTCCTCATAGTAGCGGCTTATGACCTCGCTCATGCCCTCGTAGCAGACCTCGCTGTAGCCCTCAAACTCCATGCAGCTAAGATGTATGGCGGAAAACTCCACGCACTTATCGCCCTCATATATGATATTGGGACTGAACTCTCCCGCCTCCACCATGTCCATAAGGGAGGAGAAGGCAGAAAAGAGACTTTCGTACTGCTCCTCTGAAAGATCCCGCACCGAGATATCCGGATCAAGGCCTGCCCTTACGCAAAGCTCCTCAGCCATGATTGGGCTGAAGCCGGTGATGCTCATGTATATAGCCTTCCTTAGGCTCTGCTGGGCCTCGGTGATACGCTCCTTAAAGGCCAAGGCCCCTTCCCTCCGAAGGCTTCGGGGGTCCGCCTTTTTGCTCTGGTCCGGTATAAAATAGCTCCTGCCCGGCAGCACCTCCCTGACGGAGCTTGTGAGCATGCCCACATGCCTTATGCTGTCTATGATGGTCCCGTCCTCACGAAGCAGGATGATGTTGCTGTACTTACCCATAAGCTCACAGCTAAGCCGCTTTATGCCTGTGTCTCCGAGCTCATCCATGTGCTCTATCTCAAATACGATGATGCGCTCAAGGCCCTCCTTTGAGAGCTCAGAGCCCGGCTGATATACCCTTACTATCCTGCCTCCGCCTATATGCTTCCTTAAGGACATGCAGAAGCTCGGCGCCGTGGGCTTTGAAAGCTCCCCCTCCTCCTTGAGCCTAAGCATGGGAAGGGAGGGGTCTGCAGATATCAGAAGTCTGAGGAGCTTCCTGTCTTTTTTTATACTTAAAAGCAGCTCATCCTTTTCAGGCTGAGCTACCTTGCTGATGCTCCCCATGAGGAGCCTGTCATTTAGTTCCTTTACGGTGGCAGCCACCGCAAATCCGTCGTAGGCCATATATCATCCCTTCTTGAAGGATGCCCTCTTTCTAAGCAGCGGATCGAGTATCTTCTTCCTTATACGGAGGGACTTGGGAGTTACCTCCAAGAGCTCATCCGTATCTATGAAGTCCATGCACTGCTCAAGGGACATTATCTTGGGCGGTACGAGACGAAGGGCCTCGTCCGCATTGGAGGATCTGGTGTTGGTCAGCTTCTTGGTCTTGCAGACATTTATCTCTATATCCTCGGACTTAGGCGACTGACCCACTACCATGCCGCCGTACACCTTGGTGCCCGGACCTATGAAGAGTATGCCCCTCTCCTGAGCATTGAAGAGTCCGTAGGTTATGGCCTCTCCTGCCTCATAGGCTATAAGTGAGCCAGTAGGCCTGTAGGAAAGGTCGCCCTTATAAGGAGCATAGCCCTCAAAGGCAGTATTGAGTATACCGTTGCCCTTGGTATCCGTCATGAATTCATTGCGGTAGCCTATGAGTCCCCTTGAGGGTATGGAAAACTCGAGCCTCGTTATGCCTCCCTCCATCGGCGTCATGCCTGAGAGCTCTCCCTTACGCTGGGTAAGCTTCTGGATGACCGTGCCGGTAAATTCCTCGGGCACATCTATATAAGCCACCTCCATGGGCTCAAGGCGCTTGCCCCTCTCATCGGTCTTATAGAGGACCTCAGCCTTGGATACCGCAAACTCATAGCCCTCACGGCGCATATTTTCGATAAGCACTGAAAGGTGCAGCTCACCCCTGCCTGATACCTTGAAGCAGTCTGGGGACTCGGTCTCCTCCACACGAAGGGACACATCGGTATTGAGCTCCCTGAAGAGCCTGTCCCTTAAGTGCCTTGAGGTTATGTACTTGCCCTCCTGACCTGCAAGGGGTGAATCATTGACCATGAAATACATGGCTATGGTAGGCTCGGATATCTTCTGGAAGGGGATGGATTCCACCTTCGCAGGGTCGCATATCGTATCTCCTATATGTATCTCGGGTATTCCGGAAATGGCTACGATGGAACCCACAGTGGCCTCCTGAACCTCTATCCTCTTTAATCCGCTGAACTCGTAGAGCTTCGATATCTTGGTCTTTACGAGCTTATCCTTATCATGATGGTTTATCAGTACCACCTGTTGATTGACACGGACACTGCCGTTGGATACCTTGCCGACTCCTATCCTGCCCACAAACTCATTGTAATCTATGGTGGAGATAAGCATCTGGAGCGGAGCCTCAAAGTCTCCCTCGGGAGCAGGTATATGCTCTACTATGGTATCAAGGAGCACATCCATGTTATCGGTCATGGCATCGGGCTCCATCCCCGCCTGACCGCTCCTTGCACAGGCATATACAAAGGGACAGTCTATCTGCTCATCTGAGGCACCAAGGTCCATGAGGAGCTCCAGCACCTCATCCACTACCTCAGCGGGCCTTGCCTCGGGCCTGTCTATCTTATTGATGCAGACCACCACGGGGAGGGAAAGCTCCATGGCCTTTCCCAGCACGAAGCGGGTCTGGGGCATGGGCCCCTCAAAGGCATCCACAAGGAGCACTACTCCGTCCACCATCTTGAGCACACGCTCCACCTCGCCGCCGAAATCCGCATGGCCCGGGGTGTCCACGATATTTATCTTATAGCCCTTATAGCTGATGGCAGTATTCTTTGACAGTATGGTTATGCCTCGTTCCCGCTCTATGGCGTTGGAGTCCATGACCCTGTCCACTACCTCCTGATTTTCCCTGAATATGCCATTCTGCCTGAGCAGGGCATCCACCAGAGTGGTCTTGCCATGGTCTACATGGGCAATGATGGCTACGTTCCGTATATCCTCTCTCTTACTTATCATATCTATATCTCCTAATATCCTCTTGCGGTTACTGCCCTCTCAGCATAAGGGCTCTCAGGATGCTCTCCTACTATGACATCAAATATGGCATTGGCCTCCTGTATCCTGCCTTGGCTCTGAAGCAGCCTTGCCTTGAGATACATGGCCTCCGGGTCACTGCCGTTTATGCTGAGGGCCATGTCATAATATGCCTCAGCCTGTGCAAGCTCTCCTCCGTTCCATGCGTCCGTGCCCATGGAAACGATGGCTGAAAATCCCTCATTGAGCATATACCTGTCAGTATCCGCCAGCATGCTTATAAGGGGCTCCTCAGTGATAAGGCTTCGGTCTATGCTCAGATAGCTCTCTGCCGCGGCTACCACATTGCCGGAATTCAGCTCCTCCTGTATGCCGTTAAGTATCCTGTAAATGGACGTGAAGGCCGCATTTTCCTCCTCAAAGGCCCTAAGCCTCGTGGATGAGTCCTCATAGGCTGAGCTCATGGAGGCGTAGTCGTTCTGAAGGTCTGAATACTTGGCATTAATCTCATTAAGCTCTCGGCTGTTTTCAGCTATCCTTTCATTGGCTGCTATGTTGTACTCCCGCCTTATGGAGGGCAGCACAAAGGCAGCCATACACAGCAAGGAAAGGGCCACGCCAAAGAGTATGAAGGCCACAGCCTGCCCCGGCGTAGCCATGCGGTTCACCTTCGGGAGTATGACATCGTCATCCTCCATGCGCCGGTGGGAAAAGGCATTTTTCATGCGGTTCTTCTCCACCTCAGCCTTGCCGGTCCGCTTCTTGGTCTCGTCCATCAGTATGAGGGCAAGGGGATTGTTGCGGTCAATCTTAAGCACCTTCATGAGGGCTGCGCCTGCCTTGGTATTTTTCCCTGACTCAAGATACAAAAGGGCGAGCAGAGTCTGGGCCTTGACAAAGTTCGGCTTATCCCTGACTATCTGATTCAGGGATATGATGGCGAGGTCCTCGGCTCCGTGCTGGGCCTGATGGAGGGCCTGATTGAACTTCCTTATGAGGGCAGCCTCCCGCTCAAGGGCTCCCGGCTTCCTCTGAGCCTCATCAAGATAGTAGTCAGCCCTGTTGTCCTCCGGGTCAAGGTTCAGGCTTATGACCCACTGGACCAAGGCATCCGATACCTCTCCCAGCTCATAGTAAATAAGCCCCAGAAGGTTCCTTGCGTCCTTTTGATACTTATCAAAATGAAGGGACCTCTTGAGGGAGTCACAGGCGCCGCTCAGGTCTCCGAGCCTTGCTCGTTGAAGGCCGAGATTATAATATGCGTTGGATATCCTTATCAGAAGGTCACTATAATCTTTCATTGGTCCTCTGCATTGGAAATTCGCCTCCCTTTGCGGAGGCGTCCTTAACGAGCTGCATCATGATATCGCTCATATCGGTGAGGTCCGCCTTTTCAATGGCCTTTTCTATATCTCCGACCTCAAGCGACGGTTTGAATCGGTTTATCTCGTCTTTAAAATTGATCATATTTAATGGTTTTTTCCTTCGCTCGTGCTTCCTTCGTTTTCGACTGTATAACGTCCTTACTCCGTAAGGCCGAAGCTGCTTCGCAGCTCTCACCGTTCTTCGAACGGCGCTTATTTTATTCGCAATCATAGATTGCTCATACTACAGTCGTACGAAGTAAATACTCGCTTTGCTCGTGCTTCCTTCGTTTTCGACTGTAGTATAATATCACATCTAAAGCTTCTTGTATACCTTTGGACTTTGGCGGTCATAGCACAGGGCTTCGTATACCTCTTTGGGCTCGACCTTTCCAAGGGATATGTCGCTTATGGCCTTTCTAAAGCCCTCATAGCGCCCGGTCTCCATGGCAAAGTAGAGCCTGCAGAGCTCTCCGTATTCCTCCTTGGCTATGTGTATGTCCGATCTCTCGGCAGTATGCTTTATCTTCCCTATCATGTCATAGGGGATGTCGATATAAAAGGACGTGCCCTTATAGAGCTCCTGAAGCTCCGAAGCCTTTACGGTCTCCCTTGCAGCCCCCGAATAGGCTCTGACCAAGCCTCCGGTGCCAAGAAGTATGCCTCCGAAATACCTTGTCACGACGCATATCGTGTTCCTAAGGTCCTCTCCCCTCAGCACGTCAAGTATGGGCTTTCCGGCAGTGCCCTGAGGCTCTCCGTCATCGGAAAAGCGCTCATACACCGTATCTGAAAGTCCCAACCTCAGGGCATAGCAGTGATGCTTCATATCCTTATACCGCTCCCTGACCTCCTCAAGAAAGGCCTTGGCCTCCTCCTCGCTGGTCACATCACAAAGCTCTGCTATGAATCTCGACTTCTTTGCCTCTATCTCCGTTTCCACCGGCCTTGAAACTATCTTCATGAGGATATCTCCTCCTTACGCTCAGGAAGCTGGGTGATGATGATGCCTATAAACATGACTGCACAGCCCAGAAGCTCCCTTAGGCTCAGGGCCGTACCAAGGAGCAGGAAGCCTGCTATGACTGAAAAGCAGGACTCGAGGCTCAGTATCATGGAGGCCACCGAGGGCTCCACGTCCCTCTGGCCCATTATCTGAAGGCTGTAGGCCACTCCCGAGGAACAGATGCCGGCATATAAAAGGGGCAAAAGTCCTGACCTTATCGCAGGCAGGGAGGGCTCTTCAAATATAAAGGCAAGCAAAAGGGTCAGCACTGCACAGCAGAAGAACTGGATACAGGCCATCTTTACTCCCTCAGCCTTCACGGTGAAATGGTCTATGCAGAGTATATGGAAGGTATAGCAGAGGGCGCATAAAAGAGCCAGCATATCGCCCTTATTGATATCTGTAAAGCCCTCTCCCTTCGGTATGCAAAGAAGGTAGAGCCCCAAGGCTGCAAATACCACGGCAATGCCTATGCGAAGCCTCAGACGCTTTCCGAAGCATATGCCTGTTATGGGTACAAGTATCATATAGCAGGCCGTGATGAAGCCTGTCTTTCCGGGACTGGTATAAAGCAGTGCGTACTGCTGCAGATTGGAAGCCGCAAAGAGGCAGAGCCCGCAGCAGATGCCTCCGATAAGCGTATCCTTATCAAGCCTCAGGTTTCCGTAAAATATCCTGATGAATGGAATGAGGGCCAGGGTGCCTAAAAGGTTCCTTATGCCGTTAAAGGTAAAGGGCCCCATGACATTGCCCTCTGACTGGGCCACAAAGGCAAAGCCCCAGATGATGGCAGTAAGGAATAAAAGGGCCGTGCTCCGTATCTTTCTTTTCTCTCTCATCAGAAGCCCACCGGTTCCTTTATCTCTCCCGTAAGGGCCATGTCAGTGACCTCAAGGAAGGGTCCCTCTCCCCCGTATTCCTTCTGATAGCGTATGTCCACCTTGGCCTTGAGCTTGACCCAAGCATGGTTCTGGAAGGAAGCAAGTCCGGAGTAATGCGCCAGAAAGCCTATAAAGGTCATATCCGCCTCACAGCAGGTCATGGCCATTCGTCCGGGCACGAAGCAGTCCTCAGGGAAGTTACGGGACTTCATGATGCAGGCGGTAAAGGACACGAATTTGCCCTTATACCTTTCAGGATCATCCTTTGCATCAAAGAACCATATGCCGAAATCCTCGGGCTTTATCTCTATGATGGGAGCATTGACATCATAGGGCAGCTCCTCCGGCAGGGTCTCAAGGGGTATCTCCCCGTATTTGTTTTCCATGACTATGGCCGTATCGGAGCCAAGCATCGGGCGGAGCTTGCGCTTCCAGTCAAGGAGCTCTGACTCCTCCTTACCGTCACAGCGGTTTACTATGCAGAGCTCGGTATTCCGAAGCATGGGACCCATCAGCGCCTTCATGTTGTTAAGGTAGGAGGTCAGTGTCGTACCGTCAAATATGGTCACCTGCTGATAAAGCACCCAGCCCTCGGGAAGCTTAAGCTTCGTCGGGTCCCACATACCGTTATACTCTATGATGACCCTTTCCGCATCAAAGCTCTTCCTAAGCTCCTCCAGATAAGCTGGCTTAAGATCTGCTTCGTCCTCGATGATACAGAGCTTGGCATGACATTTTTCAAGGTCTGCCTTCTTGTACTCTACCTCTCCCTCCTCACAGACTATGAGCAGGGTATTGCCCTCTATCTGAAAATACTCCTCGCTCATGGTATACTGGATGAAAGCGGTCTTTCCCGCCTCAAGGAAGCCGTTTATGATAAATACGGGTATCTCGTTATCGTCAATATAATCTAACATTTTACTTTTTTATTTTAAAATAATTTACTTAATTAAAATCTTATGAAACAAATCTTCAGATGTTGATTTGCTTATTATTTTACCAGAAAAGTCAGGCTTCAGCATTCCGCAAAGCTTCTGCCTAAAGGCCTTGCAAAGCAGACAGTCAGAGGCAGAAGTTTTGGCAGACGGCTCATTCATACTTAGGCTTTTATCAGTCAAACAAAGCCTTAAGCTTATCCGTCTTGAGCTCCCTTCCGATGACGCAGGCCTTGCCGGTATGCTCAGGCTCTCCTGCCCTTATCTCATACTCTCCGGGAACAAAGTCAAAGTAGTACCAAGCGCCCTTTTCATCGGCTGAGGCTATCATGCCCTTGGAGCGTATCACCTCGCCGTACTCATTGCCCTCTGAGAAGGCCTTGAGTATGGTCTCAAGCCTTTCCTTGGTGATGGGAGCGATATTTTCCCTGCCCCAAGAATCAAAGACCTCATCCGCATCATGACCGTCATGATGATGGTGATGGTGTCCGCAGCAGCACTCCTCATCCTCGTGATGGTGGTGCTCATGATGTTCATGCTCCTCATGGCAGCAGCCTTCATCGTGATGATGCTCGTGACATTCCTCGTCAGTCTCGTGGTGGTGCTCGTGATGATGCTCATGACAGCACTCCCCGTCGTGTTCATCATGGTCGTGGTGGTGCTCATGCTCCTCATGCTCATGGTGGTGGCCGTGCTCATCCCCGTGGTGGTGCTCATGGCCGCACTCCTCATCCTCTCCGTGATGATGATGGTGATGATGGTGCTCATTCTGAGCTGCCTCCCTCCTTGCCTCCTCTATAAGGTCAGAAAGGAGTCCGTCACGCTTCTCCATGATGGAAAGGAGCTTTTCACCGGAAAGCTCAGATACGGGAGTGGTGATGATCTCCGCCGTGGGATTGAGGCTCCTGATGAGCTCCACGTCATTATCTATCTTCTCCTCATCGCTTATGATGTCAGTCCTGCTCAGCACCACGGTGCCGGCATACTGGACCTGATTGTTGAAGAACTCCCCGAAGTTCTTCATATACATTTTGCACTTATTGGCATCGACTATGGTGACTGCGGAGTTGAGCTGCACGTCGAGGTTTTCCGACGCATCGGTGACTGCCTTCATGACATCTGAAAGCTTGCCCACACCTGAGGGCTCTATGATGACCCTCTCGGGCTCATATGTGGAAATGACCTCCTTAAGAGCCTTCTCAAAATCTCCTACCAAGGAGCAGCAGATGCAGCCCTGAGACATTTCCCTTATCTCGATGCCTGCGTCCTTTAAAAATCCTCCGTCT
>DVNS01000073.1 GCA_018714145.1 Candidatus Avilachnospira avistercoris
CTTATTTTTTGCCCATCAATAACAAATAAAATCACAACATACATGATACATCAGCCATTTATATTTTCACAAGGAAAATCGCAAAAAGCCTGCGGCTGATAATCAAGAAAGCCTGCAATGAAGCTTAAATAAAGTTTCAATAAACCTTCAATAAACCTGCTTAGCTGTTATGTATGTTGTGATTTTAAACATGTGCTCAGATAGCCTTTTCTGCTTCCCTCTCTATGGAAAGTCCCCTCTTGAAGCGTTCATAGTAGCGCTCAAAGGCTTCCATATCAGCCTCACAGGGTTCCATGGTGAGGGTCTCTTCTCCGTCATATATCCTCTTTCTGAGGAAATCCGAAAGGCTCTCTCCCGGCGCCTTGACTGCCATATAGGCCGCCAGCACGGCTATTCCGAAGGCACCGCCCTCCCCTGCCGTGGAGGAGACAGTCACGGGAGCCTTGGCTGCTGCCGCAAGGAGCTTCTGTCCTACGCCCTTGGTCTTAAAGAAGCCGCCATGACCCATGAGCTTCGAAAGCTTCACATTTTCATTTTCAAAAAGTATGTCCATGCCTAAGCGAAGGGAGGCAAGGGGGCTTAAGAGCTGAGCCCTCATGAACTCCGCAAGCCTGAGCCTGCTGTCGGGAGTCCTTACAAAGAGCGGCCTGCCATCGGTGACACCGCTTACGGGCTCTCCTGCAAGATACCCATAGGATATGAGTCCCCCGCAGTCCTTCTCTGCCTTCATGGCCTCGTTAAAGAGGAGTTTATATAGCTCTCCCATCTCCACCTTGGCTCCGGATAGGCCGAGCAGCTCTGCAAATAGTCCCACCCACGCATCTATGTCGGAGGTTCCGTTATTGCAGTGGGCCATGGCCACCGGATCCCCTGAAGGAGTCATGACCGGGTCAAGCTCGGGATAGACCTTCGAAAGGGGCTTTTCAAGGACAAAGCTTCCGAAGATGGAGGTGCCGGCGGAGACATTGCCTGTGCCGGGGGCCACGCTGTCCGTTGCCACCATGCCCGTGCCTGCGTCGCCCTCGGGAGGACAAAGGGGACAGCCTTCCATAAGGTCACCATCCCTGTCAAGGAGCAAAGCGCCCTCTTTGGTGAGCCTTCCTGCCTCCTCCCCTGCACAGAGCACCTTGGGAAGGATATCTGAAAGCATAAAGCCATAGCCCCTTTCCTTAAGTATGGCATCAAACTTTGATAGCATGGAGGCATCAAAATCCTTTGTATTGGCGTCTATCGGGAACATACCTGAGGCATCGTCTATGCCAAGCAAACTCTCACCCGTAAGCTGAAGATGTATATAGCCCGAGAGGGTAGTCATAAATGCTATATCCTTCACATAGGGCCTGTCCTCAAGTATATCCTTATAAAGATGGGCGATGCTCCAGCGCTCAGGTACATTGACTCCAAAAAGGGCCGTAAGCTCCTTGGCCTCCCTGCCTGTTATGGTATTTCTCCACGTCCTGAAGGGAGCAAGCTGCTCACCATTTTTATCGAGTATCAGATAGCCATGCATCATGGCGCTTATGCCTATGGCAGAAAGCCTCCTGAGTACGGTCCCGTAGCTTTTCATCACATTTGCCTTAAGATCCTCATAACAGCTCCTGAGTCCCTCCTCTGCATCGGAGAGCTTATAGGTCCATACCCCATCCGTAAGCTCATTTTCCCAGCCATGCTCCCCCTTTTCGAGTACATTGCCCCTGTCGTCTATCAGCACGGCCTTTATCCTGGTCGAGCCAAGCTCTATGCCGAGTATGGCTCTGCCGTCATCTATCAGCTTTCTGATTTCTTCCTTCTCCATTATCCCTTCCTCATCAAAGTTATTTAGGCTTTACTCCTAAACACAAATGCCGGAGGCAGTCCCCCACCTCCGACATAAAAGTCTATCTATTATCCATCAGGCATTGACGTCGATCTTGCCTATCATGATGTTAAGTATGTCGATGTCGGTGCCGGCCATTCCGACTCTGCCCACATGACCCATGCTCTTGATGGTCTGCTCAACATCCTCAAGGACGATGCCCTCGCCGTTCTGGAAGCCCTTGCCCTCGATGGCCATCTGGAAGCCGAGGATGGCAGCATTGACAGAGGATGCTATCTTGGCTGCACAGGAGGACTTGGCTCCGTCACAGACGATACCGCCCACGTTGCCGAGGGTATTGATGATGGTCTGGCCTATCTGGTCGTAGCTTGCACCGTACATATAAGCTATGGCAGCTCCTGAGCCGCAGCCTGCACTTACAGCGCCGCAGAAGGCTGACAGGCTTCCGATATAGTACTTGATATGTACTGATACCAGATTTGATACGCAGAGTGCACGGTACAGCTTATCCTCTGAAATATTCCACTCCTCCGCATAGGTGAGCACTGGCATGCTGACTGTGATGCCCTGATTTCCTGAGCCGGAGTTGATCACTACAGGAAGCGAGCATCCTGCCATGCGGGCGTCGCTGCCTGCCGCTGCCCTTGCACAGGCACGGGTGATGACATCATTGCCCCTTGAAGCAAGGAGGGTCTTTCCTACCTGAGCGCCCCAAGTATTGTCAAGGCCTTCCTGAGCTATGGTCCTGTTCATCTGAAGCTGACGGCCAAGGACCTCCTTGACATCCTCTATCTTTACCTCATTGGCAAAGTCGATGATATCCTTTAAGGTAAGCTTTGACTTATCCATGCCGGCATCGGTATTTTCATCCTCAGACTTACGCTCAAGCTCTACCTTGCCGTCCTTTACTATCTTGACTATATTGGTGTGGTGGTCGAGGATGGTGACCTCAGCACTGTGCTCTCCCTTATATACCTTAGCCTCTACATAAAGGTTTGCAACGCCCTCTGCCAGTTCACAGGTGCAGATGCCTGCTGCTACGAGCTTCTTGGTCTCCTCGATATCCTCAGGCTTAACGCTCTCCAGCACCTCGAGGGCTGCGTCTGCGTTTCCGCCTACGACTCCCAGCACTGCTGCAACCTCCATGCCGCGAAGTCCGCCTGAATTAGGAACTGTAACGCCCTTGACATTCTTAATGATATTTCCGCTAAGGTTCATCTCTATCCTGTCAGGCATTTCGCCGAGTACCTGACGGGCCTTTGCGGAAGCATAAGCAATGGCAATGGGCTCCGTACAGCCCAGCGCGGGTATCAGCTCGTGCTTCAAAATGTTTACATAGTTGTCATAAAGTGCTTTCTCCATAACGTATACTCTCCTTTTCGTATTCATATGCTTCGGCTGCATATGTTGGATGTGTATCTATCTCGCGATTACCGCGATGGAGAGCTCGAAGCGGTCTCTTTTTTCGGATTTTAAAATGAGCTCTCCTTGATAATGATTTTATAACTTTTGCTGTGTATATTCAATATGCCGGGGCCTTTTTTCAGGCCCTTTGTTATGCCTTTTAGGAAAATATCATAGTTTTTTTCATACTGGATGAAACTGAAGTAAATGCCATTTCCGTTTGCTCAAAATAAGCCTTGGCACCTTGGCTTTTTTGGTATAAAGCATAGCTTTGTCTTCCTTCAGAATGGCCTTCCTAATATGGAAGCGCCTTTTGAAGCCTTATCGGCTTAAGGCTTATTTACTGCCTGTCCAGTATGGGCTTCAGCATGGCGACGGCATCCTTTATGCTCTGCTCCCAGTTTCCGTCTCCTATATCCCACATCTCGGTCACAAAGCGTCTTACTCCGCAGTCGAAGGCTGTCCTTATGCCTGACTCAAAGTCCACATGGCCCGTGCCGAAGGGCACCTCCCTGAATACTCCCGGAACGGTCTCCTTAAGATGCATGGCGCAGAGATGTCCCTTTCCTGAACGTATGTCCTCCTCCACGCTGGTGCCATAGGTCTTGGCAGCATTGGTGATATTGCCGAGGTCAGGATATACATTGAGATAGGGGCTGTCGGCGAGCTTTACATACTCCATGGCCTTTTCCACGGTATTCATGAAGTCATTTTCCATGGTCTCAAAGCCCATGACTACGCCATGACGGGCTGCAAGCTCCGTAGACCTAAGGATATTTTCGGCAAAGCGCTTCTTGGTATCGGCATTGCCCTCCTCATAATATACGTCATAGCCGGCAAGCTGTATTATCCTGATGCCGAGGTCATCGGCAAGCTCTATGGCCTTCTCCATTATCTCCATGCCCCGCTTCTCGATGGCCGGATCAGGACTGCCAAGGGGGTACTTCCTGTGTCCGCTTAAGCAGATGCTGCGGAACGGAAGCTCAGCCTCATACATGGCCTTTACTACTGAAAGGCGCTCCTCGCGGCTCCAGTCAAGCCTTGAAAGCTTTGCATCGGTCTCGTCGATGCTGAGCTCCACAAAGTCATAGCCGAGCCTCTTTGCCGTGGCAAGCTTCTCGGAAAGCTCCATGCTGTTAGGCATGGCTTTCTCATAAAGTCCTAAAAAATACTTCTTCATCAGTTATTCTCCTTAGAAAGCTCCTTATCAAGGCGCAAAAGGGCATTGACGTAGATGCGTACTCCAGTAGTCATATCGGAGAGCTTCATGCCCTCATTGGGCTGATGCCCCTCTCCGTACTTAAGGGGATCCGTGGCATCTATCTTCCTTGTGGTAGGGCCGTAAGCTACCGCATGGGGTATCTTCCTTGCGTAGGTGCCTCCGCCCATGACATAGGGCACATAGGTCCCGTCAAGGAACTCATTGGCAGTCTCATGGAGTATCTTCACACAGGGATCGTCAAGGCTCACATACATGGGAGGATCATCGCTTAAGTCCTCAACTGAAAAGCCATAGCTCCCGCAGGTCTCCTTAAGAGCCTTCTTCATGGCATCCCTGTCGGTCTTAAGAGCATAGCGCACGTTTAAGAGCTGGACGAGCTTTCCGTCTCTTACGGATACTGCTCCGCCTACAGCCGTGGTCTTTCCAACTATCTCATCCTCGAAGGCTATGCCGAGTCCCGTGCCGTAGTGGTCCTTAAAGCCCTCTGAAAGGAGCCCCATGACCTTCCTTGACTTGACATCCAGCTTATCAGCCTTGTAAAGAGCTGCTGCAAGCTTCTGGATGGCGCTTATGCTGCCCTCGGGAAATGCCGCATGGGCTGCAATGCCATTAGCTGAGACTTTGGCCCTGCCCTCTCCGGCATCAGCGACCTCGATATCCTCAGGAAGCTCTGCCTTAAGCTTGGCTATGTCGGTGCATTTTATCACTGCCTCGCAGTGGTCCGGCACCATGTTGGAGGCCTGTCCTCCCTCCATGCTTATTATATCCGAACCTGTGACATCCGTCACTAATTTTGCAGTAAGTATGCCCTTTTCTCCATAGCAGAGGCTGTAGCGTCCGTCTGAGGTAAAGGAAAACTCCGGTGCCTTATGATGGGAAAGGAAATGCACCACATCGCTCATGCCTGCTTCCTCGTCACAGCCAAAGTACATAAATACGGTGTGGTCAAGCTTTATGCCGAGGTCCTTTATGCACTTCAGGCTGTAAAGGGAGGCTATGGCAGGACACTTATTGTCGCTTGAGCCCCTGCCCAGCACATATCCGTCCTTAAAATGTGCATCATAGGGATCGAAGTCCCAGTTCTTAAGGTCTCCCTCGGGCACCACATCAAGATGTCCGAACATTCCTATCTCTTTATCGGTATTACCTCTGAGATAGGCCACGCCGCAGTAATAATCATCATTTTCAGTCTCAAAGCCCATGCCTTCTGCCATGGAAAGGGCCTTATCAAGGACCTTGGCACAGCCGGTTCCATAGGGATATCCTCCCTCTCCCTTTACACTCACGCTCTTTATCTTAGTGAGCTCAATGGAGTCTCGGACCATGTCCTCCTCGTGGGCCTTTATCCATTCATCTATGCGGCTTTGAAGCTCCTTTTCATTGTCCATATCCTTACCGTCCTATTCTTCGGCTTAAAGGCTGTTTGCCTCAAGCTCCTTTTTCATATTGTCAGGGTTTAACTGCTGCAGCTCAGGCAGGGTAAAGAGGCCGTCCTTTCGTATCAGCACTCCGTCTGCCCATATCTCACCTCCGCCCATCTCCTTTGCATGGGAGGTGACGATGTCCCAATGTATGGCGCTGGGATTGTAGATGCTGTCATTGCCGGGAGTAAAGTGCATGGTCATGGCCATCTTCTCATCAAAGAGGGTGTCCTGTATGGGCCTTGTGATGTAGGGGTTGAAGCCCATGGCAAATTCACCGATACGCCTTGCATTTTCGTCTGTATCCAGTATCTCATTCATCCTCTCTGTATGGTTCGAGGTAGCCTTCACGATGATGCCGTTCTTAAGCTCGAGCCTTATATTTTCAAAGAGTGTGTCCTGGAAGAATGAAGGCAGGTTGTAGCTTATATATCCGTTTGCCGACTCAGGGATGATGGGCATGCCCGTCTCTCCGCAGGGGATATTGAAGATGCCGCAGGCGCAGGGCTTGCAGCAGCCCTTTATGGAGAATGATATATCCGTGCCGGGAGCCTTTATCTCGATGCGGTCAGTCTTCATCATCAATGTGTTGAGGGGCTCAGCCAACTCATTCATCTTTTTATAATTGAGGCAGCAGGTATCGAAGAAGAAGTCCTCAAAATCCTCTGTGGCCATGCCTGCTGTCTGGGCAAAGGTGTCATTGGGATAACGGAGCACGCACCACTTGGTCTTGACGAGCCTTGTACCATAGTGAAGCTTGCCATAGTATTTGTTGTATATCCTCATCTTATCGGCAGGTATGCCCTCGTAGGTCTTGGTATTATTGTTCTTGCGTACCACGATGTAGGCATCCATGTCCTCCATGCGGTAATCCTCATACTTATACCAAGCTTCCATGCTCTCCTCGGTACAGTTCATTATCATCCTGCGGTTGAGCTTCATGGACTGAAGGCAAAGATAGGGAAATGCACCTACCCTCTGGGCCTCTGCCATCAGAGCCTCTGCGAAATCATAGGCCTCATCCCATACGTCGATAAGTACCTTCTCACCGGGCTTCAGATGCACTGAATACTCGATGACCTGCTTTGCCATCTTGGCTATCCTTGGATCCTTCATTTTTACCACCTCAGTATTTAATATTGTTCAAATAAATTGCTTCAAATTTGATTAGTTCGAACCA
>DVNS01000074.1 GCA_018714145.1 Candidatus Avilachnospira avistercoris
TTATCTTCATATTTTTCCATGGGACATTTTCCTGAGCCTCCTTTGCTGACATAATGAATTTGCAGCGGTCAGCGGCCGGTATGCTTCTATAAAATTTTTATAAAAATAGGGCCCCGAGATTGATTAGTTGAAAATTTTGTTATATTATTTAGTTGAGGTAAAAGATGAGAATAGAAAAAATCAACGAAAATTCAATAAGGTGTATACTTACAAGCTTCGATCTCTCTGTCAGGAATCTTAACCTGAGAGAGCTGGCTTATGGTACGGAAAATGCCAGAAAGCTTTTTGATGAGATGATGACCAAGGCAAGCGCTGAGGTGGGCTTCAATGCGGAGAATACTCCGATCATGGTAGAGGCCATACCCATGGTGGGCAATGCCATTCAGATAGTTATTACAAAGGTAGAGGCTCCCGAGGAGCTGGATACGAGATTTTCCAAGTTTTCACAGGCCCAGAACCCGACTTCGGGCAATGAGTGGCTTCAGAGGCTCACCACGGAGCTATTGGAGGGGGCTGACGGCCTCATCCAGAAGCTTAAGGACAGCGGACTCCTTAAGGAGGGAGGAAGGGGACTTCAGCCCGGTATGCAGAGAGGTGCCGCCGCTCCTAAGGATGCCAATGGGGCTAATGCAGATACTGACTCCCAGATAAGGGCATTTTCCTTTAAGGACCTTGACAGGGTCATAACTGCAGCAAAGATAATCTCATCTCTTGATATCAGATCCAAGCTTTATAAGAAGGAAGGAGAGGACAGCCACTATGTCCTCCTGCTTAAGTGCGGCGAAGATGCCTCGGATTTCCCGAAGGCCTGCAACATGATAGCCGAGTACGGACGCAAATTAAAGCTCAGTGCAGCTTCGCTGGCATACTATGATGAGCATTATCTTACGGTCATCGAGGATTCTGCCGTACAAAAGCTTGCTTCAATTTGATAAAGGGCCCTAAGGGCTTAAAATGGCTAAATCAATAACGATGCAGCGCTCAAAGTCATAAGTTATATGACAGGCCAGTCAAAGCTGCTTCCATGATACAGCCAATAAAACAGAAAGGATATATTCAATGAAACAGATCGACAAGAACATGACTATAGGAGAGCTTCTCCAAGTAGATGAGCTGATAGCTCCCATCCTTATGCGTGCAGGCATGCACTGCCTTGGCTGCCCTGCTTCCCAGATGGAGTCCCTTGAAGAGGCATGCATGGTACATGGAATAGAATGTGATCCCCTCGTTGCCAATATCAATGAGATACTGGCCGAGAGATAAGGATTTCCGGCAAGATAAAAAGCTGCTGTCCCGGCATATGCCCAAGGACGGCAGCTCTTTTTTTAGTTCTTTTTTAGTTATAAACCCGTTCCTTGCTGACAAATCTGGTGGTGCTTGCCTGCCAGTAAAGGGTGACCGTACCTATAGGGCCATTACGCTGCTTGGCGATAATGACCTCGGCCTCCCCCTTATGCTCTGAGTCAGGCTCATAGTATTCATCCCTATATAGGAACATCACCACGTCCGCATCCTGCTCTATGGCTCCGGACTCTCTCAGGTCTGAAAGCATCGGTCTCTTATCCGCCCTCAACTCACAGGCTCTCGAAAGCTGTGAAAGGGCTATGACGGGACACTCCATCTCTCTGGCAAGGGCCTTCAGGGATCTGGAGATATCTGACACCTCCTGCTGTCTGTTGTCGCTCTTCTTTGAGCTTCCGCTCATCAGCTGCAGATAGTCTATGATGATGAGGTCCAGTCCTCTCTCAAGCTTCACCTTCCTGCACTTGCTCCTGAGCTCCGGCACCGAGATTCCCGGGGTATCGTCTATGATGATATTGGAGGCACCGACCCTGTCAGCCGAGTCTATGAGCCTCGGCCAGTCGCTGTCCGTAAGGCGTCCCGAACGTATGAGCTGGGCATCCACGCCCGAATCCATGGAAAGGAGCCTGTTTACCAGCTGGTTGGAGCTCATCTCCAGTGAAAAAATCATACAGGGCCTGTTTTTCTTGATAGCTACGAACTCAAGTATATTGAGCACGAAGGCCGTCTTACCCATGGAGGGCCTTGCAGCCACCAGTATGAAATCCGAGGGCTGAAAGCCGGTGGTCATGAAATCAAGATCAGAAAAGCCGGAAGGCACTCCGGTGATATGGTCCTTGAGCTGGGATGCCTCCTGTATGCGCTGCATGACCTCCAGCACCACGTCATCTATGGGCACATATTCCCTTGCACCCTTGGACTTTATCAGCTCAAAAAGAGCCCGCTCCGTATCATTAAGTATCTCCTCGGTGTCCTTTCCGCCGTCATAGCATTCCTCTATGATGCTCTCACTGGACTTTATAAGTCTCCTGAGTATGGCCTTTTCATGGACCATCTCCGCATAGGTACGGATATTGACCGAGGTAGGCACTGCTGCCAGCAGGTCCCTCAGAAAATCAGAGGCCTGCATCTCGGGAGGGGCCCCGTCACGCTGAAGCCTGTCCCTTACAGTCACCAAATCCACGGGCTTATCTTCATTATAAAGCTCCCTTATGGCCTCAAACATAATGCCGTACTGACGGTGATAGAAGTCCTCCTTACTAAGGATCTCTATGGCCTCGGTGATGGCATCCTTGTCCATGAGCATGGAGCCCACCACCGACATCTCCGCCTCTATGCTGGAGGGAGCTGTCCTTTTTAATATATTATCTTCCATCAGCCTCAGGCTTCCTCTACCTTAAGCAATATCTCAGCATTGATATCCTTGTGGAGCTTGAGCTTGACATGCTGCTCGCCAAGGGCCTTGATAGGCTCCATCACTATCTTCTTCTTATCTATCTCTATCTTTGCCGTATCCATGATGGCCTGAGCCACCTCCTTGGCGGTCACAGAACCGAAGGTCCTGCCGTCCTTGCCGGCCTTTATCCTTACGACGAAGCTCTTGCCGTCCAGCTTCTCCTTTACTTCCTTTGCGCTCTGAAGCTTGGCAGCCTCAAGCTTGGCCATGTTGGCATTCTGAAGCTTTAAGTCATTGAGATTGGCGGCATTGGCCTCCACACCAAGCTTCCTCGGTATGAGATAATTGCGGCCATAGCTGTCATTGACCTTAACTACCGTGCCCTTCTTTCCAAGGCTCTTTACATCCTCAAGCAAAATCACCTGCATTATGTTATATCTCCTTCATCCAGCATTTCATCTATGATAGCCTTAAGCCTTTCCTTTGCCTCCTCTATGGTGGCTCCGGCAAGCTGGGCTCCCGCAACGGATTTATGTCCTCCGCCGCCTAATTTTTCCATCATGAGCTGCACATTGACCTCATCTATGCTCCTTGCGGAAAGATATACCTTTCCGTCATAGGGAGTGAGCACTATGGCTGCCTTGATGCTCCTTATCTCAAGAAGGCTGTTGGCCGCCTGAGCTCCGACAACGGTGGGCGACTCGGTGCCCTCGGGGTCGCAGACGCCTATGGCAAAGGCATCCCTGTATATCTCGGCCTTATCTATGGCCTGAGCCTTGGCCCTATAGTCCGCCAGATTGTCCCTGAACATCTTCCTGACCCTGATGATGTCGGCTCCGTTCCGCTTAAGGAAGGCAGCCGCCTCAAAGGTACGGACTCCGGTCTGGTTGGTAAAGTTCTGGGTATCCACCACCATACCGGCGTACATGGCGTCGGCCTCCTGAGGCCTGAGCCTTATGTCATCTCCTATATACTGAAGTATCTCAGCCACGAGCTCCGAAGCCGAAGAAGCATAGGGCTCCACATAGGAAAGCACCGCATTGGATATGACCTCAGAGGTACGCCTGTGATGGTCCACCACTACCACCGTATCACAGGCCTCGATGAGCCTCGGCTCCTCCGAATAGCTGGGCCTGTTGACATCTGCCACGACCACGATGGTATTGTTATCCAGAAGCTCAAGGGCCTTGTCTCCGGTGATGAACATATCCTTGGGATAATCAGGGCTTTCCATGAACTGCTTCCTTATGGGCTTCACCGCATTGTCGGAATCTCCCATGACTATATGGGCCTTCTTTCCATAGACATTGGCTATTTTCCAGAAGCCGACTGCGGCACCGAGGCAGTCCACGTCCGCCATCTTATGACCCATGACGATGAGCTTATCCTTGGAATCAAGCAGCTCCTTAAAGGCATGGGCCTTGACTCTGGCCTTGACCCTTGTGCTCTTTTCCATGGCCGAAGACTTGCCGCCGTAGTAAAGTATCTCATCCCCGTCCCTGACTACGGCCTGATCTCCGCCTCGTCCGAGAGCAAGATCTATGGCCGTCCTTGCAGCCTCATAATTGGACTTATAGCCATCTCCGCCCATGCCTATGCCTATGCTTAGGGTCAGGGACATATCATTGCCTATATTGATGGTCTTGACATCATCAAGCACGGAAAATCTGTCCTCTATCATCCGCTGCATATCCTTGTCCATGATGATGAAGAAATACTTGTCCTTTTCCAGCTTCCTCACCAAGCCGTCCATGGAGCTGATGTAGTTGCTTATCTTCCTGTCCACGAGGGCGGTGAGCAGCGAACGTCTGACCTCCTCCACCGTCTCAAGGGCCTCGTCATAATTGTCAAGGTAAATAAGGCCTTCGCAGAGCATGCTCTCCTGATAGACCTGTCTCGTCTCCACGAGCTCCGTCTCATCAAAGATGCTCATAACTATGACATCCTTTTCCGACTCCTCAAGGAGGGCCGGCATCAGGTCATCATCATCCGCAAGCTTCGTCCACATAAGCTCTATCTGGAAGCGTCTGCCGCCAAAGGCGCTGTGGATAAAGGCTGCCTCGTCCTGCTCCGCAAGTATCTCCTTCGTGATATCAGGAAAGATGGCCTGTATATGGGAGGCCGATACATGCTCCGCCTCCAGCATGTCCTTAAATGAGCGGTTGCCCCATATGATGTATCCCTGCCCGTCGCATATGACATAGGGCAGGTTCATATCGTTCATGAGCCGCTTCTGGACATTGTCAAAGCCTTGGGCAAACTGGACCAGTCCCCCAAATAGTCCCCTCTTGGAGTAAAAATATATCCAGACAGCGATAGCTATGAACAGGACCGTAAAGATGGCCATATAGATGGCCGTCTCCGGACTAAGGGCTATCAGAAGCAGGTTCATGATAAGCACCAGCCCTGCAAGTATCAGGGGCCAGCGCAGATATACAGATATGGAAACTGATGATCTCTTGTCGTTTTTCATATGTGCATTATAGCATACACTGTTAAAATATCATACTACATGTTAAAAAACAGCATAATAAAGGGGCCGGTATTCCGGCCCCTAAAATATCAGGGATCTCACCATCACTTTATCTCATATACCACTGTCACGGATGCCTCTGCGTCCACAGTGCCGGGGAGGACCGCCATGTCCATGGAGGCCTTGGCCGCCGTGGATTCATCCCTTGCCATGCCGTAATCCATGTAGCCGTTGGTACTGCTGTAGCGGGCAGAGGTATTGGGCACATGCTCCTTTATGCTCATGAGTCCTGAAAGCTCTATGCCTGAGGCCTCTGCAATGGAGGAAGCCTTAGACTCTGCAAGCTTAAGGGCCTTTGAGAGAGCCTCGTTATAGGCCTCATCATAGCCGCTTGCAAAGTAGCGAATGGAATTTATGGTATTGGCTCCGTTGTCAAGGGCACCGTTAAGTACCTCACTGACCTTGTCTGCGGGCACATCGTTTATGACTATGGTAGTGTCCATCCTGTAACCCTTAAGCACCGACTCCGATCCCGAATAATCATACTGGGGATAAAGGCCTATGTCAGAGGTGCTTATGGAACTATCCTCATATCCGATGGAGCGAAGGAACTCCACGATGGCATCCACCTTTTCTGAGTTCTGAGCCGTGGCCTCGTCGATGGTAGCCGCCTCATTAGTAACGCCTATGCCCAGTGTCGCCATGTCCGGAGTAAGGGAAATGCTCTCGCTCGCCTCCACGGTTATGGTCTTAGAGCTTTCCGATGAGGAAGGCGCTACAGTCACCTGAGTATTGCCGTTATTGGCGCTTCCGCCTGCTGCGGCTGTCTGTCCCTTGCAGCCCGCCAGCATCATCGCTCCTGCTACTGCTGCCCCAAGCATTATACAGATCATATTCTTTTTCATGATGTCCCATCCTTTCCTTTATGCCTTATGCCTGATAAGCCGTATTCAGGAAACTGACAAGGTATCAGTCCGAAGGCCAGTGATAAAACACCGGCAAGTTTCACTAAGCTAAGGCTATAAAGCATTTTGTTATGTTCTTTTATATATAGTACGGATAAGGCAGGCTGAAAATTTCAAACAAATGAATAATCTATTAGCTTATTTAGTTACTTATTTATGTTCATAGGCCTTGTAGCTTTTTTTGTAGGGTATCATGATGAGCCCTGCCACGGCCTTGGGCCAGAGACGTTCAAATATCTCCCGTTCCTCTGCCTCGCGCCTGTGGTTTCTGATATTTTCCTTGGTGGCCGCTCCGTCATGTATGCGATAGGACAGAAGCTCCCGTTCCTCGCATATAAATCTGCCCGGCATCCCTGCAAGCCTGAGCAGGGCCTCCCAGTCCGTCACAAAAGTATGGTCCCCTGCAAATATCTCCGTGCCGCAGAGCTCTACATTATAAGTACAGCTCGGACAGCAGATGCCATTTCCAAAGCGAAGGGGAAGCTCCTTGATAAATCTCAGGCTGCCAAGTCTCCTTAACCGAAGGGGCAGGCGAAGTATGCGCTTTATGGCCTCAGCCTCTCCGGGCCTGCGTCTGCCATTTTCATCTATGGTCTCATACCTTGTGCAGAAAAGGGACATATCCGGATAATGCTCATATGCGGAAAGCAGAGCCGTCCGATAATCCCTGTGATATATGTCATCCTGATGAGCCACTGTCACGAGCCTTGCCCCCCTTTGGGCGGCACAATAAAGTGCAAAATTCCAGTCCGCCCGAAGGGAGCTTTCCCCCTCTCTTATATAAAGGGGCAGGGAGTACTTTTCCGAAAGGGCGCTGATGTGGTCGTTTGGAGTAGAAGTGCATATCAAAATATCGCCCGGCGTATCCTGTCCGACGAGCGATAAGATGCAGGGCTCAAGATATGGTGAGTCCTTATATGCTGAGATGGCAAAGGCGTGCTCAGGCTTCAAAATATGTATCCTCCAGCATAAGGCAGAGACAGTGATAAATGGGAAGGTGAAGCTCCTGTATCTTATAGGTCTCCTGCTGCGGCGCTATGATGGCTGCATCCGAAAGTCCTGCAAGCCTGCCTCCGTCCTTGCCGGTGAGCGCAAGCACCTTTATGCCAAGGGCCTTTGCGACCGGAACGGTATAGAGCAGATTTCTGCTGTTGCCCGAGGTGGATATAAGCAGAAGCACATCTCCCTTCCTTCCATAGCCCATGACCTGCTGAGCAAAGCAGAGCTCAGAGGATACATCATTGGCAAAAGCCGTGTTCAGGCTCTGATGGTCGCTTAAGGCTATGGCCTGAAGGGAAAGCTGAAGCTTGTCTGAGACAGGTCCCATCCCCTCGGGGAAACAGCCCTCCATGGAGGCCTGATATCCGTCCATTTTATCCTTAAGCTCAGTGGGAAGTTCCCGTCTTTTACAGAAGCCCTTCATGAGTTCTCCCACTATATGCTGGGCATCGGAGCAGGAGCCGCCGTTTCCGGCTATCATGAGCTTTCCGCCATTATCATAGCAGTCCTTAAGTATAAGATAGGCCTTTTTTATATCCTCCCTCACCGAAGCAAGCTCAGGATAGCGTGCCGTGAGCTCCAAAAGTCTGCTCTCGATGATGTGTTCGATGTTTGCCATGGTCTCTCCTTTAAATATTGATAATGGGACCATCGTCCTATGGACGATGTGAGCCGTGAAGTGGCTCAAAATTTCGCATTGCGAAATTTATTATACCATGACCGTAAGCGAAACAAGCGCGAACCAGTGAGCATTTGTTTCGACCGGTCGTGGTATGAGCAATCTTCGATTGCGAATAGTATAACCAGCGTTCTTTGAACGCTGAGAGCCGCAAAGCGG